>NZ_JBXWMF010000009.1:0-167229 GCF_059609725.1 Ruegeria sp. YTSC199
CTTGAGCGCTCCAACCTGAACACACGTCGCATTCTTCGCCGCCAACTGCAAAACAGCACCATAAATCATCGGGGCCGCCAGAAAGAAATCCCGCAGGGTCACATGTGACATCTCGCTGACCCGCGCGCCCCGGTTCTCTCGCAGATCGACATAGCCCTGACCTGCCAACTGACGTAAAACTTCGCGCAATGGCGTGCGCGAAAGCTCAAACTCCTCTGAGAGTTTCGACTCGTCCAAGTCCGCGCCCGGGCGCAACTCAAGCGTCATGACGGCCGTTTTCAGGTAGTCGAATAGCTCTGTCTTTTTGCGCTTGGACGCATCCTTCATTCCAATCTCCATCGTTGCTTCTGAGCCAGTCAGGTCAAGATGACGCTGTTATTCAAGCTGAGCAACCATATTGCGCAGAATGTGTTACAAGAAAATACAAATTGTGTACACATTGAAAATATGCTGTATGCATGAAATGTTTCTGGAGGGGAGAGTTTGGTGACGAAACAATCGGAAGAGGCCGTGATCGATTGCCGCAACTTGTGGAAGATCTTTGGGCGCCGCGCCAATGAGGCGATGAAAGCCGTTCAGCAACAAGGGCTTGGAAAGCTGGAAGTTCGAGATCGCTTTGATTGCGTTGTCGGCGTTCAAGATGCGACCTTTACAGTTGGGCGTGGTGAAATCTTCTGCATCATGGGGTTGTCGGGTTCGGGTAAATCGACCCTGATTCGCCATGTGAATCGGTTGATCGAACCCACATCGGGCCAATTGTTCATCGAAGGACAGGACGTCAACAGACTGTCCGCACGGGATCTGCGAGAAGTGAGGGCCGAGAAGATCGGCATGGTGTTCCAAAACATGGCGCTGATGCCTCATCGCACCGTGCTGGACAATGTTTCCTTCAGTCAGGAGGTGCGGGGCCACGACCTGAAAGAGCGTCGCGAAAACGCGATGCGCGCGATTGACGCGGTGGACTTGAATGGTTGGGATCAAAAATACCCTGATGAACTCTCTGGCGGGATGCAGCAGCGCGTAGGTCTGGCCCGGGCAATTGCAGCCGACCCCTCGATCCTGCTGATGGATGAGCCGTTCTCGGCTCTCGACCCTCTGATCCGCCGTCAGTTGCAGGACAAGTTCATGTCCCTGTCCGCTGAGATGAAGAAGACCACGCTGTTCATCACCCACGATCTGGACGAAGCGATCCGCATCGGGGACCGCATCGCCATCATGAAAGATGGTTCGCTTGTACAGGTCGGTACGCCCGAGGATATCGTCACCAATCCCGTTGACGATTATGTGGCCGACTTTGTGGCCGGCATCTCGAAGCTCGAACTGATTTCCGCAGGAAAGATCATGGAGCCGGTGGAAGCGTTCGAACAACGCCGCGGACCATTTGATCCCGAGGCTTGGCCCGTAGCCCATCCGGATCATTCCCTTGACGATCTCGTCAACCTGTCCATTTCGACCCAGCACCCGGTTGTGGTCAAGGCGGACGGCAAAGCGGTTGGGATCGTCACCAAGAATGCCCTGTTGCGTGGCATTCAGGGTGATGTCGACGACCCGGCAACAATGAAACACTGAGAGGGCACCATGGCAGAAAAAGAATTCAGTATCCTCGATCCTTTCTCGTCAGTGGATCTTGGTATCGCCGAAAGCGCGGATGGCGTCAAAGGTTGGGCCATCGCCAACAGGGGTATCATTCAGCCCTTCAAAAACGCCTTCAACGAAATGATCGTCGGTATCGACACGGCTTTGAACGCAGTTCCGCCGCTGATCATGCTGATTATCATCACGCTGATCGCATGGCAGACGGCAGGGCGGCGCACGGCCATTCTTGTTGCGATCGCGATGACCGTGCTGGGCTTTTTGTCGCCCAATGCGTGGGGCCTAGCAATGACCACGCTGGCAATCGTCGTGTCAGCGGTAATCCTGTGTTTCTTCATAGGTCTTCCGCTGGGCATCCTTGCTGGAAAGAACGACCGTTTCGAAGCGGCCATTCGCCCCATTCTGGACACCATGCAAACCATCCCGGCCTTTGTGTATCTGGTACCGGTGGTCATGTTGATCGGCATCGGCAACGTCTCGGGTGTGGTGGTGACCATCATCTTTGCCTTGCCGCCCCTAATCCGCCTGACCTCGTTGGGTATCCGGGGTGTGAACCCGTCGGTGGTCGAAGCCGCCCAGGCTTTTGGCGCCAATCCGAAGCAAGTTCTGTTCAAGGTTGAGCTGCCCTTGGCCACCCCGACCATTTTGGCAGGGGTAAACCAGACCATCATGCTGTCGCTGTCGATGGTTGTGATCGCTTCGATGATTTCGGTCAAAGGACTTGGCAACGAAGTGCTGCGGGCCATGGGCAGACTGGATGCCGGCAAGGCCTTGGTTGGTGGTCTTGGGATCGTGATCCTGGCCATTGTTCTGGACCGGATCACGCAAGGCATGGGCCAGTCGGGTCGCGAGCGCGGACATCGCCACTGGTATGAGGGCGGCCCCGTCGGCGCCGTCATGCGCCTGATCAGGAAACCTCAACCCGACGAAACACCTGAACCACAGAAAACGCACTAAACAACACTGAGGATCCCAAAATGTTCATCAAGTCCACATTGGCTGCTTTTGCTGCCACAACCGTCCTGAGCACGGCTGCCTTTGGCGACGGTCATCTGCCCGGCGAAGGCGTCACCGTGCGTCCGATCATCCAGCCGATCACCGAAGAGCTGTTCCAGCACCGCATCCTGTTCAAGGCTCTGACTGATCTGGGCTACGATGTCGCGGAACCGGAAGAGGTTCAAGCGCAGACGCTGCACCTGGCCCTGGGAACTGGCGACGCGGATTTCACTGCGGTCCACTGGAATGGTCTACACGACACGTTCTTCCAGGAATCCGGTGGCGATGAGGTCTTGGAAAAGGTTGGCACCCTGATCGATGGCGCGTTGCAGGGCTATTTGGTCAATAAATCCGTCTACGACGCTGGTGTGCAAAACCTTGGAGATCTGGCCGATCCCGAGAAAGCTGCGCTGTTCGATGCCGACGGCGACGGCAAGGCTGATCTGGCAGGTTGCGTTCCCGGCTGGGGTTGTGAACGCGTGATCGAGCATCAACTCGACGAGTTCGGGCTGCGCGACACGGTGAACCATAACCAGGGCGAGTATAACGCGATCATCGCCGACACGATTGCACGCAACGAAGGCGGCGAAAACGTACTGTATTATACCTGGACCCCGTACTGGGTGTCGGGCGTTCTGATACCGGGCGAAAACGTCGAGTTTCTGGCTGTGCCTTATTCTTCGCTGCCCGATGGCGCGACAGCCGAAACCACCTTTGACGGCAAGGACCTGGGTTTTGCCGTCGACAGCATCCGCGTTGTGGCGACCGATGATTTCCTGGCAGCCAACCCTGCAGCGGCGAAGCTGTTCGAGCTTGCCAAAATTGACATCAACGATATTTCGGCGCAGAACAAGATGATCGCGGACGGCGAAGACAGCTCGGATGACATCGACCGCCATGTCGATGAGTGGATCGCGGCAAACAAAGCTGCGTATGACAGCTGGCTGGAGGCTGCCCGCGGCGCTGCGCACTAGCCCTAGGGAATAACCCTGCTATTTCAACTGCGCGGTTCGTTCCGCGCAGTTTGCTTTTAAACCGATGGCCACCATGTCCAATCCACAGCACTTTGTTTTTCTGCTCATCGAAGAGTTTTCGCACCTGGCGTTTTCCTGTGCGATTGAACCTCTTCGCATAGCAAACCTTGTGCAGGGTGAAGAGCTGTATAAATGGTCGATTCTGTCGGAAGACGGGGAAACCGTCACCTGTTCGAATGGCACCAAAACGGTAGTGGATGGCGGTTTGACCAATATTCCCAAATGTGATCGGTTGTTCGTTCTGTCAGGCATAAACATGCAGGCACATGCGTCGCGTTCACTGCTGGCCGCACTTAGGCGCGAGCGTGCCGGGGGCACTCAGATCGGCGCGTTGTGTTCTGGTGCCTGGCTACTGGCAGAGGCAGGTTTTCTGGACGGTACTGATGCGGCAATTCACTGGGAGTATCACGACAGCTTCATGGAGGCCTTTCCCGAGGTCAATCTGGTGCGCAGCGTGTTTACCGTCGATAGCAAATTCGTAACTGCATCCGGCGGCACGGCCACAGCGGATCTGATGCTGTTTCTGATTGAACAGGATCACGGCCATGATCTGTCAGTCGCAGTGTCCGACCAGATGGTCTATAACGCCGTTCGTAATGCCACGGCAGAACAGCGTGTTTCGATCCAGTCTCGAAATGGAATGCGAAACGCCCATTTGGCCAAAGCGATCCAGATTATGGAAAAGTCCATCGAGGCACCGGTTTCGCCGTCCAAGATAGCGACCGAAATTGGGATATCGACACGTCAGCTGGAACGTTTGTTTGGAAAGTACCTGAATGCGTCCCCCAAAAAGTACTTTATGGAGATGCGACTGGACCGAGCACGTAAGCTGCTATTGCAGACAGAAGCCTCGGTTACGGAAGTTGCGTTTGCCTGCGGTTTCGAAAACCCTGGCCATTTCGCGCGGGTGTACCGCGCCCATTTTGGGATTACCCCCCATTTGCAGAAGAACAAGATCGGATGAATTGCGATCTTATCGAAAAAACAGCCAGCTAGCAGAGTTGCCGGGTACAAATCGACTACTCCGGCTTCGTATTGCCACAGGCCGCATCGCGTGCGTGTCGAAGCCGAAAGCGCAGCGGACACGCATATTCCACCCTATACATCCGGTTGTTCTCTCGGTAAGAGCAGCGCTTCGATTATGATCCGTGTGTTGGGCGCTCTGAGGGTGACAGCATCACCCAGGAAAGCCGAACCATGAAACAGACTCTCGCAGATGCGCTGAAGCGCAAAGGATATGACACACTGACCCCTGTCCAAGAGGCCGTGACCGCGCCAGAGTTGCAGGGCCGGGACATGTTGGTTTCGGCGCAGACCGGATCGGGGAAAACCATCGGGTTCGGCCTGGCCGTTGCGCCGACCATTCTGGGCGACGCGCAGGTCTTCGATACCGCGGGAGCGCCTTTGGCACTGGTCATCGCGCCGACGCGTGAGCTTGCCATGCAGGTCAAACGCGAATTGGGATGGCTTTACGCCGATGCGGGGGCTTTCATTGCCTCATGTGTAGGTGGCATGGATATGCGCGATGAACGCCGGGCGTTGTCCCGAGGGGCGCATATCGTTGTCGCGACACCTGGGCGATTGCGCGATCATATCATGCGTGGCTCGATCGATCTGACGGCCGTGCGCGCGGTGGTTCTGGACGAAGCCGACGAAATGCTCGACCTCGGGTTTCGCGAGGACTTGGAGTTCATTCTCGAGCAAACTCCGACGGATCGTCAGACGCTGTTGTTCTCTGCCACGGTTCCCCGAGCGATTGTCAGTCTTGCCACCGGGTATCAACGCGATGCCGAGCGTGTCAGCACCGTCAGCGAACGAACCCAACACGCTGATATTGAATACCGGGCGATGAGCGTAGCGCCGCGCGATGATGAAAACGCAATCATCAACGTGTTGCGGTTCTACGAGGCGCCGAACGCCATCGTTTTTTGCAACACTCGTGCCATGGTCGCTCGCCTGACGGCCCGCCTGTCGAACCGTGGGTTTTCGGTTGTGGCGCTGTCCGGTGAGCTGACTCAAAGCGAACGGTCCAACGCCTTGCAAGCCATGCGCGACGGGCGTGCCCGCGTCTGTGTGGCCACTGATGTTGCCGCGCGCGGGATTGACCTCCCGAACCTGGGTCTGGTGGTCCATGCCGAGTTGCCCAATAGCCATGAAACTCTTCTGCACCGCTCGGGCCGAACCGGACGCGCCGGACGCAAAGGGGTCAGTGCCCTGATCGTTCCTCCGTCTTCGTTCAAAAAGGCCCAGCGTCTGCTGAAATTCGCCAAACTGACGGCCGAATGGGGGTCCGCACCTTCGGCGGACGAGGTCAACGCACAGGACTTGCAGCGGATGTTCAGCTCGGAGGACTGGGTGTCAGATGTAACAGCGACCGAGCGCGCTTCCGTCGATGAAATGGTGGCAAGGTTCTCGCCGGAACAACTCGCCGCTGCATACGTCCGCGAATATCAGCGACAGCATTCCGCACCGGAAGAGTTGAGCGACGTCAAGGAAGCCGGGCCTAAGCCGAACGTGCCCTTTGGTCCCAGTGTATGGTTTTCACTGTCAGAAGGGCGCAACAAAAACGCTTATCCGCGTTACCTTCTTCCCATGATCTGCAAGGCGGGGAACATCACCAAATCCGATGTCGGTGCGATCCGTATCGCTGATGACGTGACCTACATCGAAATTCGCGAAAGCAGTGTTACGGGCTTTTTGGACGCGATCGGGCCCGAAATGAAGATCGAGGGTACAAAAGACATAGTGCGGCTGGACACAGGGCCTGATTTTTCTGGTCCTGCAAAAACAGGCCCCAAGCGGGGTGCCAAGGGCAAAAAAAGCCCGGAAAAGAGTGAGCGAAAATTGCCCCTCCTCGTCGAGCCGCAGCCTGCCAAGGCGCAAAAGAAGTCAGTTTCCAAACCCTCCGACAAGGCGAAGGCTGACGCCAAGCCTAAACGCGACCGCGATGGCGGTCTTGGCAAGAAACCAGACCGCCGCCCGAAAGGCCCACCGCCGCCTAAGGGTAAGCCAAACAGCAAGAAAAACCGTGCACGCGTTGCTGCAAAGGGTGGCAATGCTGTGCCAAGGCGTTCGAAATAAGCGAAACATTTACCAAAGTTCAATGGACCATGCTCTGCGACACTGTTTTCGGAACGCTGTTTCAAAAGAGAAGAGTTTTCCAAACAAAGCGGCTGATCTGGTCAAAACAACTATGCCGAGCATAGTCAGTGTTTGCTTCACTGGCAGATACGACGCTTCCTACGTACAATGATCTCAAGCTTCTCTGAGGCTGCCCTCTCATCGCTGCAGGTAGCGACTGCCGGGTTACAGGTATCTCATTCGCCGTCGTCCCCATCTATTCCCTGGCAGGCGAACGCAGAACATACTGCCGAGAGGACCCGATCATGCTTTTTTGAGAAAACGGTCTCAAGCGTCAGCTCGGCAACGACCTCCTTCTGCGCCTACGCCTCTGACTTCAACTCCTTGACGTCAGGGGCCGTTGTCTGCCGGGCTGTGTCACCCATCAGACGGTTCTTTCCAGCTTTGTGGAACGCCTTCGGCCACGAACAATACATGCTCTCGACAACACCCTCGCGGCGGCACAGCGCGGCAATGCTCTCTTCGCCCCGCAGAGCTGCCGGGACAATCTTGATCTTCTCTTCGGCAGAGAAATGGCTTGCGGGTTTTGCGTTTGATGCCTCTGGCCAGCTTGTCAGCGACGCCTTTCGATGTTCCAGATTTCTGTTCGTCTTCGCTCCTTATAGGCTTAGGTGAACCAAAAAATCCTCCGTTGCTCAAACCCCTAAATCTGCCCGACAAGCGCTGAAGTCAGACAGAAAATCGACGAAAAAAGCTCTGCTCGGTTCGTTCGTGCTATAATGCTTGAAGGCCACGCCGCTAAAAAATTCCGGCAGTCTTTTCTTACACTATTCAGAAGTTTGTGGTGAGTAATCCAGCTGGCCGAGATCAGAACGACGACAGGCGCAGCTTGCTATATCATCCTCTTGCATCGAAGCAGCGGCGTGAGACAGGGTCCAACTGAAGTGAATATCACTTTGCTCGCGCAGGTTTGTCACATGCAAATCGGTTACGCCGGGGTCTCAGGCCCGGGACAATCCTTCGATCGTCAAGTTGGAGCGCTAATCGCTGCTGGTGTCGACAGAATTAACCGAGAGAAGGTTTCAGGAAAAGCCGTCAAAGGGAGACCGCAGTTTGAGCGGGCTTTAGACGCACTCGGAAACGGTGACACCTTTGTGATTGCTGAGTGGGATTGAGCAACCAGATCCATGATTGAAGGTATCAACAAATACTCAACGAAAAGCTGATTGTCGTGCGTTCTCAAAAGTCTTGGATTAACCATGGCTCGACTTATCCACTCCAATTGAAAAGGGTACCCTAATTATTTTCCACGCTCGCAGAAGGCGAACTCAAATGCACAACCCGACGCGATAACAAGGGTCGCGCAGTAGCAGCGCAGAAAGGAGTGAGATTGGGTCGTAAGTCAAAGCTAACAGATCATCAGCAACGGCTTGTGTGAGAACACTTGGCAAACGGTGAAAGCTGTCGGGCTATCGCTTTGGATTTTGGCGTCGCACAAACGACGATTTCCAGGTTGCGCTGAAACTGAAAGGGCCGTTAAGAGCCCCGGCTTTGCTATTCAACAGTTATGTCGGGTATTTTTCACGCTCCATCTGGAATTCAATTAACGGATATTCCGAAGAAACGGTCATTCGCTGCACGGGTAAAGGCAATCGTTTTTGGACTCGTATGAAGACTATTACCGGTAAGTCTGTTGGGTCCTTGGCCAAAACTATACTTCCACCTGTCAGGTCGAATGTACTTCTTACAGTGCAAACTCGAATATGAGTGAAACTAACCTTGACGCGCTCATTCACTGGCTGGAATCGAACCGTTAAATATGAACCATAAGGATCAACCTACGCTCGGGCTCTGTTCGCTTCATTGGTTGCTAAAGGATCATTTTGATCACTGAGCGTGGGACCTCAAATCGATTAGTGCATTCTAGAATAAACTGATCACGAACCGCGGGATCTGCGTTGCGACTCCGCAGTCCCTTTGCAGCTTCATCATACCGCTCGCGTTCTGCCGCCGCATCTAAAATGGAGCGGACGAGTTCAATTTCACGGAGCATGATGCGGTCTCCACCGTATTGCGGTGTTCGCCAGACAAAAAACGGTTGCGATTGTGATCTAAGTACTGTTCGCCGCCATAGGCTTGGAGGGACCAAGTTAGGTTCTTGGGCGGATTTTGCGAGCAGCTGCGACCAGCTACGCGAAAGCATGGGTGGAAAACGCAAAGGCTTTGTGCCGGCGTTAACTCCACGTAGTGCCACGATATCGGGATGCTGATCGCCGAAGATCCTTTCGGTATTTTCTAACACTTCTTGAAACAGTGCTTCATCGAACTCCACCGGTCGCGCGATACTCGCTGCACTACGTTTTTCCTTCAAGAGCAACAGCAGATGAGCACCGTAAAGACCCAACATCGGATTTTCGAATTTTCCGCTTACGAATTTCAGCAGCTCGCTCGTTGCAGTTGATCTTTCGTCGGCCAGTGCAAATCTTGCTGCGTCGGTCAGTCTTGCGCTTTCATCATGCATAGACAGGCTCCCACGCGTGATATGGATGGAAACATCGACCAGCCGCTTTTTTGCTCCTTTTTCTATTTCTGTCGTGTCATCCACCGGCGGTTCGTAAAGTGCAAAAACATGTGTTCGCCAACCAGGCAGTATCGTAACAGTTTGCTCCGTCTTTCCGTCGCCATCAGACAAGCCCAGCGTGTAAGTTCCAGGTTCGGCATGTAAAGTGACGCCCGAGAACCTGTCTTGCGAAAGGTCGCCTGAGAACCAAGTTGCCTCCGGAGCGATATGTGGCCCTGCATCCGTTGGCCTTGTCTGGTTTCCGACTTCATCGGACTGGCCAAGGGAAAGCAAGCGCACACCACCGCCAGTTCCAAGAGTTGCCCCTTTTGCCGGGTTTTCAAGGTTCTTGGGTCCAATGTCCCGCCACGGTGTCCACCATCGTGCCATAAAGACGAAAGACCCATCATAAGCCGGTTGAGGCCCGCGACCCAGTTGCATCGCGCCGGCTGGCGCTGCAGGACCTTCGGTCTGCGCAGGTGGGATCGCCTGTTCTACGGCAGCCATATGCGATTCATGGGTGCGGTTTGTGCTGGCGAGCGGAGCAGCGGATCCGAATTCAATCTTCGGAACGTGGATTTCAGTGTTGTCACGCAACACGACTACACGTTGCCACTCGCGCCGACCTGACACGGCTCGGATCTTATAGATGCCGGGTGTGAGGTCCTGTTCCAAGTGCCGGGCACCGCGTCCACGCAACGCGAAATCTGCTGCAACCACAAAGATCTCTGTAGTTTCGTCTTCAGCACGTACCGTCAGTTTTGGCATCACCAACCACCTATTGCCTGAGGTCTATCTGGGTTTCTGCACCTGTGTATTCGAACGCACCTTCCCAGCCGCCATTTTCAGAAAGTACATAAAATCCAGGCGCGAGCTTCAGCGCAACGCGTCCCGTCACAGCGTTCACCTGACCAAGTTTTTTGAAAGCCGCGTTTTCCAGCGTAAACGAGGCATTCGACACCTGGGCGGGAACGATAACACTTACGTTTCCCTGAAAAACTGGCGGGTTTTCAACAAGAGTGACAGTGTCAAACGGACCGAAGTCGGGTTCGGTGGAAACCAGCGGGTGCTGGCGTTGAGCGTCTGTCATGAGTTTCTGCATGGTCGCGATCAGATAGTCTCGCAAACTTTCGCTTGTGATGACGCGATTACCCTGGTCGTCAACTACTGCGGCTGCACCAGCGAGCGCCAGTTTCAAGGCATATGAAAAAGCGCCATGCGCCTGCCCGTTTGCCATTGTGCTTTCGACAGCACGCCCCGCGAACCGCGCCGCGTAGGCCCCGATTGCCTTCGTGTTCTGACCATTCGGGCGAATTTCGCGTCTCCAATGCACAGGTGCCGGAGAGGCAAGCCTGCCCTGATCCATACACGCATCGCAAAACAGAATGCATTCTTTGAAATGCGCTGCATCCATAAACCAATTGAAGTAATCGGTGACAAAGAGGTTTGTCAGATTGTCCGGGGTCGCGTCTGCAAGATAAAGCCCGCCTTCGGTCCGTCTCCTGCCATAGCCATGACCGCTGACGTAGATATATAGCCGCCGTTTTTTGGGTGGCTTTTTCGCGAGGTCTATCAAAGCGTCAAGCTCGTCGGTTAAGTGCGCTTCGACCGGACCAATTGGGCCGCCATCGGGAAACTCGTCTGATGTCACGGAAAAAATGTTTGCGTCGGGCACGTCACCCCCACTCGGAGCCTTCAGCCATTCTACGAACTCTTCCGCGTCATTGACCGGGCCATGAAGGTCCTGGGAACCAGACGAGGCATTTCCGCCAAAGCTTGGGTATCGCCTTATTGCGACGACCAATGCCATGTCATTTTGCGCCATCGTTCCTCAGGTCCTTAGATCGGGGGGTACGCGCGACGAATGAGTTCGCGATCTGCCGGGCTGAAATCTGTGTTGAAACCCGTTTCGAAGTCGCCAGTCGTCCATTTGTTCGGAATCGGATACATCATGATCGATTTTGGATCGATTTCCGTCAACATCAGCGTATCCGGGTCATAATGGTTCAACACGTTGCGTTTTATGGTGTCTTCGTTCCAGAAGTTTGGTGCGCCCGACAGATCGGCTTTCACCGCCTCAGCGTTCCATTCGATCCCGCCGTCGGGATTCTGGTGCTCGTGGATCAATCCCAGAGCATGGCCAAACTCGTGAAGGACAACCTCGCGAATATCCTCTTCGCTGGATTGGTCGGTCAACCAACCAAAGTTCATTGTTGGTTTGGTTTGATCTGGCTCGTTCAGGCACTCTGTTCCCAGCAATGACCATGAGCCGGCACCTTGTTGAAAAGCCACCCGGATTTCCGCATCGCCGTCTTCAACAAAATCGAACGTCAGTGCAGCCATGTCTTGTGCAACCCACTGTCGGGCAAAGTGCTCGACACGTTCTTTCAGATGGCTTGAACCTTCCAGGAACCGAATTCTGATAACGGAATTGAACGGCCATTTTGCACTGTTCAACAGGGCCGCCTTTGATCCGGAAAGTGTTTCGGTATCGCCGGGCTCCGGGTTTTTCTTGAACGAGACGCAGAACCGGTCAGGGTTCTTTTTGACCGCCTGAATACCCCGTTGCGCGATATTGAGGCTTGCGTGCGCTGTCCCACTGTCATCCAGTTTTGCTGCCCACAGAGTGCAGGTCTCTTCCCAACTGGGTGCAAGAAAGCGCCTTACGATGATGGCGGCGACGGGTGCAGCCACAAAAGCCGTAAGGCCGAGCGGGCCACTGACAAGCAGTCCCGCAATCGCTGCTGCCAGTGCGCCTTGACCAATGTTGAACGCGTCGCGCAACGCTTCGCGATCCGCTTTGTCGGCGTCGTCAGAGCCGCATAGAAGCCCGTGCAATTCGCGATGTGCACGGTTTAGAATTCGGGTCCCGAGGCGCTTTAAGGTCGGATATCCCCCAGACAGGCTTGAATCCGGCACATCTGCCGTGTCACGTCCAATCCCCATCATCGCACCAGCAGGTCCGATGCGTTCAAGGGATGCCCTACGACCGATCTCTGACAACAAGATCGTTTCGTCGAAGCGATCCGCGAGGTTCAAAACTGTATCGGCAAGTTCGGTTTCCTCCGGTTCCGGCCTTCTTAAGGTGCCCATGGCGCCTAACGCGTGGGCCGGTTGTGAACCAGCGGTTACGCTTTGGATTATGGCTTCGAATTTTTGTGCCGCTTTACCAAAAGACTTTGAGTCTGGATGAAGCTCATCCTCCCATCCGTTATCCGGAATGGTGTTGCGGCAATTGACGATATGAAGTTTGCCAGACAATCCGGGTTCGCTTGCGAGCCGTGCCAAGGCATCGGCCCACCGGTCAATCAGAAGGTGTACGATCTCGCGCTGCAACCCTTTGTCCTCGATACCTCGGGACCGAAGCGGGCGACCAAGCCACCGACCGTTATCAGGGATCGCATGGTCGTATGTGTGGGTTAAAATCGGCGTTCCCGGAACCGCCGCCGCAACTCCGGCGGCAATGTTGCGCAGCTTTCTGATAACTTCGGCGAGGATGGCGTCGAAGGCTGTTGTGATATGGCCCGCTGCGTCCAGGCCGGGTGTAAATGGCCGGACGATGGTGGCAAGGTTGCCGCCACCCAATAAATCGTTGCCGCCGCCGCTCAGAAGTACCACATCCGGGCGCTCTGCAAGGACGGCGGTCACGACTTCGTTTTGCGCGACCACATCGTCCAATGTGTCTCCAGCTGCACCGAGACTTAGGATGGCGTGTTTTCTGGAAAGATGATCAATGACATCCTGCAACAGGAACGGATATTGAAACCAGCTATCCCCTTCTGATACGATCTTCAGCCCAGACCAACCGCTGGCGATTTTCGCCTGATAGGCCTGCTTTCTCCGAGCCCGCGAGATGTCGTTCAAACCTCCCAAGGCAAGGGCACCTTGTAGCGCGCTGTTTAGGCCGCTACCCGCGGTTGGCGGCAAAATGAGGGCTGGGTTCACACGCACCTTGGGCGCGAAAGGGCGGCTTGCGCCGGGGTCGAGCAGCATATAGGCCGCCAGTTCCTCGTCCGGAATGGACGTATCGAACAGCATTCTGCGGAGTTCGTCGCTCGGAAGCGGTGTTGGGTGTGTATCATCGACCATCAGTTGCTCCTACATCCAGTGTGTGGCGCGGATCATCGCCGGTATATCGTCGACAACTATGCCATCCGGCTGCGCGCCATCCTGTGGATGCCACCGCCCATTGTCGGATCCTGATTGATGCCAGTAAGATGTCTGATCGCAGTTGGTCAGACCCATCAGCGTTTCGGTTACGATCCGGCTGCCCAATTGGCCCGGATGCGCCCCCTGTGCCTGTACCTGGGCTTGCCGCAGGATGTAGAACCATAATGGCGTCTCATGCGCGAACCCTCCACCTGCCACTGCTTGACCAGTCTCTCCTGAGGCCAATTCTGCTGTGGTAAGAGGCGTGATGCCGCCATAGCTTCCGGTGTTGAATACATCAACGCAGGCCTGCGCGGAGGGAACCTTCAGGCGATGCCCACGGTGCAGATTGCGGTGGGCGTCCTTTTGTTTTGTTGTTGCCTGCCCGTCATCAAGTCCATCGCCATAAAGACTGTCCAGCCCAAGTGATCCCTTGCGCAGATTTAGCGACGAAGCTGTAACGCCCTTCCTGGAAAGCGGATCAAGGGTTTGGCTTGCCGGACGCTTCATGATCGATTGCGTGCCTTCCCTATCCGTGCTGGCCGTTATGTCATGATCAATGAATTGACCTAGATAGCTGAGAACCGGCGGAGTGGCATTGCCTGCCTGCGGCGGGTCATTTGCGGCCTCCAGCGTTGCATCATCCAGTGCATCAAGTTTGGCTAGTGTGCTGCCATCCGTCGAGCTGACGGGTGCATCTGGGAACGGATACCCAAATGGACCGCCAGGCATCGCACCACCTTGGGGCATAGCCATTGCAGCAGTGGGGACCGTACTTGAAGCTTTGGCAGTTGTCTGAGCATAAGATACAGCATCGATCCGCGCCGAAGGTGCCAGACCGGACAATTCGCCCGGCGCTGTGTCTTTCGAAAGAACTTTTTTTTGGCCATGGCCAAGTGTAAAAAGCACTTCGGGATACCTCGCGTAATTGCAAAGCCATCCGATCGCTTCAGAGAATTTATCTGAATTTAGTCATCGATATTTGCGATGAAATTTAGCTAATCGAATAGCTTCCCGTTGTAGAAAAGACCAAACTAAAATTTTTCGATCTGTGCGGACCATAGCAGAATCGGGAGCAAATAAAAAGTTTAGGCCCCATCGTTGGCAGTTTACCGTGCCGGAGCGTCAAAACATGTGCCACCAATAAAGCAGTTAAAATTAGGCTGAGGCGATTTCAGTTTAAGACAAAATTGCCTTGGAAATGGCAGTTAAACTGTAAGTGGTGTGATGCCACCGGCGAAGGATGCGAGGATGGGCGCGGTAAGTGCAAAGCCGGAGCGTAACACCTCTCCAACGCCTTCTTTCAACCCATGAGATGCCTTCCAGTCTTCGATATCAAACCCGTCCTCTGTCGTTTCGCTCTGATGGGCTTTGCGGGCAAGATCTTTGATGCGACCGTCCAATATCAAAGCAACTGGAAGATAGAAACTCAGCATTAACAAGCAAAAATAAGTTCCGGTAAACAATGCCGATGCGGTAACCAGTGAGTTATAGGCGGCCTTTCCCGTTTCATTGATCAAGGGCAGAGGCCAATACATCCAACTGGATGCAAAAAACATGCCAAATGTCAGGACAAGGCTGGACAGATACAGCTGCTGCCGCATTTGATGCATATTATTCCTCAGTTCCTCTGCGGTTTCTTCGATTTCATTACTCGGAGCAGAGGCCAGGCACAGGATCATACCAACAATCAATGCGCCCACCGCAAGCCCCGCAAAAGCATTGATAATGTCCAACACTTTTCTGAACATTGAAAACACCGGAATATCGCCACATCTGCCCAATAGCCAGAAATCGTCAGCTTGAAGGCACCCGGGCAGCGTACCGCGTGATAGCGCGGTTTCAAAAACGGCCTTGCCGACCTGATGATAGATCCGTGGAGTGGTCGACGCTGCGTATTGCTGAATCGTCGGTGCAACCGCCAGCACGAATATCACAAGTGTTGTGATGGATGCGGCTATCCTCGTTTCCTTCGACATTGGTCGCCAAAGATTGCGAACCAGCAGAGCGACGGCGAGAACTGCAAGTGCAGCAAAGAACCAGGATGCGGCAAGGAACCGAAAACGACCCACCGCTTCCAACCACGAGTTGTCATCACGCAGAATTTCGACAGGCACCTCCAAATCCGTTGCAATCAGGTGGTGTTGAATAACCTCATGTATCCCGAAAACGAAAATCGGTAATAAAACGATCGCAAAGTAACGCAGTTCTACTCGACGGTTTGACACGTCCGGCCTCTTGCGTTGCTAAAATACTTAAAGGAACTCATAGCACAGAAAGCAGTTTTCAGCATCGTTCGTTATTCCGTTCGCTAGAGATTCCTCCCGACTGAACTTTGGAGTGCAAGCAAAATACCAGGCATTTTACGTAACTGAAGAGCCGTAAGTCTTGAGCATTCCACACCCTCACTCCGCCCGGGTTAATCCGAGGCAAGCATCAGAATTCGGTCCCATTATGATCGGCTCTAGGGATCTGGTTCGATCAGTAAGCGAGAGAAAGAGGCGAGCCCTTCTTGCTGCTTTCGAGATGCATTTGATCAAGCCGACGCATATTTGGGATCGTTGGCGAAGGTCATCTGTTGTGCGCAGTGACAGATGCGGCAGGAAAACAAATACGACGCGAAAATAACGGGACTGCTCAATGATGAGCGCGTTCTGCTGGAGGTCGGAGCTCGCGCCGGCGGTGGTGACATCATTGTGGCCTACGTAGTCACATCAATACGTCACTATGAGTTTCATAATGCACACCCGTCGCGTATGCCGGGGTATCACTAGGCCCTTTACGAGCAGGCTCAGATAGAGACCGGGTTGGCCGAACTGTACCGTGGAAATGCCGAGCTACGTTTGTCTGCCGCACTTGCGCTAGGCCTCAGGCACGAAAAAATCGCCGAGTCAGGTTTATCCTGGGACTAAAGAAAAACCATGTTGCTGAGGTCCAGGGCGCTTTATTGCGATGCCATAGGCACGCTTTATGATGCGCGGCCAAGGCCAAACTTTTTGGGATCTGAACAGGCCGAGTGGGAAAACCTAGGCGAACTTGCCCGCGGAGGCGCGGTGCGTCTTTTTCAACAAACAATCTCTGATTTTGGCGAGAATAGTACCTCGCCTATTCTCAGGGAAATTCGGGGCGAGAACGCAGCAGACAGCGGTGTTTGCGTTGATCTGCTTCCCGCGCAATCAGTGGGCGTTGTAAACCAATGAAGCTGCATTCGAGAAACACTCTGAACAAACATGTGTAAGCGCTCATCGCCGCAGTCGCTTGGCGCTTGTACAGGACGTAACCATTGACGTGCGGTCAGTGTCGGCGGGCGGGTTCACCGCTTGTGATGCTTTGTTCGTATTCGATGGGCCCGCTGCGAACATCGTTCCGTTGGAATATGTCGCGACTTCGATCGGTTCAACTTCGGTCGAGGACGACCGGCAGGCAAGGTTGCAGGAAACGGCACAGCGGTTTTCCTGGCTGTTCAATCTGGATAGCTTGCATCTGCCAACCTACCGCAGTCTGGGGGTGGTCGCGCATATGTTCCTCGGCCGGATATGTAATCCGAACGAAGTTCTTGGGATGCTTTCAGCCGGGAGTGCATCAGCCCCTATGCGCAAAGGGCAGGTTCTGGTTTTTTGCAGGGCAGGATCTTTCTCGAAGATGATCAGACTTTTGTGCAATCGAAGCTCAGGGGTTTTCGCCGTCAGTCGCACCAGCGGAAATTCGTCATACCGCTAGACGGTAATTTTGCTGAAGAGACTTTTACCGTAGTGCCCGGTCGGTCTGATAGGTCAGTTTCGATGCCAATGCTGGGCATTACCTTCGCACCGCGCATTCTTTCACGCGCTCCGGTGCCGATGTCTGACGGATTTTCCTGCAGGTCGGTTTGCTGACGATACTGCTACTTAAAGGCGAGCCAGATCCCGCACTGTTTCTTAAACCGGCAATTTCTGGTATATATAGAAAGTATTGTTGAGACATTTATTGGAATGCATTAGATGCGCGTTTATGAAGCGGTGGTTGCCGCACTCGAATCTATTGGAGTCGACGCCGCCTACGGCGGGGCTGGCGAAAATGCCGCTGGTCTTATGCTTGCGCTTGACGCCTCGGACCAAATCAGACCGGTTATTGCGAAGAATGAACAGGGCGCATCCTTCATGGCCTGTGGTCATGCCATGTTCAGCGGTAAGCTTGGAGTGTGTTTTGCCACAGCTGGCCCAGGTGCGTTCAACCTGATTTCGGGAATGTGCGTGGCGCTGACCGACAGCTACCCGTTGCTGGCCATCAGCGGATATTCAACAGTGGCGTGGCAAGGGCGTGGTGGACTAAACGAGACATCCGGTCTGGCGCGCACGCCGGATTCCCGATTGATGTTCCGAGCTGCCACCAAGAAAGATCCGGCCACCGGCGAGCCGGCGGATTTTTTGGTCACCGACCCTGACGAATTGATCGATACGCTTCAAAAGGCAATTGATATCGCGTTCGAGGGTCGGCCAGGTCCCGTTCATGTCGCCGTTGCCGAAGACATCACCGATCCGAAGATAGAAGTGTCCAATTTCAGACCGCTGCGCAAACCTTCGACGGGTGTCTCTCCGAAGCCCAAAGCTTTGGACAAGGTTTCCAGCGTTTTGGAAGAAGCGATAAACGCTCACAAAACCGTGGTCATGCTGGCCGGTTTTGGCGCAGTTCTTTCTGGCGCAAACGACATTACTAAAGCGTTCATAGAGCGGTTTCAGATCCCGCTGCTTACGACAATGGACGGAAAAGGTATCGTCGCCGAAGAAAACCCTTTGGCAATCGGGCTTTATTGCGATTCAGGCCATAGGGCGGCATGGGATCTCTTCTCGGAGGCCGACGTGGTATTGGCGGTTGGCAACTCCTTTGCCCAGCACGCGACCTTTGATTTCTACGAGGGTTTATTCGACGAAAAAACCCTTATCCACATAAACATTGATGCTGGTGAGTTTGATAAGTTCTACAAAGCAGATCATGTGATTCTAGGCGACGCGCGACAGGCGCTGCAGGGTTTATATGATCGCATGGATACCGTCATTGGCCCGGTTCCAAAGCGTGACTATCGACCCAAGGATTATGACGAACGTTTTATCATCTCGCCCCAGAAGCAGCTGCATCCTGGTGAGATGGTTCAAAAGATCTCTCAGTTGCTGCCACCAGGTGGAATTGTCTTGGCCGACGCGGGGGCACATGCCGCTTGGGCTGGCTACTATCTGGAACTCAAGGAGGGGCAGAATTTCCGCAAACCCGGCACTTACGGTCCAATGGGTATCGGTGTTTGCGGTGTAATCGGAGCAAAATACGCAGAGATGCATCGGCCTGTGGTGGCTGCGGTTGGTGACGGTTCCTACCTGATGACCGGCTTCGAACTGATGACTGCGGTGCAATACAATATTCCAATCGTTTGGGTAATTTTCAACGATCGCGAATTCAAACTGATCAAGCTCTATCAGCTTTCGGCCTTCTACAAGACTGGGTTGGCTGAATTCGATAACCCTGACTATGCCGCATACGCCCGTGCCTGTGGCGCGGAAGGACATACCGTCAACAAGCTGGATGAATTCGAGCAGGCTTTTGGCGCGGCACTGGCCAGCGGGAAACCCACGCTCATTGATGCCCGAATTACACGTTTGGCATTGCCAAACTACTCACCCCATCCCGAAGGAGTGCTGGCTGCAATTTGGAACGGCATCCGCACGCGATTTGGATTGTAGAGAGGAGGCCCCCGATGGATGCCAGCTCGGAACCCCTGCAGAAATGGCGCGAGGAGTATGTGGGCGGCTCGCCTGAAGAGGAGTTGAAGGAAACCAAAGCGCTGGCCGAAATGATGATGGCCGCGCAGTTGAAATCGATGGCGGCTGGTGGCGCACGCAGCGTGGATCGGGCATTTCACAAAAAGGCGATTGCCGCCTTCAAAGGTGCCGAGCTGCGATTTCGTGATGATCTGCCCAGTGATCTGCAGGTTGGCTTTGCACAGCCCAAAGCGCGGTATCCTGCGACTGTCCGGTTTTCAAATGCATCTTCGCAAACTCAATCTGATGAAGACAAGGATTTGCGCGGATTGGCAGTACGTGTCAGCGAAGCTGAAGGTATCGATCATGACCTGCTCGCGACCAACTTCCCTGTGCCACATGCCCGAAATGCACGTCAATTTGTGGTGTTCGCCCATGCTGTGTCTGGCGGAAGGCTGTCGAAGTTGATTGGACTTGTACGCCTGTGCTTTGTTTTGGGTTTCTCCGAGACACGCCGGATGCTGGGCAATGTACGCGAAGCGCTGCGAACTTGCGAAAGCGTTGCACTGGAAAGCTATTGGAGCCGGGGCGCGATTGCTTGGGGCAATGAAGCGGTGCGCTATACGTTCAAACCAACAGAGGATGCTCCTGCTGTCGACGGTGCATTTACAGGTGTCTCTCGTCTCTCGTCGGAATACTCCGTGCGGCAAGCGCACGGAGAGATAAAGTTCGATCTGCTCGTGCAAAGGTTCGTGTCCGAAGAACAAACGCCGATCGAGGATGCGGCCCATGAATGGGATGAATTGGTGAGCCCGCCGATAAAGGTCGCCGAACTGATCATGCCACAGCGCGATCTGACAACGCCCGAGGCATTGGCAGAGGCGCTGGAAATTGAGCGCATGGGTTTCAACCCGTGGAACACGACAGACGAGTTTCGTCCGCTGGGCAATTTGAATCGTGCACGCAAAGCTGCCTATGACGCATCCGCATCACATCGGCAGGGTAAACGGTTCAAGGCCGCGCCGCCGCCCATCCGGAACCGCGTTTTAGGCACGGCAGCTCGATCGATCCTGAGGGCGGTGAACCGGCGCGTTCCTTGGCACCGCATTCCGTTTTTGCTTGTCCAATTGCTCAATCTGGACGCACTCAGGCATGATCTGAGGCAAAAAAGCCTGATCGATACAGACCCGGAAGAGCTTGTCCCAAGTGCACGCGCGGTGCCACCGGAACCGAAACCAAGCGACTATACATACCGCACCCATGACGGCAGCTATAATGACCTGTCTGACCCCAGAATGGGTGCCGCCGGTGCCACCTTCGGCCGGAATATGCCGCCGCAGGCGCAACCTGATGACAGCCCAAATCCGATTGAGATCGCGCGCAAACTGATGGATCGTCAGGCCTTCATTCCTGCCAAAATCCTCAACATCCTTGCGGCATCGTGGATTCAGTTCCAGGTTCACGACTGGGTTTCGCATGAACGTCGCAAACTGGACGAAGACGATGATATCGTACCGATCCCCGACGGCTATCCTGACTGGAAGAACCGACCCAATGGCGAACCTGAACGCAATATGCGCATCGCGGGCAATATACCGAAGGAAGGCGCTAATGACCCCTTCCTCTTTGCCAACGAGAACTCCCATTGGTGGGACGGGTCACAAGTTTACGGTGTGAATTCCGATGCCGCCAAGAAACTGCGGGACGGCCCAAAGATCAAGCTTACTAAGGACGGTTACCTGCCTCTGAACGTGCATGGGTTCGAGCTCACGGGGTTCAACGAAAGCTGGTGGCTTGGCCTGTCGTCACTTCACACACTGTTCGCGCGCGAGCACAATGTGCTTTGCGATGAATTGCAAAATGCTTATCCGCAGATGGACGAGGAACGCGTCTACCAGACGGCGCGCTTGATCGTGTCCGCGCTGATTGCCAAGATTCACACGGTGGAATGGACCCCGGCCATATTGGGAACTGAGGCGCTGGATATCGGCATGAAGACCAACTGGTACGGGCCGCCAAAATCCTGGCTGACGCGGTTGGGCATCTGGCTGACAGATGTTCACGCGCTAAAAGGTATTCCTGAAACCGAACCGGATCACCACACCGCGCGGTACGCGCTGACCGAAGAGTTCGCGACGGTCTACCGAATGCACCCTTTGATCCCTGATGACTACATCTTTTATGACTACAAAACAGGTAATGAGAAGGCACGACGCGGATTTCTTGAGATTCAGGGGGAACAGACGGATGAACAACTGCGCAAGCTGGGATTGCGCGATTGTTTGTATTCTCAGGGTATTGCACATCCCGGGGCGATCACGCTCCATAATTTTCCAAAATCCCTACAGAATCTCGAACGATTTGATGAGCTGATCGACCTCTCGGTGGTCGATATTGTACGTACCCGCGCACGCCGCGTGCCGCGATACAATGAATTCCGCAAGGGCCTGCACATGCCGCCCGTGACTGAGTGGGATAGCCTGACTGCCAGCCCGAAGACAAACCAAATTCTGAAAGATCTCTACGGTGACATCGACAAGGTTGATACGGTCATTGGTCTTTTAGGTGAAACACCGCCAGATGGGTTTGGCTTCTCAGATACCGCATTTCGGGTTTTCATCCTGATGGCATCGCGCCGTCTGCAGTCTGATCGCTTCCTGACCACTGATTTTCGGCCGGAAATATATACGCAGCTTGGGATGGACTGGATTGCACGGAACGGGATGAAATCACTCATTCTGCGCCATTTCCCTGAATTTGCGCCGGTGCTTCCAAAAAATGCTACGGCCTTTGCACCGTGGCGAACCGTGCAGGAGGGTTGAGAAATGCCAAAAGACAAAGGCCAGAGTGGGCTGGGTTCTTTACTGGAAGCCCCGCTCGCACGCACGCTTTGGAACCGTCGTACCAAGAGGGTTAGCAGAGGTTCAAATGTGGTTGCGGGGTCGCTGAGTTGGGAATCCAAGAACGACCGGTCCCCTTTGTCACCGCTGCAGGAGGCAATTCTGATTGCGGCAACTGGCGCGACCGGTTTGACCATGCCGGATCGACCGTTTTTTGATGACGAAAGCGGCGATCCGATCATGTCCAAGCCAAATCTGGTTATGGAAGGCCGTACTGCGGGAAGCCCGGACAATGCACAGGGCACGCATTTTTTCATGATCAACGACAGCGGCACTTATTTCCTGCGCCGCCTTGACCCGCTTCAAGGTGGTACCGAGCACTGGACGCCCGAAATACTCATCGATCGTGCCGAGCAATCGAAAGTGCAGATCCTCGACCGCCGCGTCGATGTGCCTGCCGGCATGCGCGACTTTCCGGCCTATCTGGATTCAAACAGGTTTTTGTCGAATACACCCGGATCTACGATTTTCTTTCCCGTCGTTGACCTCTCCTACCAGTATATCAACGCGTTAATGTATATCCTGACTCAGCCAGACAAAGCGCGGCCTGTGATCGTGGACGACCGAAATTTCTATCGACCGGCGGGTGTCAAAAAATGGATCGACAAGGGTTTCTTGAATCCTGAAATCAAGATTCCGCTCGGTGTTCTCGGCCAGATGCGGACCCAGATCGAGGCCGATCTTTTGACACAAAACCTGTTTCTTGTGACGGAGGCTATGGGCCTTGGTGGTTGGATTCACGCCGCTATTTCTCCGCCGGTTTTGATGGGTGATCCAAAGTTCAGCGATCGCTATGGTTCGATGATGGGATTCGACTATGTGACCCCGAAATGGCGGCTGATGGACTTGTTCCGCTGGCATACTCTCCCAATCGCGGCGATGAAACATGTACGAGCACATGCGGTAGGTCTTCGCCATCACGGCGAACATTTGATCCAAGGGAAATGCCCACCGTATTATCCGTCGATGTCAGAGGCGGTTGATGCAGTTGTCGCCGGAAAATTCGGTCCCAACGGCATCTACAAGAACGAAAAGTTATTCGGGCAGATTTACAAGGGCGACTTTGGGAGCAAATACCTGGATGAGGCTGGCGAATACGAGCAGGATATCATCGACTGCGCGCGCGACATTTGTACCTATATCTACGAAACTCATGGTCGTTTCCCCGCACACTGCGAAGCGGTCCATGCGCCCGGAATTTGGTTGCAGACCCATCGTGTGGAAAACGAGTATTACGATGCCTACTTCCAAAACGGCCTGACCTCTGCACAGCGCGAGCATGACTCGATTTGGATAGATTAACAGACCCGTCTGAATTTGGTCATCTGGGATAGAAGGGTGGGCGAATCTCTATTACATTGCAGTAGGTTAGTTACTTCATGGACTCGAAAACAAGTATCAGTTGGCTCGCAGACGTTGAGGTGCTGCGCCAGCGGTGAGAGTCCGAAAAGCGGGGTTGCGACCGCTGTATCTTGAAGGTCGGGTCAAGGTCTGAAATGGGTCGATGGCTAGATCCTGGAAACAGGGTAAGGGGCCATGCTATGTCAGCTCCGTGGTCTGCGCTGAGCCCAACGGGGTCGTTGGATGTGCCGCTTCCAAGGGCTCACGCAAGAATAAAAAAATTGAACCATTTCTACGAATCTTGAATATGTGGCAGTCTCAGTTCTGGGCGCCAACAAACAAACTCTGATTTATTTCTGGTGCCTTTGGCCTGGGAGGAGCCAGTTATGAACCTGAGACCTGACCCAACTTTTCACGCAACTCCGAAACTTGCTATGGAAGCGCCTGCGGAAACGCTGGCCTTCACTTTGATGCTAAGCCCAGACGGTTCCGAGCCTGATGGCTTGGCCGTTGTAGATGTTGACCCGAAATCGAAGACCTACAGCCAGATCGTCCATACGCTCATGATGCCCAACAAAGGAGATGAGTTTCATCATTTTGGCTGGAACGCGTGTTCTTCCGCACTCTCGCCGTTGACTGGGCACGCATTTTTGGAAAGGAGGTATCTCATCGTTCCGGGCATCCGGTCCTCACGCATCTACGTGATCGACGTGAAAGAACCTCTGAAGGCGAAGATTCACAAGATTATCGAACCAGAAGAAGTTTTCGCAAAAACGGGTTATTCGCGTCCGCACACAATCCACTGCGGTCCCGAAGGAATTTATGTCTCAACGCTTGGTGGCGGCGGTCCCGATGGCACGGATGGTCCTCCGGGTATCTTTATTATGGATTGCGAAACCTTTGATATCCTCGGTCGTTACGAAATGGATCGAGGCGAGCAGGACAAACACTACGATTTCTGGTGGAACCTCCCGCGTGACTACATGGTTAGTTCGGAATGGGGGCTGCCACCACAGTTCGAAAACGGGATTGTAGCCGAGGACTTACTGTCCAACAAATATGGTCACAAGATTCATTTCTGGAACTTGCGCGAGCGCCGAAATGTCCAAACTATTGACCTGGGTGAAAACCACCAGATGGCCTTGGAAATCCGGCCCGCCCATGATCCAGCAAAAGACTATGGCTTCTGCGGTGTCGTCGTGGATACCACAAACCTGCAGGGTGCGATTTTCACATGGTGGCAGAAGGATGACGGAACCTTCGAGGCAAAAAAGACGATCACGATTGATCCGCGGCCAGAGAAGGCCGAGAACCTTCCACCGCTGTTGCAGGGATTTGAGGCTGTGCCGCCGTTGGTCACCGACATCGATCTGAGCCTGGACGATAAGTACCTTTACGTCGCGTGCTGGGGGCAGGGTGAAATGCATCAGTATGATGTGTCCGACCCGATGAACCCCAAGCTGACAGGAAAAGTTGAGCTTGGCGGGATTGCGCGCGGGGCGAATCATCCAAACGGCAAAGGATTTGCTTACGGTCCCCAGATGGTTGAGATCAGCCGGGACGGCAAGCGGGTCTATTGGACCAACTCGCTTTATTCGACGTGGGATGATCAGTTCTACCCTGATGATGAGGGTGGGCAAATGGTTATGGCCAATGTCGGGGAAAACGGTGGTCTGGAACTGGACAAAGACTTCTATGTCGAGTTTCCAAAGGGCTATCGCAGCCACCAGATCCGCTTGGAAGGCGGAGACTGCTCGACCGATAGCTTCTGCTACCCGTCTGTCTGACGCGTGGACGGATTAGACACGGCAACAGCCCTTTGGTGGGCTGTTGTCGCCTCTGGCATATATCACGGGGTCAATCCGGGCATGGGTTGGCCCCTGGCAGTCTCTGCGGCGTTGATGGACAAGAGACGCAACAGCCTTTTCAAGGCGTTGATCGCTCTGGCAGCTGGGCATCTGGTTGCGATGGGTGCAATACTATTTCCCTTTACCGCGCTGCTCTTTCTGGCCGAATGGCAGCGGGAAATTCAGATTTTTGCATCCTGCCTCGTGATCGGATTGGGCGTCTATCTGTTGTTCAACCGCCGCCATCCTCGGCTGCTTGCGCGAGTACCTCCCTCGCGACTTGCGCTCTGGTCTTTCTTAGCGGCAATGGCACACGGTGCGGGCCTGATGTTGGTTCCAATCTATCTCGGTATCTGTCGCACGATCGCCACGGACGCAGGGCATGCGGCGGCTGCCAATCTGATGACCGGCAACGCTAAAATCGCGATTGGCGTCGCCTTGGTCCACACCCTGTCCATGACAGTCTCAGGCGGTCTGCTTGCGTTCGGTGTTTACCATTGGCTGGGCCTGAGATTTCTCTCAAAAAGTTGGTTCAATCTGGATATCGTTTGGGCTTTGAGCTTGATCCTTGTGGGATCGATTGCGCTGCTGTTCGTTCACTAACTCGTCAATCTGGACTCCACGGGCCGATTGGTCTGAGATGCAGAAATAAACGAAATTCAATAAATGACCACCACGCACTCAAGTCGCAAAACGCGGCGGTGTCCATCAAGGCCCGCTTCGCAACAGAGTCGGAGCTCTTAACATGACTGGTGCACTTTGTCCCGTTCTCGGAGCAATCGAAAACACACCTTTGGTTAGTTTTGGTTGACTGGTGAAACACTATAATTGTCAGAGCAGAACTCTAACCAAGATCGGTCATTTGAACCCCGGATTATCCGACAAAACACCGCGCCGCTTTTGGTGTTATTAAGGCAGCTGAGGCCAATGGTATGTTGGAGCAAGGGCGGACAGTCGTTGAGTTGACGAGCGGTAATATGCGATGGAAAGCTTGATTTCATTCTTAGGTCGCGCAGCCGCCGTGAGTACGACAGATCCTTTGTCCTACTTTCGGGAGCTGTTCCCGTCAGAGAGACATCAGAGTCTCAATAGACTTCCCCAGGATCTGGATGCATTGGACCCCGTGAAACGCAGACTGGAACTGCAAACCTTACCGGGTGCCAACCCCGGCGTTCGCATCAATTGACTGGGGAGGGCGGGGGAGGCACTTGGGCTTGGACCGAGTCCGTAAGAAGCTATCGTTTGCATGGCGTCCGCGTTGCCTGCTTCGCGACCAGCACGACTGCCATGATCAACTCATGCGATTGGCTTGGAGGATGATTATCCGGTCATTCTGTTCGGTTCACCGAAGGCCGCTTACCACCCATTGCATGGCATGCCATGTTCGCGAGGCCGAACCGGCATTCGTATTCATCGGCAGCAATGTCGCGCTCGCGTGCAGTGCATGTGGTTCACTCTATTCGACGCAGACTAGACTACCCGACATGTCCAACTCGACCGCCTTGAAATTGCGCGACAACCATCACGTGCAGATAGCTTGGAATGAGGTAATCCGATTGGAAATGACGCTTGCAAAGAGCCTGTCGGAGCGGTCAAAAACCTAGAATAAATGCGACTTCCGACACATCACAATGGCATTCGCGAACGTTCTGATGAAATCCAATCGGCTCGCCCGCGCCCATTGACGTCTTTTCTAGTGTAGCGTTTCCGGCGTAACCAAATCCTCGTAGCATCACCTCTATGGATCGGCCTTACGGCGCTTCTTCGGTCGCAGTACGCCGAAAAACTCACGGTCTGATCGCAACCATTCTAAAACGCCGAACGAACTTGTTTTCAATCAAAGGCTTGTATCAGAAGCGTTGGGGCAGGGTGCCTTCGATGCAAGAACTAAGATCCGAGCCCGAACCGGAGCAAAACAATGAACTCGATCAGCTATTACTGCGGTTCCCGGCAAAGTGGTTTTGGAAATATGAGCGGGAAGCGGAACTTTGTTGCGGACGGAAACAATCGGAAAAGTATCACAAGAGCAGACGTTCATACGTCTCCGAGAAACCTCGAAGCTTTAGACCCGCGTTCTGCAAAGTATGTCCTATATCTTTTCAAATCGGATTGGATCGGAAGACTACAGCTTGGACCTATGCTGACTTGGTGAATACACCTTCTCGGATTGAAGCCCAAAGATGTGATGTGTCGATCACGTCGTTCTCGTTGCGTTTGGGTTGCAGGATACATGGAAGGCAGAAAGGGCAATGCGACCAGTGCCTCAGTTTGAAAGTCGAAAGGGGACTATGAGATCAACTCGTACGACTTCAACAGTGGATCGTTTTGACACTAAAGACTCTTGTTCAATTAGGTTGCAATCGGGTTGTGATTTCGGAAAGCCGCGACCACGATTGCAATGTAATCGGCAAGGTAAGTGCTGCTTCTGCGAATTCCCAAGTATAGCTGACAATTGAAAAGATCGCACCCGGTGTTGCATCCAGGTTTTGCGTCGCGAACCACAGGTTGAATAGCACTAACCCGATCAACAGGATGAAGATCGTACCGTACAGGATGGCCTCGGTGTCCGAGAGCTTTACCTCGTACTTCCGCAGTCTTTTCAGGTGGACCAGCACCGGGCGGTGCCTTCGTTTTTCTAGAACACTGACCTGATGCTCCATCTGCTGATTCAGTTCCCGGTTCCACCTCCAGAAACTTGCGTGAAAAAGTGCATAAACCGAGATCATGCCGAACAGGACGGCACAGGCTGACAAGGCCAGGATCGGTGAGAAATAGAAGAGCAGGATTGCTGAAACAACGAACTGTAAGACACCTGCCATCGCATTTGGCAGAACGTCCTCCAGAAAGTCGGCCAACTCTCGTCCCATCCCAATCCGGGCGTTCAGCGTTGATACTGGTACGTTGGAAAACCGCGCCGCAAGCGCGTTACCCAATTCGACGCGGATCGTCCCGTAAACCCGCGTATCATAAATCCGCCGGGCTACACCGATTACAGTCAGGAAAGCCATCAGCGCACCAAGATGTACAAAAGGCTTAATGTTCCCTTCAAGCAACCCATCGATAGCAAATCCCAGGTAAAGCGGGATCAAAACGGTCAGTGCCGTCTCGGACAGGATCAGGCCCCAAGTAAAACCGACACGCCAACGAAACACGTTCAGAAGCGTGCGGATTGTAAGTTTGCGTTCCGTTAGCATGGTGCGCTACTGATCATAGTGGATCCGAACACGGACATCGCCCGGCCAGACAGATGCAGCCTTGAAGTCAGGCTCATCCTGCGGGTTTGGTGCACCTGTTGAACCAACGCCTTCCAAAAGCTGCGTGGCGGTCATGTTCAGGTCTTCATCCTTGTTTTCGTCATGAAACGACAACACCGCATATGGGCCCGCGTTCAATTCGGTGAACTCATGGCTGATACTGCCTTTCCGCGATGGGACTTGGGCAAAGTCGATGGCACTCCAGGCGTCCAAACTGTCAAAGGCGCGCGCGTCGTCAAAAACGAGGATCACGATGTTCCCTTTGGCATTGCGGATGCCGTCCACGTTTACATTCAGTCCGTCCGCAACAGCAGGTGAAGCCAATGTCACCATGGCGACTGCAGCGCCCATCAGTTTACGATTCATGCCATTGTCCTTTCTGTATCTGGTTTTGGGAAGGTCGGTTTGAAGATCGCGATGATGTCTTCGGCAATTGCGATCAGCACCGGTACAAGTACCAACATCAGCGCGGTACCAAACAGCTCGCCATAGGCCAAAGAGATTGCTGCCGGGATCAGGTATTGCGCCTGCTCGGACGTTTCGGTCAGCAAGGGTAGCAAGCCGATCACCGTCGTTGCAGTGGTCAGGAAGATCGCTTTGAAGCGCCCGACACCTGCGCTGTTCAAGGCCAGGTTCACGGGCTGACCCTCGTCGCGGGCCTGATTGTAGCGCGTGATCATGACGAGGCTGTCGTTCACGATCACACCGGTCAAAGCCAGCATGCCAAAAAACGAGAACAGCGAAATCGATACACCCATGATCAGGTGACCGACGGCGGCTGCAATGAAGCCAAAGGGCACGATGGCCAGAATAACGAAAGGTTGCCAGTAGCTTTTCAACGGCACGGCCATCAGCACATAGATCAATACCGCCGCCAACAGCAGCGCCTGTCTCAGTCCATCGCTGATGTCTGACATCTCCTCCAACTCGCCAGCCGGCAGGACAGTCACACTCGGGTATTTTTCCCAAAGTTTGGGAACCAGTTGTTCGAATACCGCTTGCCCAACTTCTTCTGGCGCGACGAGCTTGCGGTCGATCGAAGCGGCCACAATATTCATGCGTTTTCCATCGCGACGATTGACAATACCGGAGGCATAAGTCCCCTCGATTTCAGCAACCGTTTCCAGCGGCACCCATGCCCCGGAAGCGCTACGCAATCGGGTCTGCATCAGGTCGGCAAGCGTGTCGCGGTTTTCCTGCGCATTCTGCACGAGCACGCGAATTTCCGAGCCATCACGCCTGACCTTTGCCACCTCGGCACCGCCGAACCCATAGCCAATTTGTTTGGCAAGGGTCTCTGCGTTGAATCCAAGATGCCGTGCATCCGGGCGTACACGCAGTCTCAATTCGGGCTGGCCACCGGCCAGACCGTCGCGGACATTTTCAACGCCTTCGATTTGGGACAAAAAGGTCTTCATTTCAGCGCTGGCCTGCCGCAGCAAATCCTCGTCTTTTGAAGCCAGCCGAATGCGAAACCCTCCGGCGAGCGCTTCGGACCCGGTGAACTCAAGCTCCGTCGCCCCTTCGACTTCGCCAACCCGTTCGCGCCAGTCCCGTACCACCTTCCGGATTGGAACCTCTGGACGATCGGCCACCGGTATCATCTCAGCATAGATCTGAGCATTGCCTGCACTATTGATGATGGTGAACACAGTTTGAACGGGCGGCGTGGTCATACCGGCGTCTTCAGCAAGCTCAGCGTTCAGATCGTTCAGTTCGCTTTCAATCCGGTCTATGTTCGAGCGGGTCAGCGCAAAAGGCGCACGAGCGTCCATTTCAAGATTCACGGTAATGATCTGACCGGGGACTTCGGGGAAGAACACTGTCCGCACCTTGCCTTTATACATAAGGCCAAGCCCAAGCATTGCGGCGGCGATGAACAGGATCAGCACGGCGTAGCGATGGCGTACTGCGGCTACGAGCATGGGTTGGTAGACATGGTCCCGGACCCAGTACAACCCACCTTGAGCTACGTCCTGCACACGGCCCCAGAGGCGGGTCAGCAGATATCTGCGCTCTCGCCCCATCGAAACCTGCGCCAAATGCGCTGGAAGGATGAATTTACTTTCGATGAGTGAGAAGATCAGCGTCAGGATCACGATACCCGAAAACCCGGCCAGCACTTTGCCCAGCGGGTTGTCGATCAGCAGCATCGGAAAGAAAGCCGCGATGGTGGTTAGCACCCCAAACACAGTGGCGATGGCCACGCGGTGCACGCCACGCTCGGTGTCTTTGATCGGATTTTTACCGTTTCGGCGTTCCTCAAAGACGCTCTCACCAACGACCACGGCATCGTCGACCAGGATGCCCAACGCGATGATCAGACCGAAGGTGGTCACATCGTTCAGCGAATAATCCACCCATTTCGAGCCTGAGACTGCAATCGCCCCCATGACCGAAACCGGAATGCCCATCGCAACCCAGAAGGCCAGCCGCACGTTCAGGAAGACCGACAGCATAAGGGTTACAAGGATCAGGCCTTGCACTCCGTTCGAGCGCAACAGCGCCAGTCGGTCCGAGATGTAACCAGCGCTATCCCCCCAGACCTCAACCTTAACTTGCGCCGGTAGTTGTCGGCTGAACTCTTCCACCGTCTTGCGTACAACTTCGCTGATCTCAAGCAGGTTCTCTTTCTGTCCGACCAGAACCTCCATGCCCACGGTCGGCTCGCCGTTCAGTCGAAACAGGTATTCGCCATCCTGAAACCCATCTTCTGTAGTGGCAATATCGCCCAGGGGTACAAACGATCCGTCGCCGCGTTCAATAATGGGCAGGGCCGCGTATTCCGGTCCGTACCTTGCCCGATCATCGGCTCGCAGGAAGATAGTCCCGCCTTCTGTGCGCAACCGACCGGCCTGAAATGTCAGCGAGTTCTGTTCTATCGTACGGGTAACATCCGCGACGGTCAGACCATAGTGTCGTAGTCGCGCGGGGTCGATTTCGATGCGTAACTCACGCGGTATCAGCCCCCAGATTTGCAAACGGGACAAATCCGGCTGGGCCAGCAGCTCTTCCTTGAGGCGCTGTGCCAGGGTTTGCAGAGTGGCTGGATCGGTTGCGCCGTACAGATTCAGATAGAGTGCCGGGAAATCGAAGCCTGATGCTTCGATCACGGGTCGGCGTGCTGTTTCAGGCAGGTCGGTCAACCCGTCGATACGAATGCGCACCCGGTCCAGGACAGCCTGAAGTTTCTCTCCGCCTGCGCGACGGACCGTGATTAGGCTGAGACCGTTTTCGGACTGTGATGTAATGTTGCGCACACCTTCGAGTCCCTCAAGGGCTTGCTCAACCTTCTGCGTGACCAACTCATCCACTTGTTCGGCCGTTGCATCCGGAAATTCTATGGCAATGGTGACGCTTTCCGGCGGGATGCGTGGGAAGCCCTCGATGCGTATATTCAGCAGCGTCTGCACCCCTAGAAAAAGGATCAGAGCCATCATCAGATTGGCGGCGACCGGGTTGCGGATGAACCAGGATGTCAGGGTGTGCATGACTCAGCCCTCATCCAATAGCGGCGTCACGCGTTGACCCGGTAAAAACGAAGCCAGCGGAGTTTTAGCCACGCGCCAAGGGCCTGGCCCTTCCGGCGCAGAGATAGTGATTGTGGCGCCGTTTCGGAACAATAGGTCCGGGTTGAGCCTTTGCAGATCTTCATCGTCCCCGACCAGCCAGATATGCCCGGCGCGGGTCAGTGTACTTTCCGGCAGCGTCAGCGTGTCTGAAATCGTACGTCCTGGAAGTCGAACTTTTAGGAAGTCGCCCGCCAGTATCCGTTCATCGGGAGAGGTGACGTCCAGAAACACCCGCACCTGCCGCGTGTTCTGATCCAGAAACCCACCTCCGCGACGGACTTGAGCCTCTCCCAGTAACGCCCCAGAGCGATGTATCAGCTCTGCCTTCGCCCCGGATACCGGATGATCCAGAAGCGCCCAATCCGTCTGGCTGAACTCGGCAACAAGTTCGAATTGCCTGTCGTCCGAAAGGTGCACGAGAGCATCGCCCGGAGCAACCGTTTGACCAAGGCTGGCAAAGCGACGCGTGACAAAGCCCGAGAATGGGGCGACCACATCAGATTCCGCCAGCTCGGTTCGCGCCGCGTCCAAGCGCGCCTCGGCCGCCGCAACGGTCTTTTCTGCAACGCGAAGTTGCGGCAAATTCAGCGCCAGGTCTGTTGGCGGCTCCACCCCATCCCGATCGAACTGGCGTTTCGCAATGGTGACATTGTTCTGCGCGCGCAGGAGCCCAAGTTTAGCTTGTTCAAGCTCCATCTCTGCTGCGGCGACGGCGCTGTCGTAGGGAGCTTTCTCAATCGAAAACAAAGGGCTGCCACGTTCCACCTTTGCCCCAGACAACGCGGCGTCATGAACGGAAATGATCCGCCCGGATACAGCCGATTTCAGTTCGGCATCCCAGCGGGGGCGAACCTCGGCGAAGGCGGAAATCTGCGCCTGTACCGTCTTGGGGACCACAGTAACCACAGAAACAACAGGTGGTGGCATAGTTGTTGTAGCCTGAACGTCAATTGTGTCTTCGGTGTCGAACAACAGGATCACAATCGCGACCAGCAGCACCAAGGCAAGTCCGATCCATAGCCACCGGCGTTTTGCGTCCTGTGGCAGTGCCGCGGATTTTTCAGTCATGAAACAGCCTTTCTCAGCACAATCGATTCCATTGTCCTTGCCGGGTTGGATAAGATGTCATATACTATGAACGATCGTTCGTTCAATATAGAGAATGAAAAAATGTCAGATACTGCGAAGGCAGGCTCGGTACGAAAGAAGGCAACAGCTAAGCGGCGCAATCAGATCTTGGAAGCCGCAGTCATGTGTTTTCTCGAGCAAGGATATCACCAGACCGGCGTACGCGACATCGCGGCCCGGGCGGGCGTCAGCCTTGGAAATCTCTACAACCACTTTCGTGGAAAACACGATGTGCTTGTTGAAATCGCAATGCTGGAGCGACGTGACCTCGAGCAGTTTCTTGTCATTCTTCGCTCGGGATCATCCGGACCGACGGTATTGAAGAACTTTATCGGTGCTTACGCCAAATATCTGGCTGCACCTGAGAATGTAATCCTCACGTTGGAGATTTCGAGTGAAGCCATTCGCCAGCCGGATATCGCGCAGCTTTTTGTGGAGAACCGTGCAATGCTGACCGACGCACTCGAAGCAGTTGTGAGGCGAGGGATAATGGATGGTGAATTGCGTAGCGTTCCGGATCCACTTCAGGCTTCTCAATTGGTGATAGAAGTCCTGGAAGGCAGCGCTTATCGCAGCGTACTGTCAGATACGCCCATGACCGGGATAATTGGTTGCGTGGAAGATTTTATCATGAGTTCGCTTCTGGCACACCAATGACATATTTTTGCAAGCTTTATGAGCGCTCGTGAAAATCTGCTTTTAGGAGCCGCAGTACAGCGACGATTGGGATGACGAATGTCTCTTTTGGGGTGCCTACGAAGACGACCCTCTAAGATTAGATTTCAATGGCTTCCGCGATTGCCATCGCGTCTTCGAGTTCAACGCGTAGACAACTAACCGTGCGGTCCATCTAGGTGTGTCCAAGTATAAGCTGTACTGCTCTGAGGTTGCCGGTTTTCTTGTAAATCTGCGTCACCTTCGTCCGGCGCATGGAATGGGTCCCGTAAGCGTTCGCCCCCAATCCAATCGAGGTGAGCGACGAAATCCATGTCTCGCCTTGAGGAGAGCGGACGAGTGCATTGCGACCGATGCCCGGCACTTCGAATGGCTTCTGAACGGCTTTGCCTCCGAGCCGGTCGATGCGGTTCACCGCCGCATCCACTTCGGGGACTTCGATGTATGCGATCCAGCCAACTTCCTGGTCCGGCGGTGTCTCGGTCAATCCGGCACAGACTGCGTCATCGGGCAGGGCAAGGACGAAATCCTTCTCGCCGCCGCCCCAGACAATATCCGTAGCTCGCTCGACCTGTTGCGCCCGGATTGCGACACGTCCTTAGAACGCCATCGAACGTTGACTATTCGATGTGAAAAGGTCGTGCTATACGATTTGACTAACTTTATGACTGGATCATCTTCTCACTTCCTTACATCGTTAAGCTTCTTGACGTTGCGAACCATCTTCCCGAACGCTTTGTCACGTGACCTGCGTTCAGCAAGACTGGCAGAATTATGGGCGTCTTCGGCAATGAGCTTGCGCCATCTACCGAAACGATTGGTGTCAAGCACACCTTCTTCAATGGCCTTCAGAACAGCGCATCCCGGCTCGGTCTCGTGCTGACAGTTGTTGAATCGACAGAGAGCGGCCAATTCCTGGATATCGGCAAAGAGGTCATTGATGCCCTCCGCTGCATCGGTCAGCTGCAACTCCCGCATGCCAGGGGAATCCAGAATCAGACAGCCATTGGGCATCGCATGAAGTTCACGCCTCGTCGTCGTATGCCGACCCTTCGCGTCGTCCTCGCGAACGGTCTGGGTCTCTATGGATTGGCTCTCTAGCAACGCATTGGTCAGCGTCGATTTCCCAACGCCGGATGAGCCAAGAAACGCCACCGTCTTACCGGGCTTGCACCACGAAGTCAGATCTGTCCGAGGCGCGTTTCCACGGGCGTCAAGTGCGACCACGTCGATCATTTCCGACACCGAGCGGGCCGCGTCGATGTAGCTTTGCGGATCCGTCGCGAGGTCGGTCTTTGTGAGGACGATGACGGGCGTGATCCTCGCCTCGAACGCCAGGGCCGCATAGCGTTCGAGCCGGGCCACTTTGAAGTCCTGATTGCAGGACGTGACGATAAAAGCCGTATCAATGTTCGCTGCGATCAGTTGTTCCTGCCGGCCTGTGCCGGGGGCGCGTCGCTTGATGAGGCTTGTGCGCTCGAGAGCCCGACTGGATCGCGGGTGCGAAGGATCCAGCATCAACCAGTCCCCGACGGTCACATCCGGCCTGGGAGGTAGTGTCGTGTCAATGTTGTCACCGAGGACGTGCAGCCCATTGCGATGCACTTCGACGACGCGAATGGGAGGTGTCGCGGTCAAATCGTCCACACTGATTTGCTGGGCGAAGAAAGGTTGCCATCCCAGTGCCTGAAGAGGGCTGAGATTGGCGTTTGATCCGGCGTCGCGTGCGCGTCGCGGAAGGAAATTCGAATAATCCCGTGTCATGGGGTGTCTGCTTTCATGTCTCTGCCACAAGCAAAGCTTGGGCGCTGATGGTAAGAAACGAGTGTGCACATCACCAATGCCCGCCAGCTAAAAGGTGACGGAAGTGCTTCAGACGTTGTATGTGCACCGGGAGGCGGGCTGCCTCCCTTCTTTACCAGGACATGAAATCTCCATTTCTGATGATGTGCACATAGGATGGACACCTACACAACACAACCGCTGACGACTGATAGGGAACTCTTCTTCAATTATCTGATGCCGCTATTCAACAGGACAAATGGTTGGTCATCCGCTCTGCGGATTTTCCTGCTTTTAACTGTACGCGCATGAACTGGTCGGACGACCACACAGCAGGCATTAGCCGCATACGCGAAAAATCTGCTGCATGCGCAAAGTGATGGGTCGGGAGAGGGCAGAAAGCATTCATTCTCTGCGCTGGTGAGGTCGGCATTCTGGAGAACGCGAAAGCAGACCTTCAACATAGATTGTAAACTCGCGCACTTGTCTATGAAAGCGCACCCCAACGTTGTTTGTATTTTTGAACGAGCTTTGAAGCGTGCGCTGTGATCCACTGAAACCCGATATCAGGTCGCTCGAACAATCTATGCTTTTGGGGAAGTCGAGTGCGGCGTGCGCGCAAACGACCAAGTTCAACCGTGGGCCGTCCCAAGTCCAACTTTAGGGCTTATCAAAACCGATATGCGCTGTGATTGAGACATGCTGGTTCCCATTTTGCAGTACATTCTATTGATGCGAAGCCTTCTCGATTTTCACGTGATTAGCCTTAACTACCTCGACGTCCTTCCCAGACGGCGGTAACCAACCGGATTCTGTTCGATCACCGTAGGCAGCGCCTTTACCAAAAATCTGTGCATCGCGTTCCTCCATCATCACCCGTGATTTCTCGATGTAGGCAGCGTTTTCCTGCAACGGGATATCCGGATCATAGACTTCAGCCATTTCCTGAAGAATATGCCGGTCATCTTCCGAAAATTGCCGCGCGAGCAGTTCCGCTTCAAAGGGGTGCATGCCCAAGGTTTCAAATGCTGAACGCCCGGTTCGGACAGAAGAGTCAAACGTCTCGCGGATGATCTCATGAACGCCGGCCGCATAGAGGTCGTAGACATGCTGACGGTCTATCGCCCGGGCGATGATCTTTACATTCGGATAGTTATGGCGAACGTGGTGGACCAGAGAATTGATCTGCTCTTTTCCATCAATCGCGACCACCAGCAATCGTGCTGTGGCTATTCCGGCGGCATGTAACAGGTCAGGCCGGGTGGCATCACCGAAAAACACTTTGAAACCAAACGAACGGAGCAGTTCAAGATGCGACGCGCTATAGTCGAGGACGGTTGTACTATAGCCAGCTGCGCGAAGCATTCGATTGACAACTCCACCAAAACGCCCGTGACCGACAATGATCACGTCTCCTTCCTCATCAATCGTGTCCGCTTCGCGTTCCTGATCGCGGACTGAACGGGGTAGGATGAGTTTGTCGTAGATAATGAACAAAGCTGGGGTAAGCAGCATGGACAGGGCGACCACCAGCAGCAATTGGTCTGCGATTGGCTTCTGGATGACGTGGCTTGCAACGGTAAAGGACAGTAAAACGAATCCAAACTCTCCGGCTTGGGCAAGCCCCAGTCCAAAGAGCCATCTGTCTGTTCCTTTGATGCGGAAGATGTGAGCCAGAGCAAACAGCACCCCGGCTTTCAATAGGATCACGACCAGCGTCAATGCCAAGATGGTCACGAAGTTCTCACCGAGCAGCGCAAAATCAATTCCCGCGCCGATGGTGATAAAGAACAACCCCAGAAGCAGTCCCCGAAATGGGTCGATGTTCGATTCCAACTCGTGCCTGTATTCGCTGTTCGCAAGTACCACACCAGCTAAGAAGGTCCCAAGCGCCGGGGACAAGCCGACAACTATCATCAAGAGCGCAATTCCGATAACAAACAGAAGCGCCGTCGCCACAAAGAGCTCACGCAGGCCAGCCGTCGCGATGAAGCGAAAGATTGGACGGGTCAGGAATGTGCCACCGAGAACGATGGCGACCACTGCTCCGATGGTCACGGATGCGACTTGCCAACCGGCCAGACCGTCCACGAGGCTGAGGCTTGCGTGATCACCGTCTCCGTGCCCATCGGATGCGTGCGCGTCTCCAGTATGTGCCATTTCAGCCCCGTGACCTGTGGTGGAGACGACACCGTGCGAAACATCCGTCAGTTCCGGCAATGCCAGAAGCGGGGTAAAGGCCAACATCGGAATGACCGCGATGTCCTGAAAAAGCAGGACTGAGAAACTTGACTGACCTCCTTCCGTTTTCATCAGCCCTTTCTCGTTCAGGGTCTGCAAGACGATCGCCGTTGACGACAACGCAAGGACCATGCCGATCGCAAGAGAAACCGTCCAAGGCTGCCCAAAGAACAGCGCGACAACCATCACAAGACCGGTTGTCGCCGCGACTTGAAGTCCGCCTAACCCAAGCAGCTTGGATCGCATGGCCCAGAGCATTTTGGGCTCAAGCTCCAACCCGACGAGGAACAGCATCATCACGACGCCGAATTCAGCGAAATGCTGGATCGAGATTACATCTACGCCGAGTGCCGCCAGCAAAGGGCTGATCGCAATACCAGCGATCAAATAACCCAGGACGGACCCCAGACCCAAACGCGTAGCAATAGGGACTGCGACAACACCAGCTGTCAGAAAGACGAACGCGAGGAGCAAAAAATCGTTCATGGGTCAGGCCTTCTCTCGGATGGGCAGATCGGAAAACGTCATGGTGTCTTGTCGCTCAGCCTTTGCGAAATCAAAGGTCTCGCCCTGAAGCGCGTTCAACAGTTTCGTGTAGCCATTTGTGTGTTTTGCGATGACACCTTCCTCATCCGCCTGAAGAGCGGAATACAGCACATAAGGCGACACGAAGGTGATCCCGCACAGCCGGGCAGTTTGCTCAATGGGGTACAGAAAAGAGCGAAGGGGATAGTTTTGATATCCCATAGCGGTATAGGCGTCATCAGACCCGCCAGTCGTAACCGCAAGCACCAACGACTTGCCCGTCAGCTTGTCGCCGCCGTGACCGTACGCAAACCCGTGTTGTAAAACGAGATCCTGCCATTCTTTCAGAAGGCTCGGTGTTGAGTACCAATACAGCGGAAACTGAAACAGGAGCACATCGTGATCCTGCAAGCGACGCTGCTCCTTGTCGACATCTATGTCGTGGCGGGGGTATTCGGCGTACAGATCGACGAAGGTTATACCCTCAACGGTCTTTGCCGCTTTTGCCATTACTGCGTTTGCCCGGCTGTGGCGCTGCCCGGGATGGGCAAAATACACGATCACTCTGGACATATTGACCCCTGTTTTCTGTTGTGACTTCGGCAAGTGCACGGAGTTAAGTCTGCTTGTCGCGGCTCGCCTGCCGCACTGCAGCCAGGCACAGTATTGCAACCTGGTAGCGATGTACCGGCTGACGAGTTGCTTTTCTGAACCAATGAAGGAGAATCAGCGGCTCCGTTAAAACGGAGCAAAACTGTCGGACGAGGCCGATGGCACAGTCCACCGCTGACGCGCGTCTATCTCCTTGTGCTCTGCCCCTTGAGGTGGAAGCCTACCGTTTTCGCCGAACAGCCAGAGCACAAAGTTGTAGCGCTCGCCGCTGGTGATTGGTTCGGACGCATGGGGGACACTGCCATGGTGTATCAAAGCAGTCCCCGGCTCAAATGTAAGCTTGCTGACTTGACGCGTTTGATTGTGAAAAAAGCTGACAGCTGACCCAGAAAAATCCTCGCCCGGCAGGTTCAGATTGATGTTCAGCGTCACAGCGGACGCATCGGTATGCGGGCGCAGCGAGGTATCTTTGTTTTCTTGCCAACGAATGGAGAAACCAAAGGTCTGCGTGTCATAGCCGACAACGTCGGGGAACAGCAGGCGAGAAACCGGCCTCATATAGCTGTCCATCATCTCTTGATAAAACGCCTGAAAACTCGGGGCCGCAAGATACCCTTCCGAGCGCGGATCAAGCAGCGCGCCGCCCCGGTTCAGCACGATCCCATAAGGAGGGCGCAGCGGAATATCCGCCCTGGATACCTCGTCAAGGTAGTCCCTGAGAACGGCAAGACGTTGCGGGTCGAAGAACTGTGTCGCGTAAACACCGGGAAAAACTTCTTTCCACAGGTCCCGAACCGCTGCCTCTTTGGTTGGGTCATCCCATGCTTGCTCGACAGCTGATCGCAATTGTGGATCAAAAAGGGACGGGTCAAGCGCGTGCTTTCGTCCCTCTGCATTTTCCCAATCAGTCCAGGCGTCTTTGAACAAGTCCCGGTTCTTGGTCCAGAATTGTTGAACAGAAGGTGCGCGTTGCAGCATCTCGTCTCGTGTAGGTCGCTCAATTGTACGAGCCCGTTCCAGTGAAGTGACTGACATGATTACATTAGTCTCCGTTTGTGGGGAACGGCGGCGCCCTCAGCGCCGCAGCGGCAAGTGAAATTGTCCAAAATCGTGGACACCGGGTTCGCGGCCTGTCGACGTCTGTATTTCAAGAGCACCCAGCAGATGCACTGCTCAGTCAGACGTCGTCGATTAGGACCTGTTTGAGATGCAGCGTGTCCATGTATTCGTGGATTGCAGTGATCTTGCCGTCCTTCAACGTCACCAAGAAATGGTAGAAGTTGTTATAGACAGTTCCGTTCACTTTGGTTCCATAGGACTCCATTTCCATCGCGACCCTATCACCTTCAACGGTCCAGCCTGTCGGCGTAAGCTGAAGGCCATTGGGCATTCTTTCACGCATCTTTTTGATCAGCTCCGCTATTCCTTGTCGATCCATCCGTGTATCCACAGGCGGGTTGCTTTTGAGGCCCATCGCTTGCCAAACGACGTCCGCGTCCAGCAAGGCCAGTGCCCCCTCCACATCGGTTTCAGAAAACCGCTCAAAAAAGCTTTGAACGGTTTCCTTGTTCTGGGTCGCAGACATCAGTTGATGTCCTGAACCTTCATCACCAGTTCGCCCCAGTTGCGCTGGTTTTCGATGTCATGCTCCAGTCCCTGCTCATCTGCGATAGCAAAGCGTTTGACCGCAGGGGTTTTGCTGGTTGCCTGATACAGCCAATAGGCTTCAGCCTTCAGAGCTTCATCAATTGGCTTGTCGATGGATTCGTAGACCATTTGTTTGCAGGCATTGATCGACTCTGCCGGGAACTGTGCGATGCGTTTGGCAAGCGCGTCGACAAATGGTCCGATCTCGTCGGGTTCCAGCGCCTTGTTGATGGTGCCGAACCGCTCCGCGTCATCCGCATCATAATCCTGCGCGCTTAGGATGATTTCCAGTGCGCGACCCAGACCCGTTTGACGGGCCATGCGTGATGCACCGCCGCCGCAAGGCAGGATGCCCATGCCGACTTCCATCTGCATGAACTTGAACTTACCGCGCGCGGCAAAGCGCATGTCCAGCGCCAGGGCCAACTCGTGGCCGCCGCCACGGGCGAAGCCTTCCAGTTTTGCGATTGTTGCCTGAGGTACGCGACTGATCCTTTCGCAGACGGCTTGCAGGTCCAGCAACTGCGCTTCATCGCGCGACACGGCCTCGGTCGACATGTCTTTCAGAAGTTCAGTGTCGTAGTGGCAGACCCAGATTTCCGGATTGGCAGACTCAAAGACCACAACTTTTACGCTGCGGTCCCTCTCCAGCCGCATCGCGAGGCTGTTCAGATCAGCCAGCATTTCCTGACCCTGAACGTTGACGGACCCGAAATCAAACGTGACGGTGGCGATTGCGTTCTCAACCGTCACGTTGAACGTGGTGAAGTTCTCATACTTCATTTTGGTTCCTCATTTCCTGTTTCGAACCGTTCGGACATGAACGGTTTTGGAGGTTGGCATTTCCCTAAGGGCGAAGCGGTTCTTGAGGAGCACCTCACCCGAAGCGCAATCTATTGATTGGAATTATTTTATAAATGCGCCCAAATTGATTTCAGTTTTTAGTTTTTTTATATATATAATTTGAAAATACGGTCATCACCGAGCTTCAACCCATTGAAGGCAATGAAAACAGTTGTTCTGGTTTGTTCATTCCTTCGAGGCATTGTGTGCCCAAAGACTCAACCTCATCATCAAGAAGGCATGCGACCTCTAAAGAGAACAGCAGGTTCCGTTTCAGTGTTTTACAGCACCCCTCAATTCGGCTTGCCACATTTACGGCCTCGCCAATGACGGTAAAGTCCAAGCGCTGCGCCGCACCGATGTTCCCAAAAAAACCTCGCCCAAGTGCAGACCAACGCCAGCATGTAGCGGAAATCAGGTCGTATCATTGCGCATCCGTTCGTTAAGCAAATTCAACTCGGATAGCGCTTGTCGCGCGGCTGTAACGGCTGCCTGAGCGGCGCTTTGTAGCGTTTCATAAGAAGCAATTGGAAACACGGCGAGCATGCCGTCACCAATGAATTTCAGGACGTCGCCGCGATGCCCATTCACTGCGTCTGCCATTGCTGAGAAGTAGTGGTCGAGCACCGTCGCGACGGTTTGGTTATCCATGTTCTCCGAGAGCGTAGAAAAACCACGCGTGTCAGAGCTCCATACAACCGCCCTGATCGGAACGCCCGTTCCCCGCCTAATAGTCCCGTTTGCTACACGCTCGCCTGCTTCCCTTCCGAGATAGGTATGTGAGATGTTCTTCGTAATCCGCTCAGCGACGTGTCGATCTACATGCAAACCGAACAGTTTAATTAAGAGGATCAAACTTTCGAGTTGTTCCGTTTCGAATCCGCCTCGCTGTCGCGTGGCCAGTGTGATGGGGTTAAATCTGCCACAACTCGCAGACATCGGAAGCGCCGCATATTCCGAGAAGCCTTCTTTGCCGAGACTTTTCATGAGCGGGCTTGCCGCTTCGTCGTTATCATTATCAAGAGCCACCCGAACCGTTCGACCGTACTCCATCACGTTGAAAAGAGGGTTTTTTCTGCAACCATCAGAGTACAAGGCTTCTTCGTCTATTTGGATTTCATTGCAAAACCGATCGGTTGTGCTCCAATTCCACGCATATCCAAAGGCTTGCGGATGCAGCGTTCCAACATTGAGGCTCAGACGACCAACCCCCAACCCGGCCTGCACCAAACGCTCCGCAAACTCTTTTGTAAGGTCGATGGTGTCCTTAGTCAGAACTGCTGTGTTCAACAGCCAATCTCTGACGTCTTCCGGGGTGCATTGTTGATTGAGATTCAAGTCGAACCGGCTGCGCCTGAGCAGACTAACACCAGAAGCATATGTCCTCGGTGCAGGATCCAGCTCGTTGAACCCAGCTTCAGAATTTTGCCGGGTCGTCGCATGCATCGCAGTTTAGTTCCTTGAGTTCTCAAGCTGGATTCGGAGAATGAAAAGCGGGCAGCGACGCATATCGAATGCGCGCTGCCCGAGAGGTTGGTTCAGGTGCAGTGCCTCAGAGTTCGACAACGACCTTGCCGATAGCTTGACCACTGGTCAGGCGATCATAGGCATCACCGACCTGTTCAAACCCGAAACGCTGATCATCAAGCAGTGGCCTCAATGCGCCTGCGTCAACAATTTCGGTCAACTTGGCCAGGATCGCGCCATGCTCATCGCGCTTATGGTTGTGGATCATCGGAATCAGCATGAAGATGATGTGCAGTGACAGACCTTTGAAATGTGCTGGAGAAAGGTCGAGTTCGACCAGAGCAACGGTCGACGCGATGTTGCCGTTCAGCGCTGCGGCTTCAAAGGAGTTGGTCATGTTCGTGCCGCCAACAGAGTCAAAGATGGTCTCGAAACCTGCACCGGCAGTGTGTTCCTCGACATAGTCTGCGACCTTCTGCTTCATGAAATCGATAGCCGTCGCGCCATAGCTTTCGATCACTTTGAGTTGCGACTCTCCGGTCCCAGTTGCAAAAACCTCTGCGCCAATATGCCTGGCGAGTTGAACGGCCAAATGACCGACTCCACCGGCACCACCTTGCACCAGAACCTTCTGACCGGCTTGAGCACCTGCGCGTGTCAGACCCTCATAGGCAGTAATGCCGACCAGCGGGATCGCAGCAGCTTCTCGCATCGAAAGTGACTTGGGCTTGTGTGCAACAAGACGGGCATCAGCGACCATGTATTCAGCCAGTGCGCCCTGCAACTCCAGTAGACCACCAGCACATCCGTAAACCTCGTCGCCAACCTCGAAGCCACTCACGCCGTCCCCAACAGCCTCTACAGTTCCCGCAAAGTCCATACCCAGAACAGCGGGTAATTCAGGCGAAAGAGGGAGATCCGTGCCCATCGCGCGGATCATAGTATCCACAGTGTTTACGCTGGTGGCTGCAACGCGCACGACAACATGGCCGGGCTTGGCGGATGGTGTCTCAATCTCGGCGAGTTCGAACTTTGCATTCTCGCCGTATTCAACAAGGGTCATTGCTTTCATTGGGGATCTCCGGATGGATGTTTGACGCCTCATACGTAGATTGAACGCTCAGTGGGATAAATTGACCCAAATCGGAGTTCAGTTTTCCGATTCTGCGAATAATCTGGACGCCTCTCCAATATCGATTTTGCTAAGCAGCCACATGCGGTGGTGGCGATTGCTTGAGGTCAATTGTCTCAAACTGTCTCAAACTGTCTCGCGATGAGACAGTTAAGCAGTGGGCGAGGTGTAAGGCTAACGAGTTCCTTGCCGCATTCAACGCTTCTCGCCAGCCTTCCCAACGAAACATGAGCGACATCACGATCGCATGCTTGGGAGGAGCGCATGGCACCAACTCGCGAAGAACAGCATTGGATGTATCGCAATATGGTCACGAGCCGCCGGTTCGAAGAGATCATTGCGGGCATCTATTTCGAGGGCAAAACGCCCGTTTTTAATATGGCTAACGGGCCAATTCCTGGGGAAATGCATCTCAGCGACGGTCAGGAACCGGTCGCCGTCGGCGTATGTGCGCACCTCAATCCTGATGACGTCGTAACAGCGACGCATCGCCCCCACCATCAAGCAATCGCCAAGGGTGTCGACCTCGACAAAATGGCAGCGGAAATCTTTGGGAAAAAGACGGGCCTGTCCGGTGGGCGCGGCGGCCACATGCACATCTTTGATGCCGACGTGAACTTTGCCTGCTCGGGGATCATTGCCCAAGGCATGGGGCCAGCTGTAGGCGCGGCTCTATCCCGGAAGATGCAAAACAAACCGGGAATTGCAGTCGCGTTTGTTGGCGAAGGCGCAGTCAACCAGGGAGGTTGGCATGAAGCCATGAACTTGGCCGCCGTTTGGAATCTGCCCTTTGTCTGTGTGATCGAGGACAATGCATGGGGCATCTCCGTTTCCAAAGAAGCCTCAACAGCCGTTACAAACAATGCGGATCGTGCGGCGGCTTACGGCATCCCCGGAAAACGTATCGAAGGCAATGATCCCTACGCGATCTATAACGCAGCCGGAGAAGCCATATCGCGCGCACGCGCTGGCGAAGGTCCGACCCTTCTGGAGATCGAGACATATCGCCTGGCAGGGCATTTCATGGGAGATGCCGAAGGCTATCGGCCGGAAGGCGAGAAGGACGCGCTTTTCGAAAAGGACCCTATTCCAAAGATGCGGGCCAAAATGCTTGCCGATGGCGTAGCCACGGAAGCTGAGCTCGACGCAATCGAAGCCGAAAGCGCGGCACGCGTCGAGGCTGCAATCAAATTCGCCCGGGAAAGCGAAGAGCCAGCACCTGAAGATGCGCTGACAGCAGTCTTTGCCTGAGCTGGAGGGAGGAAAAATGAACAAACCAAACGAAAGAAAGCTAACCATCGCCCGAGCTATGGCCGAAGCGATGCAGCAGGAAATGCAAATTGACCCTTCCGTTTTCGTAATGGGTGAAGATATCGGTGCACTGGGCGGGGTTTACGGCAATACTCGCGGCCTCTTGGACGAGTTTGGCACTGAACGGGTTCGCGACACTCCTATCTCGGAAACAGCGTTTATTGGTGCCGCAGTTGGTGCCGCACAGGACGGGATGCGGCCGGTCGTAGAATTGATGTTCGTGGACTTCTTCGGCGTCTGCTTCGACGCGATCTACAATCTAATGGCCAAGAACATCTACTTCTCGGGTGGTAATTTCAAAGTACCGATGGTGCTTATGACTTCCACTGGCGGCGGTTACTCGGACGCAGGTCAGCACTCGCAATGTGTCTACGGCACCTTTGCCCATTTACCGGGTATGAAAGTCGTGGCCCCTTCCAACGCCTATGACGCCAAAGGACTGATGACGGCAGCAATGCGCGACGACAGCCCTGTGGTCTACATGTACCACAAGAGCCTTCAAGGCATGGGGTGGTTAGGTACCGAAGCCGGTGCAACCGTTCATGTTCCCGAGGAAAGCTACACCTTGGAAATCGGCAAGGCCAAAGTGGTCCGCGAAGGATCAGATGTCACCATTGTCAGCCTTGGCATGGGCGTTCACAACGCATTGAAGGCCGCTGCCAAGCTGGAAGCGCAGGGCGTCAGTGCCGAAGTTGTGGATCTCGTCAGCCTCGTGCCGCTGGACCGCGAAACGATCCGCGCCTCGGTGGCCAAAACCGGCCATCTGATCGTCGTTGACGAGGATTACATGAGCTACGGCGTCTCCGGCGAAATCATCGCGACGGTTACAGAGCATGACATCTCAGTTTTGAAAGCCGCGCCCAAGCGGATCGCATTCCCGGATGTGCCGATCCCGTTCTCTCGGGTCATGGAGCAACACTGCTTGCCGAACCCGGACAAGATCGTCGCAGCCTGGAACGACATGAAAGCCGCCTGATCCACACACCGGTGGAAAACAACAAGCACGGGGCAGCACATTGCGGCCCCGAACAAGGAAGGAGTGCCTAAATGGCAACTGATATCGTTATCCCTTCGGATCTATGGGAAGAGGACGAGGAAACTGTCATCACAAGTTGGCTGGTTGATGATGGATCGACCGTCGAAGAAGGCGCCCTGATCGCCGAAATTATGACGGCCAAGGTTCAGTATGAAATCCTTGCCCCGGCATCCGGGACCGTAAGCATCAAACAAGAGGCCGATGCTGTCGTCGCCAAAGGCGCCGTGATCGGATCGATAGAATGAGCGGCGAAGTGAAAACTGTCCCGCTCAAGGGTGTGCGCGGGATGATCGCTGATGCGATGGTGAAAAGCCTGCAGACAGCCGCCCAGTTGACGCATCAGGGCAGCGCCGACGCGACCGCTCTTTTGGCGGAAAAGACCCGATTGGCCGAGGCAGGAACCAAGGCTTCGGTTGAGGATCTTCTGATGTCAGCGGTCATACACGCTTTGAAAAAGAACCCAGACGCCAATGGCAGAGTAGAGGGAAAAGACGTCAAACTTTCCAGCACGATCGATCTGTCGGTTGCGATTGCCTTGCCGGGCAATTTGTTGGTCGCACCAGCGATCTTTGGTGCGGGTGAGATGGATGTTTCTGAACTGAGGGCGGCACGACAAGACCTTGCCGCTCGGGCGAAGACCAACAAGCTCAGCGTTACAGAAATGACTGGCGGCACGTTCACTGTCAGTAATCTTGGATTGACCAGGGTCGAGCACTTCACGCCCATCATCAATGCCCCGCAAATCTGCATTTTGGGTATCGGGCGCCTTACTGACAGGGCGGTTCGAAGCGAAGATGGCGGCATCGAACTGCGTCCTCATGTGGGCCTGTCGTTAACTTTCGACCACCGCGCCCTCGACGGTGCCCCGGCGGGCGACCTTCTTACCTCGATCTGCGACGAAATCGAAGGAATGGGCAAATGACCGGCCTTTTAAGGCAGTTTGCATGCCCGGCCGGCGGATTGGCCTTTGAAGCCGAGCTTTTCGCTGCACGGGAATCTGCCGTGGGCCTCTGGAACTGCAAGAATGACGCGCTGGTCTGTCCGGCTTCGTATCGCAACACCCCCGGTTTCAAGGATGCTTCATCGCATTCGCTGAAGCGCGGTTGGCCAGTCTTTACTCGACCAACCGGGGGCGGCGCTGTTCCGCAAGGCTCGGGGATCGTCAATCTGGCAATCGCTTTCACCGCGCCGCGCGGCTTCACGATCAATGATGGCTATAGGCTGATTACCGGTATCATCCGCGACGGGCTTGGTTCCACAGGAACTAGGCTGGCAACAGGTCCAACGCCGACCAGCTTTTGCGACGGCGATTGGAATCTTTCTCTTGGCGGCAAGAAGGTCGTGGGTACGGCGCAGCGCTGGAAGCCGCTTAGCGAGACCAAAACCCGGGTTTTGGCGCATGCCCTGATCCTGACCCAAGGTTCGGTCGAACCCGGCGCTCGGGCAGTAGACGCCTTTAATGCCGACCTCGGATTAGGCGCGATCTCTTGTGCCGCTCACACGAGTTTGGAACTTGCTGACGACAAGGCTATGCGGGCTCCTCGCACGCTCGTTCAAAACCTGCACGCAGCTTCAGTTTCAGCTCTGCGATCCATTCACTTCGAAGCACAGAACTCTGTCGCAGCATGAGCAAAAACACGAGCCGCAAAAGGAGAGCGGTTTTTAGTAAAGGGAGGAAACCATGTCCAACGAAACGATCCACATTCACCTGAAAGTTGGTGTGCCCTCAGAAAACGGCAGCAAGTTCGAAGACCTCATGACTGAGCTCGTCGCGAGAACTCAAAACGAACCGGGCACACTGGTTTATGAATGGTATCGCACGGACGACGGCACCACCTGGCACATTATTGAACGATATGCGGACGCTGAGAATGGCGATCTGCATGTGAAAGGGTTTGCCGAAAACTACGCAGGTCGGTTCTTCGAGTTGATCGACGGGTGCGAAGCCATCGTTTCGGAGAATGCGACGCTATACATCCGCGGCATCCTGGAGGGTATCGCACCCCTCTACGTCACTCAGAAGGGCGGGTTTCACCGCTTCTGATCCACGCAGGATCACCTCGGCGGGCCTTCATCCGAACGTCATCAGGCCGTTTAGCAAGTCCGAAAGAACGGGCCCAAAATCCAAAAAGGAGGAGAACATGGATTTCGAAACCAAGAATCCCAAACCGCAAAAAGCGCAAAAAGATCGGCTAAGTCGCCGAAGCTTTCTGGTCAAGTCAATCTTGGCTGGGACAAGCGCAACAGCGATTGTCGGGGCCGCGGGCAAAGCCTTTGCAGCAACGCTGAACGAGGATCAGGCAATCACAATGCTGCAGATCGTTCAGGATATCTTCCCTCACCCGGATTTTCTGCCGCTGAGCATCTATCAGGGCGTTTTGACGGGTGTCCTGGCCGAGGCGGATACTTCGGAGGAAACCGCGAAACTTCTGTCTGATGGGTTGCAGGATCTCAATGCGCGATCTGTCGAGCTCCATGGCACTCCCTATGCAGATGTAGATGCCTACGTAAAACGGGAAGCACTTCTGCGCATCGTTCAGGACAGCGATTTTTTTCAGAAACTCCGATGGGCCACCTGGAGCGGCATCTACATCAATCCCGAAGCTTGGTCGCAATTCGGCTATGAGGGCTCCTCTTGGGAAAAAGGCGGCTACATCGACCGTGGATTCAGCGATGCGACTTGGATTCCGCCCGGCCCGACGCTCGAGGAGCGTTTGAAGGCTGTTGGCAGGTAAAGAAGCGGGAGGAAGCAAAATGGCTACCCAATTTGACTTGGAAGACGACAGCGTTGTCGTCATCGTTGGTTCGGGGGCTGGCGGCGGAACGTTGGCCAATGAACTTGCGCAGAAAGGTATCTCTTCGGTTGTTCTGGAGGCTGGCGGCGTTTTCGGGTTTGACGACATCGAAAACGATGAATGGGGCATGTTCCTCAAGCTGACCGATTTCGACAAACGATATTCGGCCGGCGGTTGGCACGGGGCTCAGAACCACCCGACATTGCCGAACTGGCTGGTCAAGGGGCTTGGCGGCTCGACGGTTCATTGGGCGGGTGTTTCGCTGCGCTTCTATGAACACGAGTTTAAGATGCGTACCGTGAACGGCGAAATTCAGAACGCCAATGTAGAAGACTGGCCGATCACATTGGAAGAGCTGGAGCCGTACTACGACCGCGCCGAAATTAAGATGGGCGTGACAGGTAAGGCAACGGGCATGCCACATCTGCCCTGGAACAACGACTTCCGTGTTCTTGCCGAAGGCGCACGCCGTGTTGGCTATACGAAAATCCAGTCCGGGCCGATGGCGATCAACTCAGAGGACTATGATGGCCGACCCGCTTGTCAACAAATTGGGTTCTGTATGCAGGGCTGCAAGATCGGTGCGAAATGGTCGACAGACATCACTGAAATTCCGGCCGCCGAGGAAACGGGCAAATGTGAAGTTCGCACAAATTGTATGGTGTTGAAGATCGAGCACGACGACACCGGCAAAGCCACGGGTGTGATTTATGCCGATAAAGACGGCAACCAGCATGTTCAAAAGGCCCGTATCGTCGCTGTCGCTGGCAACTCTATTGAGACCCCACGCCTGCTTTTGAACTCGGCATCGCCAATGTTCCCGGACGGCATGGCCAACTCTTCCGGTCAGGTAGGAAAAAACTACATGGTTCACGTTAATGGTGGCGTCTACAGCGAGATGCCGGAACGTGTACATATCCACCGCGGAACGCAGGTGGCAGGAATCGTTGCCGACGAAGTCCCCAATAATCCCGATCGTGGCTTCACAGGTGGATATCACCTCGAGAAACTGACTCTTGGTCTTCCGGTTATGTCGCTCTTTCTGAAACGCGGGAACGGAGCCTGGGGCAAGGATTTGGCTGAAGCCTTGGAGAAATATGACTATCTGTCCGGCGTGTACATTGTGGGTGAAGATTTGGCGCAAGAGCAGAACCGCATCACGCTGCATGACACTGAAAAAGACCAGCATGGTCTTCCGGTGCCAATCGTAAACCGCACACCACATAACAACGATGAACGTATGCTGAAGCATGCTTATGGAGTGATGGATAAAATCCATGATGCCGTTGGTGCGAAGGTGACACACCATTTGGCCAAATACCCTGCAAGTCACAACATGGGCACGGCCCGGATGCATGAGGACCCAGACAAGGGTGTCGTGAACAAATGGGGTCAGGCCCACGATGTTCCGAACCTGTTCATTTCGGACGGCAGTGTGTTCACCTCATCCGGCGCGGCCAACCCCACGTTAACCATCGTCGCACTGGTCATCCGCCAGGCAGAGTACATCGCGCAAGAGATGAACGCTCAAAACATCTGATGCAACAAGCGCCCCTCCCCGGTGCGGTCAGGCTTTCTGGCCTGGCTGCATTAGGGTCGGTCGGACTTGCGCAATATCGGGGTTCGCTTGCCCCGAAACAGCAATAATCCAAAGGAGGAGAATATGTTCAAGAAACTTAGCAAACTCGCGTGCACCACAACACTGGCACTTGGCCTACCGGCAGTCGCACTTGCCGAACTACCAGGCATGCGCGGAACTCAGCACATCGGGATCACCGTACCCGACGTGGATGAAGCCGTTGAATTCCTCGTCGACGTCCTGGGATGCGAGGCGTTTTTCTCTTTCGGTCCGTTTGGTCCGTTTGAAGATGACTGGATGACAAAAAACCTGAACGTGAACCCGCGCGCGGTCATCGAAGTCATCACGATGGTACGTTGCGGCAACGGTCCGGCATTTGAAGTGTTCAAATACACATCTCCGGACCAGAACCCGAACCCGCCAAAGAACAGCGACATTGGCGGGTATCATATCGCTTTTTATGTCGATGATATCAACGAAGCTACGCAGTATCTTCGTGACAACGGTGTACAGGTCCTGGAAAGCCCCCATCCGCTGACAGGCACTCTGTTGGAGGGGATGGACTGGGTCTATTTTCTGACACCTTGGGGCATGCAGATGGAAATCGTCAGCGCCCCCGACGGTATTCTGGACGAAAAGCAGAATAACCGGAATTTCTGGGACCCGCGCTCCTGAAGATAACCCAATTACTAAAACGGGCTGCGGCATCCCAAGCCGCAACCCTTCATAAGGAGGCGAACATGGCTTGGTCGTGCCCCCCCAAATATCCGCGACACCTACCCATTCTATTCGGTGTTGTGGTTCTGTTACTGGCGCTCTTCTGGTGGCCACAGCGAGGAAACGCACACTTCAGCTATTCCGACCCGCGAATTATCCATATTGTCGATGACGGCGGTGACCAAGCACTCATTCTCATTCGGATGCCCGCTCCTTTGGCTCTGCTTCCTGACGATTGGCAAGGACAGAGCGAAACTCGCTTACCTCCGTTTGGCATCAGCTATGGCGCTGACGTATTTTTGGATGCGCATGCGATCAAAAACAATACGTCTGAGCTTTTGGACATATTGAACCGGTCGGCGTCTATTTGGATTGATGGCCTTAGATCACATACGAAAGTTGAGCAATTTCGGTTCTGGGCCGATACTGATAGGCCCTCATTTGGAACTGTCAAATCTGCGACGGCAGCATTTCAAGAGGCCGCCCAAACAGATCAGACAGCCTTGTCATATTTCGACCTCACTGTAGACGTCGCGCTCTCGGTCCCGGCAGGATCTCTCAATCAGAATCTGCGCGTTACTTCAGATCTTGGCAAGAATTTTCAGGTGATGGACAGGTTTGGAACTGTCGTGAAGCTGCATCGCAGCGACTCAATCGAGACACAAGCGATGATTGGAGTACTGGATGTCTCGTATCCCGCGGCGTCAAACAAATGGATCGTTATGCGCGATGCGGCCTTAATCGGCGCAGAACACATTTACTTTGGTCTTGATCACCTGGCCATTATTCTCCTGATCGCCATTGCCGCACAAAGCTGGCGCCAAGCTCTGGGGATGGCTTCGGCCTTCACCATTGGACATATGATCACTCTTGCTGCCGGCCTCTACGGCATCGCGCCCGCATCGATCTGGTTCATACCGTTGGTGGAATTTAGCATTGCGCTAACGATCGTTGTGGCTGGCGCTTTTATTTGCTTTCAGATCAGGCATCCGCTGAGTTGGTTGGCGTTGTTCGTCATTGGACTGGTCCATGGCTACGGGTTTGCCGCCTCTGCGTCTCAGGCGATGTTCGCGGGTCAGATTGATTTCCTCGATCTGTTAGCATTCGCCTTTGGGTTGGAAGCCTGCCAATTCGCGATCTACGCCATGATCCTACCGATCATTCTGCTGGCAGATCGCCTATTCCCATTGGTGCACGAAACGTGGCGCAGAAGTGTTGCTCTGCTCATCGCGGTGTCTGCCGCGTCGGCTACATTCACCCGCTTTACCGAAACAGCAGATGCTTTTGGCCTGGTTTAGGCCGTTCACCACGGAGATCCAAAATGACTGAAACGAAATTCGATGTGATCGTAATCGGAGCAGGACCAGGTGGTTATGTTGCTGCAATCCGTGCAGCCCAACTGGGGTTGGGTGTCGTTTGTATCGAGCGTGAACACCTCGGCGGTATTTGTCTGAACTGGGGCTGCATTCCCACAAAAGCACTTCTTCGCTCAAGCGAAGTGTTACACTTAGCTCAGAATGCAAAAGACTTTGGCCTCAAGATTGAAGATCCGGAACACGATCTCGAAGCAATTGTTGCGCGGTCGCGGAGGGTTGCCAAACAGCTTTCAAATGGCGTTGGCTATTTGTTCAAGAAGAACAAGGTTCCATCCATTATGGGTGAAGCGCGCTTGGCCGGGAATGGCGAAGTTGTTGTGAAAACCAACGATGGGGAACAGAAACTGCGCGCTGACAATATCGTTCTGGCAACCGGTGCACGCGCGAGAGACCTTCCTGGACTTGAAGCTGATGGGAACCGCGTGTGGTCTTACAAACATGCTTTGCAGCCGCCGCATGAACCGAACAAGCTGCTGGTCATCGGTTCCGGCGCGATCGGTATCGAATTTGCCAGTTTTTACAACGCGATCGGAGCAGAAACGACCGTAGTGGAAGTAATGGATCGCATTTTGCCTGTCGAAGACGCCGAGATATCGATTTATGCCAAGAAGAGCTTCAGCAAACAGGGCATGAAGTTTTTCGAGGGCTCGAAAGTTACGCAGCTTGAACGTCACAGCGACCGAGTTGTCGCTCATATCGAAAAAGACGGCGAGGTCACGGTTCAGGAGTTTGACACCGTGATTTCAGCTGTTGGCATCACCGGTAACGTTGAGAACCTTGGTCTCGAAGAGATAGGCGTTGAGATCGACCGAAATCACGTCGTCACAGACGAGTATTGCCGCACTAACATACCCGGACTCTATGCTATCGGAGATATCGCAGGGGCTCCTTGGCTTGCTCACAAGGCAAGTCACGAGGGCGTCATGGTCGCTGAACTCATCGCTGGACTTGAAGGTCACCCTGTCAAGCCGGAGAGCATTCCAGGTTGCACGTATTGCCACCCTCAGATTGCGAGCGTTGGGATGACCGAAGCGCAAGCAATCGAAGCCGGCTTTGACGTGAAGGTCGGGCGGTTTCCTTACCAGGGCAACGGCAAAGCCATTGCCTTGGGCGACGCTCAGGGGATGATCAAAACCGTCTTTGATGCCAAGACCGAGCGACTGCTTGGCGCGCACATGGTCGGGGCTGAAGTGACAGAACTTATCCAAGGGTACGTTGTCGGGCAAAAGCTCAATGCAACTGGTTCAGATTTGATGGATACCGTATTTCCGCACCCAACACTTAGCGAAATGATGCATGAAAGCGCTCTCGACGCTTTCGGTAGGGTCGTCCACAAATAGTTTCGCTCAACCGCTTGTCGGCTACATTATTTGTTGCCGACCTTGCTCATGCTAACGGGGTCGCGCGATGCCATATTGTTTCATCTTTCGATGAATTGTTGCGCGGCCCATTCCTATATTTCGCGCTGCTCTTGAGACGTTCCATCGGGCTCCAATCAACGCATCCTGAATGAGTGTCTGCTCATCATAGGTCGTTGTTAGCTGGTCGGAATGTCTCTGTCTTGACTCTATGGCCTTGTGTGTTTCGGACACAGGTACGGTGCGTTCCGGCAAGTCCAGCCGTGAGATACGACGGCCGTCCCCTTCCAAAAGCGCTTGCTGCAAGGCGTTTTTTAGCTCTCGGACATTACCCGGCCAATCAGAACATGAAATCACACTTCTGGCTTCTTCTGTTATTTGAACTGCCTCTCCTGCCAACTGCCGAGCGATCTCGCCAGCCAAGGCCTCAATCCGTTCACGGTGTCGAAGAGGAGGAAGTTGAACGATCGTATTTGCCAGCAGGAAATAGAGATCATCACGGAACACCCCGTCCTGGACGGCAACGCGAAGCGGCTGACGGCATGTTGCTATAACTCTGGGTGTCGGTTCCGAAATATGCTCTTCGAGCAGAAACCCGTCTGCTTCAATTTCACCCATTAGCATCCTGAGGCGAGCCTGCGCGAATTCTGGCAGTTCGTCTACGTTCTCAAAAACCAACACAATATGTTCTTGGTCTGCTACTCCAAAGGAGCTCGCAATACGCGCTTGCTCAAGCAGGGTCTGAAAGTAAAGTTTGTCCTGTTCAGTTTCACCCAGAGACGCGCAATCCACGGTCGTTACACGTGCTGAATCGAACTTGTTAGCTTCAAGGATCGCCGCAATGAGGGCAGTCTTGCCGGTACCGGACTCACCTTCGATCAGGAACGGTAATCCCTTTCGGTAGTGTGCCAGGGCCCTCGTACAGAGCGCAGCAATTCGATCGCTTCCAATCGAAAGCTGGCGCAAGGAAGCGGCCAGTCTGATACGTTTTGGTTTTTGCGAAGCTGTAGTCTTCGAGTCTCTCCATGACACGGGAGAAGTACGTTTATCTCTTTTAGTCAGCGCGGAGAAATGTAGAACTGGCCCGTTTTTGGACCGAACACTCATTACTCTTTCGGGGACGGTTTCCATGGCTTTTGAATCAGTACCGAACACCAACTCAAATGCCTTCCCTCTTAGTGCCGTGGGCGCCTTGTCACCTACGAGGCGATGTGCCCCTGCGGTAGTACCCAAGATGATCCCAGCTTCGTTCAACGCCACAAGTTCATCCCGCTTCAGCAAGTCGCGCCCATCAGCTGAGGAAACAGATATGATCAAACTATCTGCAAACTGTTTTTCGAATAGTATGCGTTGGATTCTGTCTGCTGCAGTGCCCAAAAGCTGAGACGCAAAGAGGTAATCTGACGAGTTATTGCGATCCAGCATGGCCAAGCTGATTGCACCGAGTGTGTGGTTTTCTGCGTCAAAAAGAGGGGCAGCTGTGCAGGCGAATGGACGCAATGAAGAAAAGTAGTGGTTTCCTCCGCTAACGGTGAAGGCATCTCTCTCAGATAACGCCATGCTAACACCATTAGTTCCTGCAATGCGCTCATCCCAACAGGAACCGACGGCGATGCCGTTTTCTTCAAAAACGGAACGGCCTTGGTCGGTGCCTTCCAGACGAACCGAAACTCCATCGGTATCCGTGACAACAAGGCAATGACCGGCATTGGCGGCTATGTGAGCGAGTTGGCTGATTATCCCTTGGCGGCCGCCGGAACGTTCTACCAATTCCTCTAACCGAGGAGCCACTTCAGATGATTGTAGGCGAAGGATGGGGCGAGCGGCATCCCGAACAAGCTTGTATTTAAGCTCACAGCGCTCCCAAGACTCACTGATGGCACTTCCAAAGTGTAAGGAATTATCGGTTTCCACCACATGTCCTCCCCGTACCACCAGCTTACAGCATTGAGAGCTATTTCGACAAAAAACATCGATGCTCTCGCGGTTTTACCGCCTGTCCGAGGGTTCACCGCAAGGTGGCTGTGACCTCTTGGATAGCTTTCATCACAGATTTTCTATGGTCTTCATCCATTGCTGCTGCATGAGGTCGCGCCAGCTGTCCCGAGTCGTTGTCGAAGTATTTCCCAGAAGCAACGGCAAACTCGGGGTCCAGTGCGGCACGGCACAGGATGTCCGCGCCAATGCTCATATCATTCCCAGCGACGCCAAACCCCTCTTTCACCATCTTTGAGGCAAGCAGTGAGCCGGGATTCACCGCAATGACAGAAGGGCCATTTGGCAGCGCTCTTGCCAGTTCCTGTGACCAGATGGTGATCGCCAGTTTGCTTTGGGCATAGGCCCCAAAATCGTCCAGCGAACCATGACCGACCATCGCCATTGCATCAACGGGAGCTTGTGCGGCCGACGACAGGTTAACTATACGGCCATCATGCGGGATGATCGGCAGCAACCGTTGCGTCAACACCCAGGGCGCGAAGGTATTGACCACAAAGCGAACGTCGAAGCCATCCGGCGTTCGCGTATTGGGTGTCTTGTAGACGCCAGCATTGTTGATCAGGACATCGATGCGGTCATGTCGGTCAAGAATCTCCGCCGATAGCGCTTCGACATCACTCAGCTTTGAAAAGTCGGCGACATAGCTTTCTGTCTGGCCGCCGACTTCCGTTGCAGCCACCTCAAGCTTAGCTGGGTTTCGGCCATGTAGCAGAATTCTGTGTCCCTGTGCCGAGAGGGTTTTGGCAGTCAAGAGACCGAGGCCGTCAGTTGATCCGGTGATGAGAATTGTCTTGGACATGGTTCATTCCTTTGTTCACAAGCCAGGCTTCGGATGGTTGAGGACGGACTGCCCTTTGAAGTTAGTATTCATCCGATCTCTAACGGCCGAGCGTTTTTGAAGCTCGCTTTGGGTATCTGTCTGGCTTTACGCCAACTTGTCAGAAGCGAACAACAGTTCTGCTTTCAAGGCTCTTTCGAATTGAATGGACACTTGGATCCTCGACCAAATCGACTGCGCTGTGACCCACTGAAGGCAAGCCTTGATTGTCGTAGATATTGAATAGGACAATCTCATCCGGGGTCATGTGTGACTGATAAACCCATTCATGTGCGTCGCTCGCCGCCAGCCCCATGATATGGCCGCGCCGATCAGGGTAAATCAGGTCGATCAGAATCCAATCTTCATTTGTGACGCTGGATGGGCGAACAAAACCAAGCGGTGCGCTATTGATCGGGTTTTCGACAGGGCGCCAGATATTGATGAAGGCATAATGCCCCGTGTTCCATTCTACAGCTTTGTCTGACCCGAGAATGTCTACCAGTCGCTTTTCCGCCCCCTCAGTGCTGTAGTCGCTATGAACATTGCGGGCAGGTTTGCGATTGGAGTCAGGGTCATCGACTCTTAATGTATGGTCGAAAACAACGACCTCTTTGGCACCCAAATGCTGAATAAGCAACTCTGTCAATTCGCGGCCATAAATCTGTTGCCAATCGTTTCGATCGTCGAATGAGGTTACATTGCTGGGTGATGTGACAAACGAAACGCCGTCCGTAGCGAACGAAACTGCATCCGCAGACCCCCGCAGGTCCCGAAGTGGAATTTCCGTCGCAACAAGTTCTGGCGAGATCAGATTTCCTGCGACACCACCAGCATCAATTTGAAACGCCTGCCTCGACGCACTGTGGACGTGGTAATTGACGGTTGCAGTACCCTGCATAGCCTTCTCCTTCTTTACACCGATTTCGGTCCGCGATTTGGGAAGCAAAATGCGTTCGCATCGCGCCCGCTTTTGGCATGCCTCAAAGATACGCATTGAAGAATGAATAAAAATGGACCATTCAAAGATAGATAATTCGGATTTTGGATATAATGTGATGGATACCGAAAGCCTTCGCCTGTTTGTACTTGCGGCTGAAAAACTCAACATTAGCGCAGCAGGGCGCGAACTCGGTTTTGCACCGGCTGTAGCAAGCGCCCGGCTTGCCAAGCTCGAACACACATTGGGTGCTGACTTGCTGCACCGCTCGACCCGTAAAGTTGCTTTATCGTTGGAAGGCGCTGAATTTCTGCCCTACGCCCGTGAAATTCTGGCGCAAGAGAGTGCAGGACGCGCCGCCTTGGGTCAGGGACAAACTCAGCCCACAGGAACGCTGCGCTTTACCGCGCCCAGCACTTTTGCCCAGCTTTACATCGCGCCTATCCTGCCAGAATTCGTCGTGAAGTACCCGGGGGTTAATCTCGACCTTCGTCTGTCCGACAGCCAATTCAACCTGATTGAGGGCAGCTACGATTTGGCCATTCGGAACTCAGCGCTTGAAGATACCAGCCTCAAAGGCCGCAAGCTCGCTGACGACAATCGCGTACTTTGTGCCTCTCCTCAATATTTGGCCCAGCGTGGGGCACCGGCAGTGCCATCCGATCTGGTGGATCATGATTTGATCGCATTCAGAGATCAGGAGCCGCGTCCTCTTACCAGTTCTGACGGCTCATCCGGCGAATTTGATCCCCGCGCGGCCCGCTGTCGGCTAACTTTTGACGATGGTCTCAGCCAAAAACTCGCCACGATAGCTGGAGCAGGTATTTCAATGAATTCGCTCTGGAGCGTCCACCTTGAACTGTCGGAAGGCAGTCTTGTTCAGGTCCTACCGGACCATCGGGTGACTGACGCATCTGTGTTGTGGCTTGTCTATCCGAAAGCAAACGTCTTGTCCGCTAAAGTTCGGGTTCTCATGGACTTCCTGTTGGACCGGATCGGAAAGCAGCCAAGTTGGGAGATGTCCTGAGTTCTGGATTAGAATCTTGTCTGATCTGAAAATTGAACGCGGGTTGCCGATCGGCGAAATTGCCGCCATTGCCCTGATTGAAACTCCGGGAGGATTGTTTGATACCCGCGACATATCCTGCTCTGATCCTTGGTGGCCGCATGATAGATGCTCCGCTGCTTAGAAGAGCGCAGAACACCCTTCGTCTCGCCGGTAGGAACTTCTGACGTCGGTTTGGATCGCGTTTTGGCAGTGCAAAAAACGTTTATGGGCCGTCTGGGTAGTTAGTTTTTTAGCGGGGCAGGGGCTTTGCTGCGGCTTGCCCGAGATCTTCAAAGAGCCCTATTTGATAATCAAACGGCTTTTTGTGATTCTCTTCGGTTAATTTGGCCTCCGATCGGCGTGTGAGACCAGTGAGCATTTGATGGTTTTTCGAAGAAGCTCCTGAGTCATTAAACCTCTGTCAACAACGACCTCTTCGATGGAGCAGCGACGTGCTTGCGCTTTTTTGGCGATACTGGCGCTGGCCTCATAACCCAGAAAACCCAGGCAGAGTTTGAATTGAACAACGTGGACGGGATAATTGTGGGTTTCAGGTGCCCGGATTATGCCTTCGGGATTGGTGTCCCGAGTTACCACGTACACTTCATATCAAGCGACCTGAGCAAAGGTGGGCGCTCCTTGTTTTCATTCTGACCAGCGGTCGAATTGAAATTGATCATACGTCTTCTCTGCATCTCGAACTTCCGGAAACCAGATCGTTTTCAGATGCCGACCTGTCTGTGGGCGCATCGGTTGATGGTATTCTGAAGGCAGAGAAAAACGATACCTGAGCACGAGTGTCAAACCGCCGATATTGACACCGGATTACAGAAGAGCATGGTTTCCGTCCGTTGACCTGAACTTCTGACTTTCTTCTGGTTCCGAAGAGCTCGCCTAGGTGCAAAAAGAATGGCGCAAGCAGCCACTTGAGTAATCGCAATGAACGGTACCAAAGGCACGGAAGTACTTTTGGTCGTCGCAGATAGGCACGTCGATGTAAGTCGGATTGATGCTATCGCGTTCCAAGTCCGTTGCAATTGTCATCATATAGTGCTGACTTTGCTGCACAAGATGCGTGTACCCTGTGCGTGCAAATCCGAAAGGACAGCTAATGGTCGAATCCGGTCCTGCAAATTTACAGTACGTCACCAACCCACTCTTGAACAAAGGCACTGCATTTTCTTTGCCCGAACGAGAAAAGCTTGGGTTGTTGGGCCTACTTCCACCGCACATAGAAACGCTCGAAGCCCAGATAGACAGGGCCTATGCCGCCTTTGAGCGCGAAGAAACACCGCTGGGCAAGCACATATATCTGCGCAATCTACAGGATGACAATGAGGTACTGTTCTATGCCCTTCTGGTGCGTCATTTGCCCGAGATGATGCCAATTATCTACACGCCAGTCGTGGGTGACGCCTGTAAGAAGTTCAGCGAGATCTACGATCACCCACGAGGGTTGATCATTTCTTTTCCAGAGCGTGACCGGATTGATGACATACTTGAGAACGCCATCCTGCCCTCGGTCGAAGCCATAGTCGTCACAGATGGAGAGCGGATTTTGGGATTGGGCGATCAGGGCGTTGGCGGCATGGGTATCCCGATTGGGAAACTTTCGCTTTATACCGCAGCGGGTGGAATAAGCCCAACTGTGACGCTTCCCGTGGTACTGGACGTGGGCACCAACAATCAAGAACGGCTGGAAGATCCCCTCTATATCGGTTGGCGGCATGAGCGTATCAGCGGGGATGACTATTTCGAATTTGTCGATCTTTTTGTACAGGCGGTAAAGCGCAAGTGGCCGGATGTATTGCTGCAATTCGAGGATTTTGCGCAACAACACGCGGCACCTCTGCTTGCGCGGTATCGCGATCAGCTCTGTACGTTTAACGATGACATTCAGGGTACGGCGGCGGTAACCGCAGGTACATTGCTGGCTGCCGCTAATGTCACCGGCATTCCGTTAAAGGACGCAACCATCGCCTTCCTCGGGGCAGGGTCTGCAGGGGTGGGTATCGCAGAACAACTGGTGCAACTTATGGTCCGCCAAGGATTGTCCGAGACCGAGGCGCGCGCGCATCTATATGGTGGACCGGAACGGGTTGTTGACCGATGCGATGACAGACCTTCTGCCGTTCCAAACGCAGATCGTCCAACCCCTCACCAAAGTGGGGGGCTGGTCCGATGATAAAATATCATTGCTGGATGTAATTAATCGGGCCAAACCCAACATATTGGTTGGAGTCAGCGGTCAGGCGGGCTTGTTCTCAGAAGAGATCATTAGGGCAATGGCGGCTAACACAGAACATCCAGTTGTGCTGCCGCTTTCGAACCCTACATCGCGAATTGAGGCTGTACCCGCAGATATTATCCGTTGGTCAGATGGCCACGCCATGGTTGCCACCGGAAGCCCGTTTGATCCTGTTGTCTACAACGGCAAGACGCACCATGTCGCCCAATGCAACAACTCCTACATATTCCCCGGTATGGGGCTGGGCGTGCTGGCGGCAGGCGCGCGCCGCGTCACTGACGGAATGTTCATGGCCGCCGCCGAGGCGCTGGCCACATTGTCACCGGCGAAGTCCGATCGCACCGCCAGTTTGCTGCCCGATGTGGGGAACATTCGCGAGGTCAGCAAAGCTATCGCATTTGCCGTTGGTCAACAGGCACAGCTGGATGGGGTTGCACCCAAATCTACAAAGGATGACCTGAAAGCCGCAATTAATGCGAAGTTCTGGATCCCGCAATACCAGGAGATTGTCTGAAGCAGGCTCGTGTCAGAGTGACCTGAAGGTTTCTCTGTGCGCGTTCAGAACCCACTGAGTTTGCTGTAGGGAATGGGGCGCGGCATCAAAAACGTGGTTCTGATTGCGACGGTTACATCGCCTCGCGCTTGAGCGGTTTTTGCATAGCAGCACAAAGGGCACCCACCAGCAGAACCACAGAGGCAACGACCAGGCTGTCTCCTATTTCTCCGGTTATGTCACCTATGACACCAGCCCCGATTGGCCCCAATGCCTGTGAGATGGCGAAAACGACCGTGAAAAAGCTGACGGTCGCACCCCAATCCGGTTGATCCAAGTTCTGGCGGACGAAGCTGGTAACGGCAGTGGGGGGCATAAAGACCGACAGTCCAAACACCAGAGCCGACAAAATCAATCCAACTCCATTTGGAACGAGGATCGGCAGGGCTGAGCCAAAGGCGACGCCGCTTAGGATAAGCGCCAATGGTGTTCCCGAAGCAAAGCGGGCCAACACCCCGCGCCAAACAAAAGGGGACACCATAATACTGAAGCCAAGGATCATCCATGTTGCGGTGGTCAGAAGGACACTTGAATGTTGCTCCTTCATCCAGACAGAGATGAAGGTGACGTAGACAATGTAACCCAATCCGAACAGGCCATACCCGCCAAGTTCGCCGAGCATCCTGCGCACCGGTGGAATGGAAGGAAGCGCTGCGTTGTGCTCGGTTTCGCTCAGCATCGAGGAAGCCCAAATCGAAAACGGGCAAATGACCAGAGCGGTTACGCCGAGACCGATCCATGCCCAATCCCAGGATTGCGGTCCAAACACGTCCAGCATGGGCGGAAGCGAAGCGCCACATAATGCAATTCCAAATCCACCGCCGCCGCCAAAGTACAAGGCGATGGCCAGTGCATTCTTCCGGGCGCTGCTCTGAAACAACGATGCCGCCAGAACGCCACCTGACACAAAAGAAAATGCACCAAACATTCCTACCAGCGTACGGCAAGCAGTTTGGAATACGAGGCTCTCATCAAACCCGGTTGCCAAAAGACACAGTGCGGTTGCCACCGTACCACCCGCAAACAGCCGCGACGGCGAAACATGCCGGATCAGGAGAAGTGTTAGGATTGACCCAACTATGTACCCAATCGAATTGGCCGTATTTAGCCAGCCAGATTGGGTGAGACTCCAACCGAGACTATTTTTCATGGATGGCAGAATGAGGCCGTACGCAAAGCGGCCAAAGGCATTGGATATGCATACCCCGAGCGCAAGGCCCAGCAAAATGAGCCAAGGATTGGTAGATTTTGCGGAGGTCATGGATATCCTTCCAGGTTGAACAGACACCGTGCCCCAAGCCACCTGGCTGTGCAATCCCAACGGATCCGATGCGGCTCGCGGCGTTTCAGCTGTGGTAACAACAGTTTGGAAACTCACAACAAGTTACTACACCGCTTACGTCTGCTTCACGTGGGCTCGTTAGGTCAGCAACTTTGTGAACTCAATGAATGGCTGCAATTATGCCCAACGGTGTAGCCACCAGTGTTAATGCTGGAGGGCAGATTTTGCGTCTGTGACACAGTGTTTGGGGGCCGTACTGGAGATACACAGATAGACCGGAATGGATGCGCTCTCTCCCTCTTTCCCATAGCCGCCGCGACCACTCCCGTGGCAAGCTGAGCGCAACTACGATCTGGTCGTCATAGTGTCACTGCACGTGCGCTGCGCCGCTCTCGTCCGCCGCCAGACGTTTCAACGCCATTCGATCCAGCTTGCCGCCTATTGTCAAAGGCAAGGTCGTCAGTATTCGCACCACATCCGGCGCTTTGTATCCAATGCGTTCACGCGCAAAATCGATAATCTCAACGGCGCGCACCGGCTTGGAACCTTCAGCCAGGCTCACAAACCCCCAAACATCCTCGCCATGCATCTCGTCCCGGACCCCAACCACAACAGCTGCTGCAACGGCCGGGTGTGCCGTCAGTGCATCTTCCACTTCCGCCGGACTGATGTTGGAACCGTCATGCACAATGATCTGCTTCCGTCTCCCCCTGAACCAAAAGTAGCCATCCTCATCCCGTCGCATCAAATCTCCGGTATCAAACCAGCCCTTCCGAAACGCCGCCGCCGTCGCCTCAGGGTTCTTCCAATACCCTGTCATCATAGTCGGGCTTTTGATCCAGTGTCGGCCATCCATTCCCACAGGCACCTCTGTCCCTGCCTCGTCGCGGAGTGCCGATACATAGCCGGGATTGTTCAGCCCGACAGCTCCAACCTTATCAGGGCCACCTTGGATATTGGAATGTGACGTCCCCATTTCCGTCATCCCGTAGAACGCCCCAATCGGCACGCCGGCTAAGGCACCGAAAGCGTCTACCAGAGTTTGCGAAGGTTTATCCCCACCCGCCATCATCGTTTTTAAAGAACCAAAGTCTTCGCGCACCGCCCCGTGCCCTGTGACCAAAGCTGTCAAAGGTGCAGGCAGGATTTGGGCCACCGTTGGTCGCGTCTGCCGCAAGAGGCCCAAAAGCTCGTCAGGTGTAAACCGCCGTGCGATATTTGTTCTGGCACCGACCCAAAGCCCAGCAAAAGTCAGCCGCAATCCGGCAGTATGCGAAATCCAAGAAGCCGGCAGAACAACGTCTGCGGGACCTATCCCCAATCCCTGCGCATTGCTCGCGACCATGTACCCCATGCTGGCATGACTATGCGTCACGCCCTTCGGTTTACCCGTGGTCCCTGAGGTAAAAAAGATAAATGCCGGTGCTTCAGCATCGACATCTGGTAGCGTCCCGTCAGCCGCTCCGTCCAGGAGGTCCTCGAGATTTAGCGCCCCGTCCACTTCGCCTGCATACGCCATCATTCGGACAGGCAACTCCACTATGGCCGGGACAGCCGCCACATCTTTGGCTCGCTCGGCATGTACCAACAATGCTGCTGGAGCCGCCAACCGCAGGGCATAGTCTATATCCGAGGCCGTGTAGCGATAGTTAAGCGGCATAGCCACCAATCCGGCCCGCATACAGGCAAGATAGTGAATCACCAGAACGGCCCGATTTGGCATGATAGACGCTACCCGGTCCCCCGGTTCGAGGCCCAAGCTCAGATACCGTAAGGCCAGCCGCGTACAGGCAGCATCCAGCTCCTGCCATGTCACGGCACCATCCAATGCAAAAAGCGCCACTGCCTCAGGGTCCGTAGACAAACCCTGGCGAAACAGGTCAGTCAGATCCGCCGGCGCGGCCAATTGCGGTCCGGATACCGTCATTTTTGCCTCCAAGGCCAACCCATTTCTGAACCTACACTGTGCAATTCAAACTCTAAACCCTTTCGCCGGGCCAGTTATATCGGACGTAGTGAATGAGGGATTCCAAACTGCATTTGTCAAATCAAGGCCCATGCGTATGCGACCCCCGCCGCTTGTATGAACTGGCAGATGCCAGCTGAAACCATACGGGTCATCGCAACATGGAATTTCATAAAACTTTCGGTAAGCAGAACACGTCAACGGGAGTTTGCCCCAACGTCCGAGGTTACTTCTCAAGCCCTGACAATTCTTAGTGCCGATGTACTCATGAGGCGGAAGCTTGCAAATTCGATCGTTTTCGACCTCCACCAAATGTGGTCCTTAGATCAACCGCAGCTAAGGCGCACTTTATCAGCGATGAATGAGTTCAATTTTTTCCAAATTTTGCGCTCGCAGCGAATATCTCCTTCGACCGGCCGCACCGCAGCAGCAGCATGGGGTAGTCAACGGCTCGTTAGGGCCGCTCGGATCATTCATTCCAACTGCTTTCACGATCGGATCCATCAAGGATCATCTCGAAGATCTCTTCTTGGTTCTCGGCACCGCGGTGGGCATCAATTGGGTTCGCGATGATTGGTGCTCGGGAGGAAACGTTCCGGTATTTGACAGGAGCACGTGCACAACAGTGGTGCGGTCAAATTCACCGTCGGGCAACAATCGGTAGCCGAGGATGTCGTTGGGATCGGTATAGGCCACGGCTGGGACTTTGAACGGCTCTTTGCTTGCCCCAAGAGATCGCAAGGACGGCGCTCTGACGGCGTCAAAAAGAAAACTGTCAAGGGAGCCCTTGGCATTTCTGAATGTCCGCATTGAGGCTCGCGGAGAGAGCCCATCGGCTCTGAAATTCACTGACTACTTGAGCTCAAGTCGTTGGCTTTGCACTCGCAGCGAATGACCGGAAGGTGGCCGTTGCTGACGTTCAGTCTCTCAATCCACCGGCCGGTTGCCGGGACAGCCTCAGAACCACATGTCTTTTACAGTCCGACTGTCGGTGGGACGCTCTTTGAAGCTACGACAACCTTCAAAGCGACGAATTGGTAAATCGCGGATCAGTGAAATACCCGACATCCGGACGTTTACCGCCGCCCTTTTGCGCTCGTCTGCGCCTTCGGAAGCCGAAGTGTAGTGCGTCACGCACCCGCAGGTGGAACAGAAATAGAAATCGATATCTCCGCTATCGCGACGGCGAAAAGAACTTGCATGCCCAAGCGTTTGAATGTCATGTCCGATGAAACCGTAGGCTCAAAGGGGCCCATAGCGTCGACAGATCGTGCAATTGCACGCGGTGACGGACTTCGGCAAGCTATCTATTGTCCAACCCAATTCGCCGCAGTGACAAACTCCCTTGAGCATAAGATGAGTTCCTTTTTCGGCACTTCATTTATTTGCTTCGACACTACTGCACTGGTCATGATGTTGCACGGGACGATATGCTCACCATCTGCGACATGGGCGGCAGCGGACACCCGTTTCTTCTGCAGCATCGGTCAAATTGAGCTCTTCCCACCGCTCTCTGCTTCGACCTTGGGCAGACCTTTAGAGCCCTGACCGGAAATAGCCGAATGATCTGGTAGCAGCGAGTGCACAAGGCTGCTTTACAGCACTTTGCCGACATTGACCCCTAGGTGCTCGTCAATAGACTGAATGAAATGACCGAATGTCGGTTGCGAGCCCACTTAGACAGATTCTGCGCATCACACCAATGTCCGTTCATCAGAGTGCGGCCAAAAACGATCGTTTTTGACATGGAGGTCATGACCTAGGGGTTTTGACAATTCAGCACGCGATGTTGTTGGGCTGTGTCATCTTGCGTCGCATGTTGTTAATGCTTGCATGCGATCAAGATGGAAAACCATGCTTCTGGCTGCGCTTGCCCTTCGAGCGACGGCAAATGGTGTCGGCTTCACCGGCGGAATACCGTTTTTGACAAGGGCACTACGATCTAGGGTTATTGGAGCTGTCGCTAATCCACCAGCCAATCCTGATCATTCTGCACTATCGGACGCAGTAGGCCTTAGAACGCGTACTGTCCGGCAAGAGGGATTGTCTGAACAGCTATTCTCTTCACTAGACCAGAGACTTAAGCTATCGTCGCCAACCCTAATCCGTGCCTGATGAAAAGTCCGGGCTAGGAATGGGGCGGTTACTATTTCTATGACTTAGCGAAATCGTGTATTCTAGCTTTAGCTGCCGTCAGGATGCGGGCCGATGCGCTTTATTTCTAATCTCCGGCGCGACACGCTCAAGGCGTTCGCCGAGGCCGGCGCCGAGGCGCATGGCTATCTCCTTTCGAGCCACCGGATCACGCCGGCGGCGCTTCAGGACGCGGCGGAGGTCCGCGCCCTGGGTCTGCCGCTTTTTGCCGACAATGGTACGATCGAACTGATCGGCGAGGTGACCGCCGGCTTCGAGGACGAGGCGGCGCTTGTTCGCGATGAGGTCAAGGAGGTCCGGCGGAAGGTCGGGCGCATCCCGCGCGGGCGCGACATCCCCGATGCCCTCCGCGACAGGGCCTCTGCGCTCGCCGACTCGGTGACCGATGCGGCCGAGGCGCAATCCGAGGTGCGTGACCACGACGCGCTGCTTGCGGCGCAGCTTTCCATGGACCCAACCGACCTCATCGCCAATGAGGATTTCGGGACGGCCTGCCTGATGGCTCTCGGCATCGAGCGCGAAATCACTAGGTGGAGTGTCAGCCGGTATCGAACGTTTGCCCGGCGAAGCATCCGGTTCTGGCGGCGCGTCGCGGAAGATCCGGCCGTGACTGGGCGCGTCGTCTATGCGGTGCTCGGCGCGGTCGATTACAACACTGCGCGCGCGGCTGGGCAGGAGGCGATGGGGGCCGGCGTCAGGAATGTGGCGCTCAGCGTGGCGAGTTTTGCCAGTGACCCGACGGCCACGGATTTCTACGTCATGGGGACGGCGAGCCTGAAGCTCGATCGCCCGGCGCCACGGCGCTATGTACGTCTTGCCCAGGTCGTGCGCGGTCTCTCGGATGGGGCAAGGGAAGCCGGAGGCGCGTTCGACCGGCTCCACTGCCTCGGTCTCGGCGCGCCGCCGCTGCTGCCGGTCGCGGCTCTCGGCCTTGCGCCCGAAACGGCACTAACCACCGACGCGACGAGCCCGATCCATGCAGCGGTGAAAGATCGCGTCCTCTACGACCCGGAGGCGCGGGGCGATCGGGCGACGACGATCGAGATCGTGGAGCGTATTATGGCCGGCGGCGACTGGCCGTTCGTCAGCCCGTTCGCGAGCAAGTTCAGGGAGAAGTTCGGGCACCGGCCGGAGGATGCTCGGCGCTGGTGGTTCGATAATGGCGAACCGCCGGTCGACAACAGGCTGCTTTCCACACCGAGCGACCTGACCGAAGCGCTGCCGCTCTTCGCTGAGGCCGACCCGGACATCCAGCCCATCGCGCGCGACACGCGCATTGCCCACAATCACTGGGTCATTGGCATGCTCGCCGCGCAGCGCAGCCAGCCGGATCGACACAAGGCGGCGAGCGAGATCATCGAGGGATGGCTCGCCGGTCCTTCCACCGTTACCGCTCGCGGCCTCGCAGTCGCTAAGGAAATCTTGTCACGCCCGGCACCTTAAGCGTTGTTGAAATCAGGCGAGCTTGAACGCCTTGGCTTCATGCTCGCAGTTTTCCAGCGCTTCCCGGTTTTCGTAGAGCTTCTCGCGAAGCGCATCAATAGTTCTCTCAAGCGGCCCCATCTTCCAGAACCGATGCTGCTGGAGTTTTTCGCGTGCCTCGGCGCATTTGGGCGGGGTCTCGAATTCGATGACCGGGCAGGTCTCGTGAACCTCGTGCATCAGATCGAGCTCTTCCATATGGAAGTCCCACAAAAGGCTGGAATGGAACCCGATCCATTTCTCGTAGATCTCCACACGCAGGTGCTCGAGTTGGCATGTATCTGACATGGCTATCCCTCATACTGTGAGCGCTGCCGGGGCCGCTCAGACTTCCTTGTTCTCGTGCTCGCATTCTTTCAGCCGATCCCTGAACCGGTCGCGCATACTATTTGCCTTAAGCCAAAGGCTTGTCTTCCTGTACATGTCGACCATCCTGAACCAGCGGTAAGCCTGAATCGCGTCGAAGCACTCGCGGTTCAGCTCGCGCCTCGACCCGCGCCGGAGCGGGTCTTCAAGCAGGTATCCGCCATCGGAACTCGACGGAAACAGATGGTTGAGCTTCGGGATGCCGACATGCTCGCAAGCGCCGGGGATGTCCTCCAGAAGATCCTGCAAGTGTTCATCGCCCTTCTTCATCTGATCGTGGTAGTGCTCGACGAGCTTATCGGCGAGTTCGACGAGATGCTTCTCTAGTTCACAGGACATGGTCGGCCTCAATCCCGAACGAAGGGTGGATAGACGAGATCGGCCGCGCCCAAGGCGATCGGCTCCTGCTCGTCCTGTGGGCGGTGCGGGCCGATCGACCAGATCATGTTGGCGTTGCTGCGCCAGACCTCGTACCAGGGCTCAGCCGCGCGCAAAAAGGCGATCCGCCAATTCTCCTCGGCAAGCTCGGCGAGGGCGAGCCGGTCGATTTCGACGGCCGGTTCATCCTCATTGAGGTCAGAGCTTGACCGGATCGTGCCATTCAGCCGGACATAGGCGCCCTGCGTCAGCCCGGCATGGGGCAGGTGCGCGAAGAGGATAACAGCCGGGAATGTCGCGCCGTTGGACGGATCTATCAGCCCAACACGGCTCACACGGGACTTGCCCGGCGGGTCGAGCACTTCCAGCGTATTGACGAAGCCCTCGACCTCGACAAATTCGCCATCCGGCCTGTCGGACAGGACGTTGAGCGCAGTGTTCTTACCGTCGGGAAGATCTCCGTCAAAGGCGGTGCTCGATGCCTTTTCCACAAGCTCCGCGACCGTTTCGGCGCGGAAACCGGACGCGATCTCCTGCACAATGCGTGCGGCGGCGACATGGCTGCCGAGCGCTTCCCGAGTCAGGCCACCGGCGCGCGCAGCCTGACGGCCGAGCGTTTCCGATTCAGAGTTGCGGCCGAGGCTCTGAAGTTCCGCCATGGAGTAGCGAAGAATGGCCTGCGACCTCAGGAAAGCGGGAAGCGAGCGCTCGGATTCGACGACAATGTTCAGCGCCGCCCGGGCCGCCTCGTCGAGCGAATTGCGGGCGCATGCGACGTAAAGCTCCGTCTGGAGCCCGCGCAGTTGTTTGGCGAAGCGGTCGTTCAGTCGGTTGACCGCCGGAAGATAATCGGTCGCAATGAACGCGCTGATCACCGTGTCGCTCCGTTCTGTCAGGTTGAAACCGGCATGCGCCACGGCAACAAGGCCTCTCGACAAACCGGCGAGGATCATCGCGTCCCCCTTGACCAGCGTCTGCATGGCTTTTTGCCGAAGCCCGCCTATTTCGTCGATGAGTGGGCCTCCCGTCTCCTGATCCAATTGGGCACTCGTTTCCTCGAAGATACTGGTGTGAATCTGCTCCAGTTCCGTTCGGATTTCACCGAACTCGCCGCTGAGATCGGCGAAGTGCGGATCTGCCTCTATCTCGGCCATAAGGGCATCGATCCCGGCCAAGGGATCGATCTCTTCGCCGGCGGCCTGAAGCTCGGCGATCAACTCGGCCGTGTTCCCGTCGTTGAAAGTTTCCCCGATGACCGCGTCGGTGAAATCGTCGCTGAGCTGCTGCAGGGACAGCGAGCGCCGTAGAGTGTCTGTATGGTCCTGGTGCAGTAACAGCGCCGCATGGGCTAGACCCAGGCACCGCCAGCCGGAATCGAGCGCGACGTTCCAGTCGGCGTCGATACCCTTTAACCTGAGTTCTACGAGCGCCTCGAATACCGGCAGATAGAGGCTCGGCGAAAGATACGAGGGAATGGGATCGAGGCGGGTCAGTTGCAGGATTTCTTCCGCCGAGGGAGGAGGATGTTCGTCCACTGGCTGCATTTTCTGACTCCGTGTTCGAGATTCCTGGAACGGTTGATCTTCAGGCTTGCCTTGCTTGAACAGGCGGACACCTGAGTTCCAGCGTGAGGTGCAACACCGTCTCTGGATTCGATATCGGATTTTCGCAAAATAAAAATACAGTGTTGCGATGTCAGGATATACCCATCTCGCCCGATTGCCACTCTGAGAACCGAAGGCCGCAGTGTTCGGGCAAAAAACTGCCCGTCGCGTAACCATTGACGAGCTAGTGTGTTGTCCGATCAGGTGACGAGCAAGGGGTAATAGGTCAGGTATCGTTCACACGAAAACACCCTCCTTCTCAGCAATTTCCCGGGCCTCAAGAGGTTGTGCTCGAGGTTTCTGACGAGGGTAGTAACGACCGTTTTTGGCCGCGTTCATTTTCCGAAGGCGGGCTTTGGAGAAACTGCAGCGAACTGGTGTTTTGTCCGCATCGCTGGAATTGCAAAGTCTAGTTACGAATGTCTGATTTGGGTTGTCTACGGTAATCGCCCAATGCCCCTGGGACCAGATTTGATGCTACAGGGCCTCGACCTACACGCCGCACCGCCGCAAGTCGGCTCTTGAGATGGAGAGGTTCCAGGGCAGCTTGGAATATCAACCGATGGTTCGTGGCATGATGATATCACGATCCGACAAACGCTTGCTAGCTTCGGCCATGAGGTCATCAAATGTCCTAAGTACAATTCCCCTCAGCCAGGCAAGGGCCGGGTCAGCATCCAACTCGGCATTCCAGATAACCCGGAAGACAAGATCAGGCATAGGTTCCGGCGGTTCAAAGACTTGCAGGTCATCGCCCCCTGCGCCCTCCAACATGATTAGAGAAACGAAGTTGCCCATCATATTCGTGTTGTTCAGAGACGATGCGATGCCTGACCAACTGCCGGCGTGAAGCCCAATACGCCGTTTCAGGCCAAGATTGGCAAAGTGCTCGCCGACAGTGCTGTGGATCGCGGCTGGAATGCGCACCACAACATGGGGCCAACGCATCCAGCTTTCCAGGCTCCAATCATTTGTCGCCGGATGACCTCGCCGCGCCAGAACGTACCGCTTCATCGGTTTCAATGTTTGTGCTTTCAGGCCCTCTGGCAGAGGAAAGTTCGCATTCCCGAATGCGATATCCACCTCACCTCGTAAGATCTGGCCCATGGTCTCTTTGGAGTAAGGCTGCCAAGACAGAGCCGAATCTGGGGCCTCTCCCTGCATTCGTGAGACGACACTGGACGCGATACAATCCAGCGCGGGTCCTGCCATCCCGAAAGTCCGAGAACATGTCGCGGGTTGGAAGGGCGCAGGCGCCTTCACGGCGCGTTCGATTTGCGACAAGATCGGTCGGATCTCATGATACAGCGCTTCAGCCCGTGGGCTTGGTTTCATGATGCCACCGGCGCGAACCAGCAATGGGTCATCCAACTGTTTACGCAAGCGTCCAAGCGCGTGACTCACCGCGGACGGCGTTCGACCAAGCTGTTCAGCAGCGCGGTTCACGCTGCCTTCTTCCATGAGGACCCGAAAGACCAGAAGCAGGTTCAGGTCGAGATTTCTAATCTGAATTTCGTTCATGTTGCCTGAATACTATTCGCTGGAGTGACACTGATCGCTCTCATATTCAGGAGAAAACGAATTGAAACGCAATCGGAACCTGAAGGAGTTTCACGATGACGCTATCCCTTCCGAAGCTCAAGACGTTTCTGATTGATCATGTACCGCGCCTGCTACTTGGGGGTATTTTTTTGATAGGGGCGTTGGATGGCTTTGTGTTCATTTTCACGGGCGCGCACCTGATACATCCGCCGACCTCATCAGCCGGGCTTGCATTTGAAGCAGCGCTCAAAGAGACCGGGTTTTTCTGGCCAATGATGAAAACTATCGAACTGATAGGTGCGCTTCTTCTCTTGTCCAACCGAGCACCGGCATTGGGGTTGGCTCTGCTGGCGCCGATAATGGCCGTTATCGTTCTGTTTCATGCCGCTCTCAATCCTGGAGGGCTCCCACTCGGGTTTGTCCTGGTCGTTTGCGGAAGCCTGATCCTATGGGCCCAACGCACAAGGTATGCGGTTCTTTTTGAAGCAGGCACACCTGAGGCACACCGCCGCCCCGTTCCCGCTCCAACCTAAGTCTTTCATTTGGGAGAAGACCGGTGCCGAGAGTTATTGCGCCGTTGACCACCTACGCTCGTGATAAATCCCTATACAAATTGAGAAGCGTTGCCCTTCGCTTCCTCGCCACAAGAGTTATCGTTTCGTACGCTGCGCCTGCACCCAACTCAGCTCAGCTCAAGCGATAATCTTTCCAGCGCTTAGCTTCCCCGAAGAAAGCATTTCGTGGGGATGTCATTTCTACAGAACTTGTGACGGTGCAGCAGTGCCAAATAACGGGCGCAGCAATGGCAACTCTGAGCCCATGTTGATCCCTAGTCTATGCACACCAACTGACTTCTGTTCCGAAGATTTCGTTTACCGATCAACACGCGCCAAAGCGAGACCTATACCCGACCCAATAAAAAGAACACCGGTTAGTCTGTGACGCCACCGTCCGAGTCTGGCTATTGCGGGGCGCGCCGTTTGCGCAGACGCGGCCCACACAAGATCACCGAGCATGATAATAGCAAGGTAGATCACAGCCTTAATAAACAAGGCAGAAAACCCCGATCCGGCTACCACAAACTGCGGCAGGAACGCCGCGTTGAATATCAAGGTCTTCGGATTGATTGTGGCGAGCAGGAGGCCCTGCCAGAAGAGTTCTCTCAGCGGCTCACGGCTGGCGCCTTGTTTTTCCATGTCCACGACGCCCTGACGCCATGCGGTCACGCCGAGATAGATCAGATAGGTCACTCCGATCCATTTAAGCCAAAGAAAAGCGTAGGCTGCAAATTCGAGGAGCGCAGCCAGACCTAGGACGACGACGACAAGTTGAACAGCCACGCCAATGGTGGTGCCAAACACTGTCATCGCGCCAAAGCGAAATCCGTAAGCCAGTGTGTTTGCAACAATCAATGCTACGTTCGGCCCAGGAATGGCGACGAGGAGAGCGGTAGCTCCAACTAGCGCGAATATCAGACTCGGTTCCATCGAAAATTCCTTTTGGTGAACAGCTTAAGCAGCCATTGGCCAAAAGCCAGCTTCATCCCGAAAAGCTGGAACCAAAAAAGCACGGATTTTAAGGTCTGGATTGAGTCGCGAGCAACAAAAGAAGCAAAAAACGGCGAAGGTCTGTAGAGGGCCCAATCCCACAGAAAGTCAGGCCGCAGTGAATGGCGGCTTACCATTGGCAGCATGGGTTTCAGAAACACGCGATCATGGCTGTTGACTTGGGTCAAATCGACCGCAGGCCAGTAATGAATAAATTGCGGGGATCATAGGAGCTCACCGCCATGACATGTAACAAGGTCGGCCGATTCGTTTGGCATGATCTCTTCACAAGAGACCGATCACGCTCGATGGACTTCTATCGAGACCTTGCCTCCTGGAGCTTTTTGACCGAGCACGCGATGGATTTCGCCTGGGGCGGCGGTGAGAAGGATTTTGTGCTCGCCCTGGCACAAGAAGAGGTTGGCGCAGGCATTGCCGAGACACCGCAACACTACGACGACGGATGGATCGCCTATGTGGAGGTCGAGGATGTGGATCGGTCCGCGTCAGCAGTCGAGAGACTCGGTGGAACCGTTGTGAGACCTCCATTCGAGGTGCCGGGCGTCGGTCGCAATTGTCTTTTGCGGGATCCTTTAGGAGCATTGGTTGGTATCTGTCTGTCCCGACACTCCTATCCGGTGCAGGAGCGGCAATTTGGAATAGACGGTTATCTATCGAGAACAGCAGATTTCCCTGGTGAATTTTATTCGGAATTGTTTGGATGGGTTTCCGGGTACGACAGCCAACTGCAACGGAAAGCCATTGTTTCGCTACCGTCCGGCTATGAAATTGCCGAGCGGTTCCGTGGGTTGCCTCAGGAACAAGAATATGCCTGCTGGATTCCGAGCATTAAAGTTGAAGATACCACCGCCGCCTGTCATGACGTGGAACGATTGGGTGGAAAACTAGCCAGGATTGACACGAATGATCCGGATCGCTCACGCCGCTCGGTCTTTTACGATCCGAATGGCGCGTTATTTTCTCTGGTACAGTCAGAGGGTTGAGTTACGACCCAGGCGAAAATCGGCGAGGACGAGTTCAGAACGCTGGCAAGGCTGGATTCGGCATATTGCTGGCCCCAGGCCAGGACTGTCCACGCGCCGATGCTGTTGAAGACGGCCTGAAGCAGAAGCATACTCCACGTGCGCTCATCCCGTGGCAGTCTTTCGGCTTGCACGCCCATGACCAGCAGCAGGAAAATCGCGGCGCCAAGGACGCGCAGGGAGATGAGCGTAACCGGTGGTATCTCGGCCAAGGTGACCTTGATGAAGAGGTAGGACGATCCCCAGAGCAGCGCGAAAAGGGCCAGCAGCGGCAATTCCATCCGCAAATTTGGCGCAATCAAGTGACAGCACCTTCCGACTGTCTGCTGATGCCTGGTCTCGGTCGAACATGCCGTAATCCCGGATAACGCTGGCGATCCGTAGCCGGTAGTCGTCGAAGACGCCGCTTCGCCCCTTCATCTGCGCCGCGCGATGCGCGCTCAGATTGCGCCACCTAGCGATGGCAGCCTCGTCTTCGAAAATGGACAAGGACAAGATTTTGCGAGGACCGGTCAGTCTCTGGAACCGCTCGACGGAGATAATGCCTTCGATCTGATCCAGCATCGAACGCATCTCGGCAGCGATGCCCAGATAGTCGTTCTTACGCCCATCCGCTGGTTCGACCTCAAAGATCACCGCAATCATGCCGGATCTCCATGCGGAGCAGATAGGCTGCGGGCACGCCCTCGTTCATGTAAGTCCAATTTCGCTGCAGGCGCTGCTGCTGGCCCTGATTCATGTTGCCATGCCCCCAGCCAGGCATGCGTTCAGGCCACATATGGCCCGTGCCCCTACCAGTCTCCCCGTTGCTGCTGCGACATGGCCACAGTGGTCGTAATGATAAACAATGCGCCCAAACCCAAAGAGCGTAGATTATGGTGTTTCATTGCCTGCTCCTTAGAATTTAAGCTCGTTGGACTTCACCTCAGGCTGCCTCATAGCTCGCGAATACTTCTGTGCTTCCGTCCCGATAGATCAAGAACACGTCGTATGCCTCGCGTTGGTCTTCGGGACCCATGCCAGGCGATCCATAGGGCATGTCGGGAACCGCAAGACCAACCGCGTCGGGGCGTTCATCCAATAGGCGGCGGATGTCGGCTACTGGCACATGCCCTTCGACCATGTAGCCATCGATCTCACCTGTGTGGCATGAGATCATTTCTTTTGGGATGCCATTGTCCAACTTATGCCTGATAAGAAGTGTCCCAAAGCTGGGCTCCTCGGTCACACGAAAGCCCTCCGCCCGAAGAATTTCCACCCAGACTCGGCAACAGCCGCAACTTGGGTCCTTGAGAACATGGATGTGCGGCGTGCTCTGCGCAATCGCCGCGACGGGCGCAAAGCTGACAAGGCCCATGGCGGCAGTGACGATCTGGCGGCGGGTCATATGCATAGCAGTCTTCCTTTGGCTGCGCTCGGGTTCAGTTGATCCCTTTGTAGGGGCATCCAATGCGGATTGTTATGATCAACATCAAGCATGCTGATGATCGACAACCTCTCGCCGTTCCGCAAGCGCCTGGCGAACGATCTGATACGATGAGGACAGAAACAAACTTGCCATGATCGCGGCCACGACAAGGTCCGGCCAGCCAGACGCAGTTCCCCACACACCCAAGGCCGCGATCATGACAGCGACATTGCCGATGGCGTCGTTGCGCGAGCAGAGCCAGACCGAGCGCACATTGGCGTCGCCATCCTTGTAGCTGACAAGCAGGAACACGCTTGCGAGGTTTGTCGTCAGAGCCAAAGCGCCAATGACGCCCATGATCTCTGCTTCCGGCACACCGACAAAAAAGACGCGATAGACAGTGGAGCCGAAAACCCATGCCCCCATCAGAAAAAGGCTGATCCCCTTCGCCAAGGCCGCGTTGGTGCGCGCGCGAATGGATGCTCCGATCACGGCAAGCGAGATACCGTAGGTCAGCGCATCCCCGAGAAAGTCCAAAGCATCCGCTTTCAACGCCTGCGACTGTGCCACCTGGCCAGCAGTCATCTCAACCACAAACATGATCGCGTTCAACGCGATGACAATCCAGAGCCTTCGCTTGTATTCGTTGGACATGCCGTCGAATTTCACGTCGTTGCCACAGCAACCAGCCATCACACACCCTCCTTCTGTTCGAGAGGCATTTCTGCCGGTTCAAGACTGTTTTCGCCGCCGGGTATGATTGGCACTTGGCCTTGCCGGATCCGCGCCACGCGCCGGTTCATCCAGTGTCGGACGACAAGGCGATAGAACAGCCCGCGCAAACCCGACAGTTGGTGGTGGTCTGCGTAGAAGTCGTCGGGGCTATCAAAGACCCCGAAGTCGTGGTTGATGCCTGTCTTCTGGATGTAGGTGCTTGCGCCGGTCCAATCGACGCGTGGCGCCTGAAGGCAATCTGTCCCCGCGCCATAGGCGCAAAGCGATGTGCGATCCGGGAAGGCCTCTTGGAGCGCGGTCAAGACGTCAAGGTCGAGGATAAAACCTTCGAGATTGACCCAACTGCCGTCGATCAGGACCTCGACCCAAGAATGGATGATGTTTCGTGGCGCGATGGGGTAGACCAGCTCCGGCACGACCCCGCGCTGCAAACCAATGTCGATGGTAAAGCCATGAAACCGACAGGGGATGCCCAGCGACCTGAGGAGGGCCATCAGAAGCGTGCCCTTCGTGTTGCAATGACCATATCCGTCGGCCAGCACGCGAGAGGCGGGCAACGCATCGTCGCTGTTGTAGCCGAACAGTATTTCATTGCGCACAAATTCATAGGCCGCGCCAATGCGCGCGTGAGGGTCAAGTGAGAACCATCCGCGTTCAACGACCAATGCTTGAATGGAATCGGATCGAAAATCGAGGATGGGGGTTTTGGCGAGGTATTTCCGGGACATGATTCACTCTGGTTCTGGTGTCCCACATCATATACGATCTCTAGTGACTAGAGGTTCAAGAGGTAATTTTATGTTCTCTATCGGCGAACTGTCCCGGCGCACAAACGTAAAGGTTCCGACCATCCGATACTATGAGGAGTCGGGGCTTCTGGACGCCCCGGAGCGGACGGAGGGCAACCAACGTCGGTATGATGTCGCGGGACTGGAGCGCCTGAGCTTCATCAAGCATGCGCGTGATCTGGGCTTCTCGATTGAGGCGATTGCTTCCTTGATCGAATTGCAAGGCCACCCGGATCGGTCATGTCAGGAGGCTACAGACATTTCTACGGCTCAACTCTCAGACGTTCGTGCAAAGATCAAACGTCTCCGAGCGCTTGAGAAAGAGCTGGTGAGGATTTCGAAAGGTTGTGACGGCGACGGAGTGTCGGAAGACTGCTATGTGCTGGCTTCTTTGTCGGACCACAACCTCTGCGAACATGAGCACTGAATCAAGAAAGCGGACGTCCATCAGATCAAATCAAACGACCGTTTCTGTCCTTGCGCGAATGCTGTCATTGGCGCATTTGCGGCGAAAGGCAGGTTTGTCCGCGAGACAGCCACCCACCAAAGCCAATAAATTGCGTCTGCAGCGAATGTCCGGAAAGTGGGCTTGCGGCCGCAGAATGGCAGCACCGTGTCGATTGACCGCTATGGGTCGCAAATTCTGGGGCAGCTCAGGCAGACAGCACTATCCTGCGCTTCCTCCGACGGTGGAAGTAAATGGTGAGATACTTTAACGCCTACACGAAGCCCAATTCCTGATCGAAGAATGGAGGATGCGCTACAACACCAAACGACCGCGCAGCGCTCTGGGCTACCGCCTTCCAACTCCGGAAACCATCGTCCAGATAGACCAGAGGCCAATCATTCACTAACAATCAAACTGAGCCAATCAAAGGGGGGCTCGTCAATTTCTTTTGTATCAATCTATTAAAGCTCGGGCTGCGCGGCTGCCTCATTGTCGGCCGGTGTCTGCTGATGCGACACGAGCTTCCAAACACCAGCATCGTTTAAATATGTCGACGCACATAGTGCATGGTAAATCGGAGCGTTAGGACGCTCGGCTGAAACCCGATATGCGAGAACAGCAATATCACTTTTGAGGTTGAAATGTCTGTCGCTCATTCGAACCGTCCGCCATCCTGCCTTGTCTGCCACGCCTTGCGCACCAGTCGTGCCGCGTTGTATTTTCGCCGGGTACGGGAAGATCATCACTGCATCTTCAGATATTTCTGAATGTGCGGAATCGAAACCGTTCAACCACAGCCGTTCTTCTGTCGCCCAAAGTTGGTCTTCAGTAGTCATTTCCCTCTCCTTTATTGCGTTCGCCTCAATAGAACATGGCGCTTCTTGAAATCTGTTTCTGAATCGAGCCCATGACTTTGGGAACAAGAAATTTTTCATTCATAGGTTAGGCGTTCTGCACCTAGCCGTCACCTCAATTGGTGTTCTGGGTGCTAAAGGGTCAAATTTCCAGGATCTGCGAACCTTCAGCGCATAAAAGCGATGAGGCGAAATCCACTTCGTTTGAACATAAGTGAGTGTTGAAAGCGTTCGGTTTCCATTCCCTAGCGCAATCCTGCTCAACCGGCTGGAATCCCAAATACAAAGACCGCTCCGGAAACAACACTCAGCGCGAAAAAGGCGGCTGCTTTTTTCTCGTCTCCTTTGCGCTTACGTGCAGCTTCAAATGCGACCAGGCATTGTAGGGCGTAAAACAATGCAAAGGCACGGCTTGCCAAGGCAATCACCTGGTCAACATCAGTCGACCACAGAATGCCAATTCCGACCAGCGCAATTAAACCATAGGCGTGGCTGGGGTTTACGCGGTCATGAGTAATCTCGCCGATCAGGCCGGCATCCCCAATACTGTCTGCAACAGATGCGCTAAATTGGCTGGCTGTCGCAGCTATTGTCAAAGAAATCGGCAGTATGCCTGCTACCAATGCCGAGACAGATATGACAGCGGCAACTCCCTCTCCCTTAGAAAGGTCTATCAGCAGCGGCGAAAGGAGTATGAAGAAGACAATGTAAATGACCCCAGAGAGCAATTGCGCATTCCGCATCGCCTTAATTCTGGTCTGCGCATCAAATTCTTCTCCCATGAATCTTGTCGTTTCAAATCCCTGCACAACGATCAATAACCCTAGAAGAACGGGAAGTGACTTAAGCTCGAATTTGCCAGCAGCTGACAGAAAGTCGCCCGGTCCGACGATCTTCCCGAATGCAAAAACCGCAAGAGCCGCAAGAAATCCAGCTATCACTGATAGATTTAAAGCTGTCGCATAGCGTTCAACGCGGGCAACTTTTTGCGCTCCACCACTCCAACCTAATAGCCCAATCACCACCAACAGACTTATCGCGATGGGTTTTGCCAACTCTGGCCGGTCAATATTTGCGCCCTGAAGGACAAAGTGCCCGAGTAGGGCAAGGTAGTAGGAAACGGATATGAAGTAGGCAAATGCAAGAACAATATGACTGAGTTGCTCAATCGAATGCAGGACATGATCTTTGTCGGCTGCCAATTGTGGTTCGACAACTCTGATGTTGTAGCGGATTGTCCATCCAATCAGCATTGCCACCAGAATTAACAGCGCCATCGCAAGCGCAGCAAAGCCCCCAAACTCCCGGGCAAGCAGAGGGGCAGAGACGAGAAAACCGCTCCCGATTATTGAGGCGAGCGGGGTAACAGTGGCGCGCCAAATCGCGGTTCGTGAAAACGAAGCGAACAACAATCCGGCAAGAACGACTGCTCCAATGGCCACAAAGGTAATTGTCGGTATCAAATCAACAGGTCTTTCCAGTTCGAGCGTGTTCTTCGCCTCTCGAGGAATTCTATCAGAGTTAACTATTTCTAACTGTGTTTCGGCCTTTTCCCTATGATAAATCCAAGCATTGTTTTTTCGGCTGTTGTTGAGAAGATAGACATTCCCGGCAAAGCGAGGGGTCGTTAGAAACTGGTGCGGGGCGTGTTGTACGCCCCGCATTTGTGACCGGGATGGTCTACTGGGAAGCACGAGTGCGCGTGAAACTCGGAACAACGTCTCTAGTTTGCAGGTCTTGCGACAGCACGGAAGTAATCGCAGGGTAGCAAAGTGGCGCTAGGGGCAGGGCATTCTGCTGATCAACTTAATCCAAGGAAGACAGACTGCGCTGATATTTAGGCTACGAAGAGGCCATTCAGGCAATTAGTGCACCTGGGACACCTCCAGATGTCAGTGATCGTTCCAACGCGTGCTGACAACGACGTGAAACGCCTGAGAAGGCGAAACATGGAAAAGCGCTGAGAATGGTTGCGAAGAGCGCTAAGCAGTCTTTTGTTGCAAGCAGGGCAAAACAAAGTGGTGAAACAAATGCCCGCGCTGTCATTTTCTGGGATGATAGACAACGCGGGCCATAGTCTGGTCTTGGGACTGACCAGACTATCTGGAATGGGCGGTAAGGCACGGGTGGTCAACCCGGCTGGTATGAACACTGAATGACGCCACTATTGTCGAAGTTCGTAACCGACTACTTGCACGACTAGACCCTGTCTTCCGAGATGGGCTGTAAGCTTGAATACGCGATCAAATATCCAATACGCGAGAATATTTTTCTTTCCGCGCGTAAAAAACCTTGAATTGTTGCATTTTGAATGCAAGTATTCGAATGCGTGGCAAATTCGAATTACCTCTGTTGCTCTCGCATTCGCCAGACGTGTCTGGTTACCTCCTGGAGGCGCAAGTGAGCGGCGTCGCCAGGAGGTCATTTATTTGTTGAGCAGTTCAATTTACAGTAACTCGTTTTGAGTTGTGCAAAGTAGACTTGACCCCTTTCGAGCGTAGGTCAGTTTGCCCGAACAGATGTCATACAGAAATTCGCATACTTTCTGGGCTTCTCTGACCCGAGCAATTTCAGAGCAGCGTGTAAGTGATGGACTGGAAAAACCCAAACTGAGCTTCCCAAAACCACAATTCAGAGGCCTTAGTTCGAAAAACCGAGGGGATGTGCAACCGCGTGCCGAAAAAAAGCGGTCAGAATATTCAATCAACCAAATCGCGTAATTGGCTTCCGCCAAAGTTTAAACGCACAACGAAGATCAATGCATTAGAGTATTCGATTTTGAATATAAGAGTGGATTTGTTGGCCGTCAGTGTGGTTTCTTCGGTGCCAAGTGAAGGGGGACGGAGAAATGATACGACCACTAAGAACCTGGTTGTTTTGGTTATTCCTTTGTGTTTCAGCGATTTTGCATGCTGTTTCCGCCAACGCGCAGGAAGCTCCGGTTGAGCCAGAATCTGCGGATGGTCAGGAAACCGTGGAGGTGACGCAAGACAAACTTGTAGTCGAGGTCACTGATGAATCAATCTCTGCGGATGACTTGGAAATCCTGCTTGTCCCTTTGACTGCGAAAGAGCTTTCTGAGGTCGCGGGCACTTGGCAAGGCTACGTGCGCTCTCAACTCGAAGATGTCGCTCAAACAAGTCGCAGCCTTCAGTCTGCGAGTGGCAAACAGGAAGACACCCTGCGGTCACAACTGGCTTTTCAAAGTGAGTCAGGATCTGTTTTGCTGAACAACTATCGTATCGTGCTTGAGGCGTGGGCATTAAAAGGGGCCAAGGAGGACGATCTGAAGCCCCATACGGACTATATTCTTGCATTGAAGGCGGGCGTTCTCAAAACAACAGACATTCAAACGTTGCTACAAAATACGTGGGCTTGGTTGTTTTCTTGGGATGGTGGTGTTGGTCTTTTGATGGCTGCTCTGGGTGTTTTGCTGGCAGTCTGGGCCATGATGTTTGTCGCACGGATGGTGCGCCGCGTCACCGAACGCGGTCTAAACAAAATTCCGACTATTTCGAGAATGCTGAGGCGGTTCATCGCGATGGCAGTGTTCTGGGCGGTATTCGTTCTTGGGATTCTGGTTGTTTTGGCCTTGTTTGGCGTGAACGTCACACCGCTATTTGCCGTTCTTGGTGGCTTGTCATTCATCCTGGGCTTCGCGCTTCAGGAAACATTGGGCAATCTTGCAAGCGGCCTGATGATTATGGTTTTGAAGCCGTTTGATACCGGCGATTACATCCAAGTCGGAGGATCGTCCGGTTTTGTCGATGAAATGTCTGTGGTTTCAACGAAGATCCGTACGTTCGACAATCAGGTCATTATCGTTCCGAACAGTAAGATCTGGGGAGACGTGATTACCAACGTAAGCGCCTCGGCAGAACGCCGGGTCGATTTGGTTTTTGGCATTGCCTATTCCGACAACGCCGCCCAAGCAATCGACGTTCTCAAAGAACTAATTTTGAAACACAAGCTTTGTTTGAAGACACCCGAACCCGAAGTGTTCGTAGGCGAGTTGGGAGACAATTCAGTCAATATCTTCTGTCGCCCTTGGTCCAAGTCTGATGACTACTGGACCGTCTATTGGGACCTGACAGGGCAAGCAAAGGAGCGGTTTGACGCAGAGGGAATTTCGATACCTTTCCCACAGCGCGATGTTCATCTGATACCCGTAGAGGGAGCAAAATCATGAGAGCTTTTGCAGTTTGGTTCACGACTGTTTTGTTTGCTGGCAGCGTCGCGCTCGCGCAGTCGGAGGAAATACTTGCACCGCCTGAAGAACAAGATAATCCCGAGTTTATTGCTCCAGTGACTGTCGACGGGGAGGAGCTGTTTGTCGTTCGTGGCTCCAGCGCTCTTCCGGCGACTGAGCGAGCCGACAAGGTTGTTGAGCGCATTTCCGAGGTTGGCGATGCATCACAGAATTCAAGCGTAAATGTTGAAATCATGGACTCCGAGTTCGGGAAACTCATCAGAGCTGACGGCCGAATGATTACAACGACGACCCAAGCGGATGCCCAATACGAACAGATGGACGTCGAAAGTTTGGCTGCACTACAGGCCGCGGCTATTGAAATTGCGATCCTTCAATATCGTGAAGCGCGATCCAATGAGGGGTTAGTAGACAGTGCGATTGCCGCTGTGGCCTGGACGGCTATTTTCGCGCTGGTTTCCTATGCGTTCTTTGCCAAACGGCGAAAGCTGTTGGACTACATCAGAAGCAGCTTGGAAATGAGAGCAGAAGGCTTTGAGGAAGCAACAAACTCAATCTTGAGAAGTAAAGCTATCGCGTCCATCATCGTTTACGCAATCCACATATTGATGTGGGTGCTGTTTCTCTTCTTCTTCTACTATTACCTTTCTCTGGTACTGCTTTCTTTCGCTGAAACGCAGGGTATAGCTCAAATCCTTTTGAAATACGTCAGCGAGCCGCTGGTTACTGTGGTTCTGGCCATTGTCGGATACATTCCCAATCTGATAATGCTTGCGATCATCGCTGCGGTGACTCGGTTGGGAATTCGAGGTCTCGACCTTTTTTTCGACAACGTCGAGAGCGGTGCATTCCAACTGAAAGACTTTGAAGATCATTGGATTGCCCCGACAAAAATGCTGTTTAGGGCTTTGCTGATTGTTATCGCGTTGGTGTTTGCCTACCCTTATATTCCCGGATCTGACTCTCGTGCATTCCAGGGCCTGACTATTCTTGCCGGTATCATGGTATCGTTGGGATCGAACACAGTCGTCTCGAATATGATGGCCGGTCTGTTTGTCATCTATAGACGCAGTACCAATGTAGGTGATCGAATTCAGGTCGGTGACAAGGTTGGCGACGTAACTGAGATCAAACTGATGGAAACACTCATCAAATCGATCAAGAACGAAATGATCAGCATTCCAAATGCGCAACTGCTCAATTCCGAAGTTGTGAATTATTCCCGAAAAGTGGATGGCCGCGGACTGTTGGTTCATACAACCGTGGGAATTGGGTACGAGGAGCCTCCACGGAAAATCAAAGCGATGCTGATTGAGGCTGCACATCGAACTCAAGGGTTGAGAAAAAATCCGGAGCCATTTGTGCTCTGGACCCAGTTGGCAGATTACGCGATCAACTATGAGATCAATGCCTACACTTCTCGTGGATCGAGCCTACCAAAGATCTTATCGGATCTGCGTGAGAACATTGTCGACGTGTTCAATGAAAACGGAACGCAGATAATGACTCCGTCATACATAGCTGATCCGCCGGAACCCAAAATTTCATCCGAGGACTGGGATGGAAAGCTTGCTCACGTATCTGAATAACAATTCACCTGGTTCATCCACGAAACTACACGATCGCATGACTGCGGTTGTTGGATTGGCTTAACTGAAACTGGGCATTCAGGTCGATGGAGCAACTTACGCCGCCATCGCTATTGTTTCCGGTGTAGTTAACAAATTGGCTGAAAGATCCGCGGGCTAGATCAACGTCGGTGTAGGTGGTGACTGCACCAGTGTAGGTGTTTGTGAAAGTGGTCGAGTTTTAGAGCCATGGTGACCTAGAGCGCGTTGCTAAGCCCCAAGACATCAATTGTGTTGTTTGGGCCAGTGTTCGGCCAGATGCGGAATGCGGAACCGTTGCTGTCTGCATTGACTAAAATGTTAGAAACGGACGTTGTTCGGAAGCATTGTCTGCCTTCTTGAACCCTAGAGTTGTTCTTAAACTGACTGCCTCCACTACTACTGCAGTTGCAAGATATCCGGAACGCATAGTTTTCTTTTCGCCGGCATTTTGTCCGCACCATCCGATCGTTTCAGTCTTTTTGGTCCGTCTTTGACCTTAACCTTCGGCTTAGCCAGCGGTCCCTTTAAAGTCACTGGCCAGGGGCTTTTCGAAAGAGGTTCGCCGATTTTGCGGGGCTGTAGATTTAGGTCCAGGGCCTTGCCCGCCAAATCAACAGCGCCAAAGACGACAACCTGGACGTGATCTGTTTCCAACGTCGTTTGTTTCGTCGAGAGGTTTCCATTGGAAATACTAATCGGCGCTCGCAAACATACGATTGGAGCTACCTTTTGTTTTTCCTTGGTATACACCCAAGGTAGCACCCCAAGGCCTGCCAAATCTAAAAGCTGGGTTTCGATCGAGCCATCACGCAGTGAGACTGTGGCGTTGCCGCTCATTGTGTTGGCAAAATGCCTGGGTGAATCGGTTCCTCCGGTCACCGAAAAGCCTGCATAGACCGTACCGCTCGCGCCCTTTTTGAAGTTAAGATTGTGGAGAATATCATCCAGCTGCCAGCCACCTGCTTTACCGGTCAAAGTGAGCAGGTGCGCGTCCTTTGACAGATCCATTTGCCCACTGACGTCGAAATGAGCGCCTCCGTATTCAAACTTCAGAGGTCCAGCCTTAAGCTCGTTTTTGTTGAGCGTCAGTTCGCTCTGCAAACTGCTGATGCCCTTGGCACCCTCTATGTGCCGAAGGTCAACGTCGACATCCATATCCATACCGGACAAGAGAATTGAACGCCCGATAGGTTTAAGCGTTACATCTCTTAGCGCACCTTGGTCGTCATCGTCTTCTTGCTTAGTTTCTTCCTCTTCCGGCTCTGGGCCGCCTATTTTCCGCAACTGTGCGGCAGCCTGAACGATGGTTCGGATCTGATCTATCTTTATCAGGTCACTCTCTATGGAACCCTTCAGTACAGGGTCGCTTGTTGCATCATCAAGATCGGCGACAATTTCCAGGACAGAGTCGGCAACTTCGACATTGGCACTCGCTTTCCAATCGGTGCCTTCGCTAGCGAGGTCAATTTCAAGGCGAGCCTGTCCGGTTTCCACGCGATCAAGCGATAGTGCCTCCAGAAGATCTGCACCTGATGGGACTTCGACATCAATTGCCAAATCCAGGTCCTCGAATTTGAGTACATTCTTGACAGTGCCATGTACTTCGAGGTTCCAGACTTCCGTTTCGCTTGTCTTTCCATCCAAGTTTGTCAGCGAAAGCTGATTGATATCGCCGTTCAAATGGAAGTCACCGGAAAACCTGCCAAGCTGGTCGTCTGGTCCCAACAATTCTGGCGAGATCAAACTGGCTGCCGGAATATCCATTAGACCTTCTGCTGATATTCCTTGCAGCTGCAGCGCGTCATCGACCGAACCGTTCAAAATGATAAACGGATCAGCAGGGTTCCCAATTCTCAAGTTGATGCTTCCGACCCTTAAGGCGCCTTCTGATGTTCTGGAAAGCTCGGAGAACTTTACCGGGGGTGGACCTTCGCCAGACGTGTCCAACGTGAAGCCGTTGGTCTTAATGACCATTTGTCGCTGCGGAACCTGCCCGGGCACGCTGTCGATAACCATGTCGACCGCGATAAGTTTAAGATCATATCGCGATGCGGCTGGGGCTGGCTCGGCATCTTCGGGGTACAACCTAATGCGGGTTGTCAGCGATACGTCTTCCGGGTTCCCCAGTTCTCCGATCTGCCCCGTCAGCGAAAGGCTTTGTCCGCCTTCTAGTTCGGCCAACACAGATAGGTCGTCAATCCGTGCTACGCCGTCGACCGATTTGAATGTTGCACCAATATTTCCTGTACCTTCCAAAACCCTGTTAAGCTTCAGGATATCGAGAAGCTGGCCAAGTTCGGCAATCTCTACGGTCGTTGTCACTTGCAGACCGTTCTCTTGGGGGGTTTCCTCGGCGAAAATAGAAATCTGTTCAAAGTTCACCGCCACTTGAAACGGGTCTTCCGCGGGAAATGTCGCGTTCAGATCAAACTTCTCTCCGTTTAGCGAACCGGCCCCAACTGCGGTCGCAACATCGGTTTCCGTATCACGCTTCAAAAGCAACTCAGGAAGCTTCAGATCCAGCTCAAGCCCGTTTTGGTCATTCTGATAAAGAACGGTGATATCGGTCAGGTCGATTTCGTGGTCCGTTAGAATTCCGGTCACTGGCAAATTTGGAGGTTCAGCAGGTTTCCCGGCTTCAGCTTCCGATTGGGAAATGGACTGCCAGTTTCCGGCGCCGTCTTTGTCTGTGATTAGGTTCAGGTGAACGCCTGAGAGCGAAAGGCCACTCACCGACAGTTTACTGTTCCAAAGATCACGCGCGGAAACTTCGAACTCAATCCCGTCGATTACTGCCAGGTTCACATCAACATGCTGAGAACCGGCTAGAACCAGTCCTGCCGCTGATACCTGCAATTTCCGACCGAGACCCAGACGCACTTCATCTTCTATTCTAACGTCCTGACCAAGTTTCTTAGAGATCAGATTTTCGACGAAAGTTGCCCTGACAGAGGAAAACAATGCAGAAGTCAGGAAAAGCCAAGCTGCTACCACAGCGACAAACGCGACAGCACAACAAATCAAAATACCCTTGGTAACGTATCGCACGTTCTTCTCCTAATATTCCGATTCATCCCGTGGGCAGCCTAGACCATTTAGTTTTTATGTTAACAGAATATGCGGACGGTAACTGTTCTGAACTCTGAATGATCTTGACCGAATAGCTGAAATTTTTGCCAATTTGCTCGAACCTCTAAGTAACGGGTAAAGGACAAACGCTGGGTTTGTGCAGCACACACAATTTCCAAACAGCTGGCTTGAAGTGAGTTTCAATAGCCAGAAACGGACAGTTGCATGAGCTTTGGTTGTAGCGGCTGGACGCATCTTCCAAACTACAGGCAGTCAGATTCCTTATTTTTTTCACATTAATCTAATTACTGCTATATGTGAATTCGTCAATCAACGAGGACCCGATGAACTCACTAACCAGAATAACACGAGGGATAGGCGTAGCTTTCAAGGACGGCAGAGTGAAAGGCATTCTTGCCTTCACAATTGGAATGATTTTATGGGCCTCAGTCTTTTACCATTTTGTCGAAGGTTGGAGTTGGCTCGACTCAATCTACTTTTCTGTAGTGACAATTTCGACCGTGGGATTTGGTGACTTCTCACCTGAAACCGCGGCAGGAAAGATCTTCACAATGGTATACATCATCGTGGGCCTCGGTGTCTTCGTGACCGCGGCGACCACAGTGGCAGATACGATCTTGTCTCAAGACGACAAAAAAACTGACAAATAGATTATCCCCAATTCAGCCAAGCTGAGTTCATACGCAGGTATTAGTTTGACTGCGCACCTCAAGCTGTGGCCCGGATTCCTTTGTGTCTTCAAGCTGATAGGCGAACGCCTGAATCTGAATAATATATACACATTATGTTTTTTGAGTGTAATGTTCAGAAAACAAGTAGTGGAGGGATGGAATGGAAAAGACCCAGGACGCGAAGATTGTCGACCTCGCGATACGATTGCTCTTTCTCGGATTATTCCTCTACAGCGCCCTGGTCATGGTGGCCCCGCTTGCAAGCGTAGTCATCTGGGCAACGATACTATGCGTCGCGCTTTACCCGGCATTTGATTGGCTGCAATCCAAGCTGGGAGGACGTAAGAAGCTTGCCACAACAGTTATCGTTCTGTTGGGCCTTGTTCTGACCCTGGGGCCAGTCGCAACTGCGGTGTCTGGTGCTGCAGAACTAGGGTCTGAGTTTGCGGAACAGGCAGACAAGGGTGAGTTGAAAGTCCCACCGGCGCCTGAGGGCCTCAAGGAATTGCCATTGGTTGGAGACAAAATTGCCGATGTCTGGGGGATGTTTGAGCGCAACCTTGACGGCGCGCTTGCAAAATACGGCACGCAAATCCTCGAGATCACCAAATCGCTTTTCGGAAAGGTGTTGGGCATCGGCATCGGGCTTCTTGGCTTAGCACTGTCCGTGTTGATTATGGGAGCATTATTCAGCCCCGGGCCAAATTTGGTCCAGGGTCTTCAGCGCTTTGCCAACCGTGTCTTCGCACCGCGCGGCGGTGAATTCGTAACACTGGCCGGCGCAACGATCCGAAACGTGACAAAAGGCGTTATTGGCGTAGCAGCCATTCAGGCGGTCTTCGTTTGGATACTGTTGGCTTTGTTTGGGATTTCTTCGGCCGCCACGCTGGCATTTATCTGCCTGATACTCTCGATTATCCAAATCGGGCCCGGATTGGTTCTTATACCGGTAATGATCTACGCATGGAGTTCCATGTCCGGCGGAACTGCTTTGATCTTCACCATATTGGCCGTTCCCGTCATGATAATGGACAGTTTCCTACGACCCGTGTTCATCTCAAAAGGCCTTGAGACTCCCATGTTGGTCATCCTCATCGGTGTTCTCGGAGGTATGATGGCGTATGGTTTGATCGGCGTCTTTATGGGGCCGGTTCTCTTCGCTGTCTTCTATGAGCTGTTCAAGGTTTGGATTGATACCTCGCCCGAAGCCGAGAGCGCTGCCGAAGGTGCGGCAAAATGAGGAAGACGATATGGACAACCTTGGCAGTCATTCTGATTTTTCTTGTTTGGTATTTGGTCGCTGATCGGAAAACGCCATTTACCGGGAACGCCAGAGTAAAAGCTGTGGCTACCCAAATCGTACCTCAGGTGACAGGAACGGTAACTGAAGTTCTGGTAGAAAATGGACAGGTTGTTTCGGCGGGTGATGTTCTGGTTCGAATAGATTCCAGACCCTACGAAATCGAACGTTCGAAGGCGGAAGCTGATCTTGAAGCGGCGACCCAGGAGGTAGGCGCGTCTTCAGCAGAGGTAAGTGCGGCACAAGCCAAACTAGCAAGGGCGCAGAGTGATCTGGATACGATGCGCATTCAAACGGAACGCGTATTTGCGCTCGAAAAGAAAGGGTTGGTTGCCGTCTCAAAGGCTGATGATGCACGCGGGCAATTGGCAGAGTCTGAGGCAAACTTTGAGAACGCAAAAGCGGATCTGGAAAAAGCAAAACAGAGGCTTGGTGACGACGGGATTGAAAACCCGAAAATCCAACGTGCGTTGGCGGCCTTGGCGGATGCAGAACTGAACCTTGAATGGACGGAACTGCGTGCTCCGGCAACAGGTGTCATCACTAATCTGCTGATAGCCCCCGGAACGTATGCGCGATCAGGCCAGGATCTATTGACGTTTCTTGATGCAACGGACGTCTGGATCGAGGCGTATTTTACCGAGAACAACCTGGGAAGAGCTTCGATAGGGTCTCCGGTTGATGTGGTTTTGGACATGCATCCCGGTAAGATTGTTCCGGGCGTCATCGAGAGCTTTAGCGCGGCCGTTTCCCTAAGTGGCGGTGATGAGCCCGGGCAACTGGCGAGTCCGCCAAGTACCAAAGGTTTCTTGCGGGATCCGGAGAGGTTCCCAGTCAGAATCGTTTTGCCCGGCTATGAAGCCGGAAGCACCGAAGATGATCTTCGCTTTCAGCTGAACGGGCAGGCCGATGTGATTATGTATCTAAGCGACAACTCGTTGTTGAACCTCGTAGGTCGCACCTACATCCGCTTGGTCTCAATTCTGTCCTATGCGTACTGAGGACCAACGCTCAGTCTTCCGGCTTGCGCTGGGTGTTACCGGAGTTTTTTCACTAGGCCTGTTCCTTGGGTGGCCGCTCGCTGTTGTCGGGGCGGTGTTCACTGCCCTGTTTCTGCAAGCACCCGCCGCATTGCCTCTGGCAGTATTTGCCAAGCTGTTTGCCTTCTCAATTGGGTTGATGTTCATTTCATTTCTGTTGTCATCAATCTTCTCACCATATCCGCTCGTATTCCTCATTCTGGTGGCCATTGGAATAATTCTGTCTTTCATGTGGTCAGTTTCCGGCGCCGGAGTCTTACCCGGTGTCATAGCTCTCATGGGGGCGTTGATGATTCCGAACCTGGTTCTGCAGTCACAGGATCTGGCTTTGGTGCTAGTGTATTGGATACCTTTGAACCTGCTGTTCGCGGGTTTTGTATCAACACTGATGTTTGTGCTTTTACCCGCTGAACCTCAAACACCCGCTCAAAAGAAAGCCGCATCGTCACCAGACTTCGACCCACATCGCCGCATAGTCAGGATGTCGCTTGTCACAGTGCCTTTTGCTATGGCGTTTTTTGTTTCCGGCGCTTCTGCCTTGCTGGTTCTGTTTTTTGTCGCGCTGCTGAGCCAACAGCTTGCGGCGATGCCTGCCGCGGGTAAAACCGTTGCAAAAGCTATGCTGACGGCAAACCTCCTTGGGGCTGCGGTGTCCATCGTTTGCTATGAAATAAACGTAATAGCTCCGGTTATTCTGACGCCAATTCTGCTATGTTTTTTCTTCTGTCTGTCTCTTGGAGCACTTGGAAAATCTCAAGTCCCGCTCGCCGCTGCCGCCGGCTCCGCTATTACAACGGCTCTGATTGTATATGGCGGATCGGTTGCACCGTTTTCAGACGAGGCTGACGTCAAGAGTATCACTAGAGTTTTGCAAGTTGCCAGCGCCGCCTTTTTTGTAATCATCGCATATGTAGTGGTGGATGAATTCTGGCCGGAAAAAGAGCGCCAGACATCTCAATGAAGTTAGTGGCGTGGTGCTGAAACAAGTAGAATTCCCAGTTTGACCACTTTTGTAAAACTCATCCGGGCCGAAAGACGTCAGCTTTGTCCACTTGGCGGTCATTCGCAAAAAACCTTTCCAAGTCCCGCTGACATCGACAAGCAGTCATTCAGACACAAAGCAGCGAACGACAACGTTGCACCCAGATTTATCAATGCTGCGACAGTCGGCATCAATGCTCAGACACCGGACTTAGCAATGTTGAGAGATAGCCCCAATCCAGACTTGTTTTAATGAATTTTTTCCTGGCGCGGGGGAAAAGGACTCCCGAAAGGGCCCTCCAGCTTCTTATTGCTTTGAAATGTTCTCAACGTCGTTCAGCATCCAATTCTTGAACCAATCGTCGCTTTCAGGACGGTAAAGGCGGAACAGGAAGAACCAATCGTTAGCGTTAGTCGCGCTCTTTGTGGTCACCCAATTGGCCTCAAATCCTTCGGGTACTTCGTCGAGGTTCGGAGCATAGTAAACGTCAACGGACCCGTCTTCGTTTTTGACCATGTTGTCCAAGTCCTTAGTTGAAGCCCCCACACGATCAACACCGCGGTTAAAGTTCTTGGTTTCCATGTTATACACGATGGCTGACCAGAAATCCTCGGCGGGCACATCAGCGGGAACGTTGAGCTTGTAAGTATCTTCACCGTTGAGCATGTTCCCATCTGAATCTCGCAGACCGGTCAGATAGAACGTAGCACCACCCAGTTCACTCGGCAGAAATGTCACGTAGAAATATGTCGCGGCTCGTTTGTCGATAAGGATCTCTGCACCATCTTCAAACGGGAATCCCATCTGAGCTTGGGGCCCAAAGTTCCAGAACGACCACTCAGAGAGTTTCTCACCATCTTTGACCCATAGCGGGGCAACAGTTTCACCCTCGGTTATGAACTTGTTCTGCATGTAAGCGTAGGCAAGTTCCAGACCTTCAAGCGCAGCTTTCCTCTGGGTTGGCGTTGGATCAAACGCTTCACCTTTCTTGATGCCGAAGCTTTGTAACATCGAATACATGGCGCGGTCCTTCTCGCGGATCGGGTTGTTCTGCACCACATCGTTAATGTCTTCGATAAAAGTTATGTTGTAGTATGGCAGACAGTCGTAAGCGAGCTCGGTCGCATCCAGGTAATGCGTAGGCTCGATTTCACCATTAACATCTTCTTCCAGCGAGTAGATTTTTATCCCTTTGGCATGATCGCCAGCTTCGGCGTGAGTAGCGCCGTTCAGGAGTGTTGGGCGGAACGAAAAAGATGCGTCATGCGTATCAAAATTGGGTACAATTATGTATCCCTGCGCTTGCAACTCTTCTGCCGTGCCGAACGCGTTATCATACTCAGGCGGAAGGAATAAGTACTTACCACCTTTGCCCTCGTCAGCGCCTTTGGAACCGACGTCAACCATCGGTACGTGCCATGCCGAGATGAATGAACCGAAGTAATCCACTTTGTCAGTCATTGGGGGGACTTCAACAATCATGGGGCCGCCCTTGACCGAGATCGACCCCCATGCATAAGCCGTTGTGTCATTGGCAGTCAGAAAGCCTTTTTCGGAGCCGAATGGCTTGGTCACAAAGTTAACCGTATCGTAGTCTCCACCAGCACGTATGGTCGCCTTGATGAAGTCTACTTGGGCAACGGCGGGCATGTAGTAGATCGCGGCCTGAGTAGCACGCTGCACCATGATGTCGTACTCGATGTCAGTGTGCTCGGCAGAGCGCGCAAGTATGTCACCGGTGTCGCTAAACTCTGAGTCAGTGGGCGTAACAGCAATCGACGCGCCAACTGAAAGAGAAAATGCGAGAGCAGTTGAACCAAGTAGTTTATTCATTGATCTAGTCCCTGTAGTTTTTCGCGGCCAGTCGATACAGCGTCGTGATTGTGACAATTTTGACGTAACTAGCTAAATATATGAATCGCTAAATGGCAATGACATACAGAGCTGCATTCGTGGCTGCTTTGGGCCGCAAGCGATCGTCTGATGAGTTGATCAGAATGTCTGCTTCGTCCGCGTCACTGCCATTAGCCATCTGGTTTTGTACGTCCGGATTGTACGGTTCGTGACGCGCCACATGAGCGATAGGCTGTAATCTAATCAACGGAAGGTGAGGACTCTATACGGTCGTTCTCCATTACCCGTTTAGAGGTCGGCTGTTGCGGACAAAGTTGCCTTTCGCTGCGCGCGCATGAACGTCCGTTATCGTCACGTTGCCAATTACATCATTCGACAAATATCAACGCATTTGCGGGCTGATGTTTTCCCAATTGCAGTTGGAGTCTGCAAGACAATAGCGCAATGACGCTTTAGTTTTATGATCATACCGCCCATGCCAGCGGCCTTCGTAATGACCAGCGATTTCCATCATCTCCTGAAGGTTCCAGATGACACTGTTATCTGCAGCCGACAGTGACTCATCCCATATCAACAACGCTCGGTCAGACTGCCCGCGATCATCATAAATTGACTTCAACTGAAAGAGTGTTTCGATATGTAATGCATCATCATGTCTCGAAGCTCCTTCGCCTGAGCCAATCAAACGAAGTGCCTCTTTATAATTTGCCAATGCCTCGTCAGTGCGTCCCAACTCTTCGAGAATCTCGCCACGGGAAGTCCACTGCTGATTGTCTTCGGGTACATGTTCAATCCAAATGTCTAGCGTCTCCAAGGCACCTTCCAAATTATTCATTTGTCTCTGAAGGGCAACTTTCTCGCCCATGACAACGGAAAACAAGGAAAGGAATTCCAAGCCTTGGTAGCGAACCTCTCTGGAGGCACATGCTTTACCAGCTAGTTTTAGATCTGATCCGCGTTCGAACTGGCGAATTTCAATCTGTTGATAATACTCCGGGGTTTTGACCAGTACTTCGAGTTCGGAAAGTGCTTTATCGTATTGCCCGATTATCGCATATAGCCGTGCCCGCTGCAGCATTAGATACTCAGGATGCCTTGCCGAACCTATCAATTGGTTCAGAACGTCAAGTGCTTCGGGATATTCACCATTCTGTGCAAGAGTAAGATGTTGCACTAACAAACGACCTGTATCGTAAGGGTCGTCAGCGTGAGTTTCGTCTGCCAACGTATCGTGGAACTGCGCCCTTTCTCGTGCAACTGTTTCAAGTTGTCTTTCGATGTCACGCATTCGGCGAAGCGCAGGGCAATAAGTTGGGTCCAACTGCAATGAGGTTTGCAAATCTGAAATCCCGGCTCTCACATCCCCCGCTTCCATATTCAACCGACCGCGCCAGTACCACGTCCAAGCTGTATTCGACCCAAGCTCGATAGCGTTGTTGATATCCGACAGAGCATCTTCGCGTTCACCCAGCTTCGCCTTAACCCACGCACGGTCCTTCCATAGTAAAACGATTTGTTCATCATTCGCGTGTGCAGCTATCGCCTTGTCCAGAACAGCCAATGCACCTTTAAAGTCATTTTGATCAGCGAGCAGTTCTGCCTTTTCTTGAAGTGCCATTAAGTTGTTGGGTTCATGGCTCAAAGCCAAATCAACGTCAGCCATAGCACGGCGGTTTCTTTCTAGATTTCGATACGCTCTGGCGCGATATGCATAGGCATTCAGGAACGGACCACTTGTAGGGGCAATTCGATCAATTACTTCAGTAAAGTCCGCCGCAGCTGCTTCGTGGTCTTTGACGTGCTCCGACAACAACATACCGCGATTGAAGAATGCTGCGGTCTTCGCCGGGAAAAATTCTATCGCCTCATTGTACAGTTCAAGTTGAAGTTCCCAGTCCTCTCGATTGCTCATGAAAGCCCACCTAAAAGCGGCGACACCGCGTTCGGTGTCAGACAACTCATCTGACGCAAGCGCGGCTCTGCAACTTAACGTTGCCGTTTCAGATGACTGTGCATTCAAACAAGCATGGGCTACGGGATGCAATTCGGTCAACGCCCCGCCTCGGAAGGGCTTGTAGATGACCAACCCGACGGCACAAGCAGCTATGAGGACAGACAGGAGGCGGATTCTATTCATTGAAATCATCTGGTTAGAATGCTCAGTTTCAAAAGGAGGTGCGATCTATATCGACCAACACTCAACAAGTTTCGGATTGCTCGGGAAAAACGGCTATAATATGGCTTTTCTCGTGGAAGGTGGAATAGGCCGTCATTTGCCAAAGTGCGGAACACCGTCAAGTTGGGCTTTCTGCAGACCTTCTCCGCAGCGCAGGATGCTCCAAAACTCAATGGTTTATGCCATTGGCGAAACCGACCGTTTTTGCCCAGCCGCCCGGTGGTGTTTTAAGGTTGATCGGGGAATTTGTCCGTCATAGCCTGCTGTCCATGTCAAAGTTCATCCATCTTGTCGTCCTCGAGCGTCACAGCGCTCATCGCAGAAAGCGTTTTGCCGGATAGCAGGCCTCCATTTGCACACTTTGTAGCAATACACTTTGGAGACCTCAGATGACTGAATTTACTGATATCCCGGTGCTTGATCTGGCGCCACTGATCAATGGCGAAGACACATCCAGCCTTGCCTTGGAGTTTGCCAAAACCTACGGCGAGACCGGGTTTGGCTATGTTGTCAATCACGGCGTGGATCCTGGCTTACGTGCCGCCGTGTTTGCCGCCTCGAAGAAGTTTCATGCGCTGCCTGAGTGCGTAAAGCAGACAATCACGCTTGATAAATGCCATCGCGGCTACATCGCCATTAATACCTCTACGGATGTGAATTCCGACCTGGCCAAAGTAACCAAACCAAACCAATCCGGGTCGTTCATGATGATGCGCGAGGACTCAGAGATTGACCCTGAAGTATACCTGTCTGGGCCAAACCAGTGGCCGGATCTGGAAGGATTTCGTGAGGCGTGTGAAGCCTATGCCGAGGCGATGACCGTGTTGGGCCGCAATCTGATGGGGTTGGCATTGGACGCGATCGGTGTGACGGATTGCTCGTTCCTAGCCGCATTTGAAACACCAACGATCTGGTTGCGTCTGCTCCACTATCCGCCGCAACCTCCGCAAGCCCCCGATGATATGTTTGGATCCGCACCGCACAGGGATTTTGGATGTTTGACTTTACTCGCACAAGACGACGTTGGCGGGTTGCAAGTGCAGACACCTGCCGGTCTTTGGGTGGATGCACCTCCAATCGAAGATGCATTCGTGGTCAATGCCGGTGATATGCTGCACCGCCTGTCCAACGGAAAGCTCTTGTCCACCCCGCACCGGGTGATCAATGCAACCGGACGAGAACGCTATTCCGTGCCGTTCTTTTACGACCCTCATGTCTCTGCGGAAATTGCGCCTCTCCCGCACACAGGCGATGCAAGGTTTGGCCCATTGAACTTTGGAGAATTTTTGAGGAACGAACTGGAAGCCAGTTATGATGCGCATCAGACCAACCAGTCGAATCCATAGAATGCACACAGTAGGCGGCAGGGCAGCGCAGAAAATGACAAACACGTTGTGTTGAGGATCCTCAGTGTTTTGGCGCATGACTAAGGCGGTGCTTATCCTTCCGGGAACAGCGCTGATCTATATCCCGATATTAATCCAATGGCTCGGCGACTGTTGGCCATTCGACGAAAGCGTGGGGACGCGCCTGCATTGGGCAGTAGCAGCAGTTTTGGCTTTCCCTGCGCTTGCTTTGGCTGTCAAGACGATGAAACTGTTTGTTCTGGAGGGGGATGGAACTCCGGCGCCGTGGGATCCACCCCAAAGATTTGTAGTCAGCGGGCCTTATCGCTATGTTCGCAATCCCATGCTTTCATCGGTCGTTCTTTTGATAGTGGCGGAAGCAGTGGCTCTGAACAGCCCGCTCTTGCTCGGTTGGGCAACTACGTTTTTTTTCCTAAATACACTTTACTTCAAATTCGTGGAGGAACCGGGACTTGAGCGGCGCTTTGGTGAGGGCTACTTACGGTACAAGGCGGCAGTGCCACGATGGGTTCCCGTATTGAGTCCGTATGAGCCCCCAGACGCCAACGGCAATTGAAACGCAAGTTTTGTGCACTGAATGTGAACTGGTTCAAAATTTGGATTCACGGTCGTCGCGAACAACTGTATTTTAATGCTGCGACCGCGTTAAACGACGGCTAGTGTAACAAAGCAGAAATTGGCGAAGGTCGCATTTCCCCAAGTTGAATACCTACGGGCTGGTGTGTCGGTCAGTTGCGGGGGCGTGTGACATGATGGCTTTTACCTACCACAGTATTAGGCGAAGCCGACCTGCCTGGGTCCTGAAACGACAGGTCGATGCGGATGACCAATCTAAGGGCTAGCCATCCGCTTTTTGCATTTTCAGAACGCCGCGAGATCTCGGAGGAACAATGCGATGCCCGGAAAAAAGATCAGCAACGCCGTCATCAGAGCCAAAATAGCGAAGAACGGCAAAGTCCCCCGGATCACTTCCAGATAAGGTCTGTTGAAGATTGCAATCGCCGTGAAAATATCGCAGCCAAAGGGCGGTGTCGCCGATCCAATAGCCATCTGAAGTGTGACCATCACTCCGACGAGAACCGGATCAAGCCCTGAGGCATCGACAATCGGTACGAAAATCGGTGTGAGGATGACCAGCACAACAAGCGAATCCACGAACATGCAGCCCACAAAAAAACAAAGGGCGATGATGAAGAGAATGTATTCGTCGGAGGCACCTTCGAGGTTGAGCGGCTCCAGCAGGCCCTGGGGTATTTGTTCGAACGAGATATACCAGGAAAACGCCTGACCAATCCCGACAAGAATGAACACGACTGCGGTGATCAAGCCGGTGCTGAGCGCCGAATCCAGTACATCGTTGAGCTTCAGTTCGCGGTAGATCACGCATTCGACGATCAGCGCATAGAGGACCGAAAACGATGCCGCTTCTGTTGGGGTGACGGCTCCGGAATAGATACCACCAACGATCAATACCGGAAAACCCAGCGGCAGGACGGCCCTGCGGAAAGCCGCCCTTCGCTCAGCAATAGACTTCTTGGGGACAAGCGCGATCTGCTCGCCTTGCAGGACACTGTAGAAGTAACAGTAAATCGAAAACATGACTGCCAGAACAACTCCCGGACCGATCCCCGCAATGAACAATTCACCGACACTTGTGTTGGCCAATGTGCCGTAAAGGATCATCCCGATGCTTGGAGGAATAAGGAAGGCGATGTCACTGGCATTGATGATCAACGCCATCACGAAATTGTCCTTGTAGCCTGCCTTCAGCAACTTTGGCCGCATGATCTGACCGATCGAGACCACTGTCGCTTGGGTCGACCCCGAAACCGAGCCAAACAGCGTGCAACTGATACAGGCCGTGATAGGCAGACCGGCTCGGCGATGCCCTACATAGGCTTCGATCAGGCCAAGCAGGTTGTTGGCAGTATGACCTCGCGCCATGATATCAGCCGCAAAAATGAACATTGGCACAGCGATGAGCGCGTTCGGCGAAATGCCGGTTACCATTTGCTGAATGATGACGCCGGTATCACTCTGCGAGAAATGTACGAGGCCGATCAGGGTCGCAACTGCCAAGGGAACGACCATGGGGTAACTGAGAAAAAGCAGCACAACCATCGCCACTACCAGAGTAAATGTGATGACGTAGATATCCAGCTCACCGGCCACGATATCCCCGAGAAACTCAAGGAAACCTGGCATGTCAGACTCCAATCTCTACTGCGTCGCTGTCCTCGACCTCATAAGAGTGCCAGGCGCCAGCGTGGGTGATATTCATGATGAAAGCGATCAGGTACTGCAGGCTGGCCATGAAAAGGCCGATCGGGATCACGGAGTAGATTACATAGACCGGAAATTGCAGCGCCGGGCTCAGCCGGTTAAGTTCTTTGATCTCCAAAATATAGAAAACGGATTTATACGCCAGATATGCCAGCAGCAGGCTGGTTGTGATCGAGATCAATGTCAGGACGGCTTTTTTTGACCGACGGCTTAGTGTATCGTAAAGCGCCGTCATGCGGATATTCCGGCCTTTCCGGACCGCATATGCAAATCCGAAAAAGGTCACACTGACGATCAGGAACTGGTTCAATTCTTCGGAAAAGAAAAGGCTTTTACCAAAGGCGTAGCGACCAATTGCGTTGGCGGTCGAGTTCATCATCATCAGTAGAATGGCTAGAATGATAACGAATTTCTCGATGAATTCGGTGCCCTTGCTCAAGGTGAGCAGCAAGGATTTCATGGACTTCCCTCCCTAGGCACGCCGGTGGGCGTACCTCTAAACGAAAGACGCGACGCCAGAACAGGACGCCGCGCCCTTTAGCAATGTCAGCTTTTGCTACGAAGCGTTTTCGACCTCTTTGAGCAGGCTCTCGAGGATCTTCTGGGCACCATCACGCGCACCGGGTTTCTCGGCGTCGTCATAGGCATTTTCGACCACATCATAGAAAGTTTCGTGCAAGGTGGCGCTTTGGGCTTCGAAAACGGCGCGCTCTTCTTCGGTCAGGACAATGACCTGCAGATCAGGACGTTCCGCCTTGATCTTGTCCATGTTCTCAAGGTTGATCTTGATCTGGTAGTCGTGCGCCGCCTGTTCGGCTTCGGCGATGGCTTTCACTACCATTTCCTGCTGATCGGCGGGCAGACCGTTAAACCATTCGCTGTTGGTTGAAACGGTGCCGACATAAGGCAGCTGACCCGGGAAAATCAGGTAATCCTGAACTTCGTGCCACTTGGCGTTGTAGATGAAGTAGATCGGGTTCACCATGCCGTCGACGGTCTTCAGCTGAAGCGCGCCATAGACCTCGCCCCAGGACAGCGGCGTCGGATTGGCGCCGAAAGCCTTGAAGGTTTCGACGGGAATAGTCGAAGTAAAGGTGCGGATTTTCTGACCTTCGAAATCCGCGGGGCTGCGGATCGCCTTGTTGGCACCCCAGGCCATATCACCCTCAGAGATCATGGTCAGCAGCTTGAGGTTCACTTTTTCGAACTTCTCGCTCAGGTTTTGATAGATAGTTGGGCTGGTCGTCAGAACTTTGCGGATCACGTCGATATCGCCGCCCAACACGTAAGGTAAATCGAGAACCTGCGCCTCTGGCACATATGAGCCAAGGTGACCGGTACCGACTGAAACGAATTGGACGGTGCCTTTCGATGTCAGTTCAACGATGTCGTTCTCAGTACCCAGCTGCCCATAGTAGTAGATGCGCACCTTGATGTCGCCGTCGGATTGTTCCTTGATGCTTTCTGCAAACGCCTGAGCGAAGATATCCTGCACGTCGCCTTTGTCCTCTTCCGAGGCAAATTTCCAGGTATCCGCAAAAGCCGCGGTCGAAAGGCCGGCGGCGAGCACTGCCGAAGTGAAAAGCTTTTTGATGGTAGAAATCATTCTGTTGGTCCTTTCTTGCCCGCTCATGCGAGTCCTTCTGAGATGATGACGAGAGGGCGCGTTTCCTCGGCGTACCCTTGTTCGGTGGTTCTCTTGCGCAGGGCCCCGTAACCGGCCGCACCTGACGGTGTGGTCGAGATACCAAGGACGGTGACAGCTTCAGCGGCTGCCATGCCTTCTTCTTCGGAAAGGGTTTCGTAGTTCACGTCGCAGCGTTCGAGCACTTCCCAGGCCACTATCGAGGGTTCCTTGCAGTCAAGGCGACCCATGTTTGAGTCTGGCCCGTCACCGCGGGATGGCTTCCCGGCCAAACTGCTTGTTTTCAGGCAAGCGGCTGCACTGGGTTCGACGACGATCAATTCAGGCTGTTCCGCCCAATTCAGGCGGATCATGTGGGACATCGCGGCGGCAAGCCCACCGACCCCTGCCTGAAGATAGACATGTGTCGGCCAGACGCCGGAGGCTTCGAACTGCTGGCGCATCTCCTCGGCGATGACGCAGTACCCCTCCATCACCAGTTTTGGGATCTCGGTGTAACCGGGCCAGGTTCCGTCGGCCAAAAGCGTGGCACCCGTTGTTTCAGCGTCGGCGATGGCCGCTGCGACGCTTTCGTCATATGCGTCGCCTGAGCGGACCACTTCCGCACCTAGTACTCTGAGCCGATCGCCAAACCCTTCGGGCACGGTCTTCGCAAGGTAAATCCGGGCCTTCGCCCCCATCGCACGCGCTCCGGCTGCAACGCCCATGCCGTGATTGCCCGCACTGGCGCAAACGAAAGTGTGAGTTTCCGCGAAGTCTCGAAAATCGGCATCCGCCATCCGTGAGAGGGACAGCGTTTCACCCGTTTTTTTCTGCCACGCCTCCTCAAGAATGCGCGCAACGGCGTAAGGTGCACCCAACGCTTTGAAGGCGCCAAGTCCCATGCGCTGCGTTTCATTCTTGGCGTAAACGCTCAGACCACCAGGACCTTTGAATTCGATCAGCGGTGAAACGGCATAATTCTCCTGTGCCTGAAAAAACTCCAGAGCGCGGACGAAGTCCGGTGCAAAGTTGAGGTTATCGGTACGTGTCATGTGCTTTTCATCCGCTTTTATTGTGAGGAGAGATTTTGCATGACTCGTCGGTTTCAAATTTTCGTATTTGACCTTATTCTTGATAAACACTTTCACTCTTGGCCGTTGGGGTGCGGAGATTTTTCATGAGCGCGGAACTTGATGATGCAGACACCACAATTCTCAGAACGCTTCAGAAGGATTGTCGAATCGGACTTGAACAACTGGCGCAAGAGTGCAGCCTTTCAGTTCCGTCCGTGCAGCGCCGGCTTAAACGGCTGCGGGAATCCGGCCTGATCCTGAAAGAGGTTGCCGTCCTCGACCCGTCGCGTTTCGATTACAAGATGACATTCATTGTTCTTGTTGAGCTCGATCGGGAATCGCTTCAGCAGCTCGATGTTTTTCGCAAGCGCGCCAGAAACGAGCCACAGGTTCAGCAATGCTACTATGTAACCGGAGACGCCGACTTCATTCTCGTGTGCGTTGCCCGGGACATGCAGGATTTTGAGGATTTGACCCACCGGTTGTTCTTTGACAACTCTAACGTCCGCCGTTTCCGCACGTCTGTGGCGATGGATCGTACTAAAATCGGTCTGGACCTTCCAATCTGACCATTTTGGGGTTGAACTCGCATCGAACACGAAGCGCCAAGTCGATCGTTTTCTAACAGTGGACTGGCGCTTCTGTGTAAATCGATCTGGAATTGCCGATCTGGTGCAAATTTTTCTGTCTGCGGGGCGGAAACTTGATGCAACTCGCGCATCACCACTGTGTAGAACTAAGTTAAATAACACGTGGATGACGATATGAGCGATTTAGAAACCCGTCTGATCGAGCTTCGGCAAGATCTGCACCGGAACCCCGAACTGGGTTTCCAAGAGACACGTACCAAGGCGTTGGTCTCCGAACGGTTGCGTGCATTAAGGATCGAGGTACACGAAGGGGTTGGAGTTGTTGGTGTGCTCCGGTCCGGGAGTGGTAACAAGGCCATCGGGCTACGTGCAGACATGGATGCCCTGCCGATTACCGAAACTTCGGTGCATGATTATGTCTCAAAAACGTCTGGTGTAATGCATGCGTGCGGCCATGACGGCCATACGACAATGCTTCTTGGAGCGGCGGAGCGTCTGGCGCAGGATCCGGCATTCGACGGCACCGTCGTCTTTCTTTTCCAGCCCAACGAAGAGCATGGGCTTGGCGCGCGCGCAATGATCGACGAAGGCGTGCTAGAGCGATTTCCAGTCGATGAAGTGTATGCGATTCACAATTTACCTGGTGCGCCCACCGGCCAGATTTCGACGCGCACCGGTATCATCTGCAATAGCGAAACGCTTTTTGAGATTGTTATAAAAGGGCAGGGCGGCCACGCCTCCATGCCGCAGACCGGCGTTGATGCCATAACTGTGGGTGCTGAAATTGTGCTCGCTTTACAGACAGTGGTTGCCCGAAAACTCGCGCCCGCGTCCGGCGCAGTCATCTCATGCACCGAATTCCTGACTGACGGTCAACGAAATGTACTGCCGGGTAATGCCACGCTCAAGGGGGATTTCCGGGCCAGATCGTCCGTGGACAGAAGTGCCATCGAACGTTTCATGCGCCAGATCGCCAAAGGAGTGGCGACGGCGCACGGAATCGAAGCGTCGGTGAAATTCGACACTCAATTTGTAGAGGCCATCAACTCCAAGGGGCCGGTCGAGGCAGTATACCGCGCTGCCGAAGCCGCAGGTTGTGACCTGATCTGCGATCGCTCTCCGATGAGCTTTTCAGAAGATTTCGCACAGTTCTCGGCCGCTGTACCAGGCTGTTTCCTGTTGATGGGCAATGGGGAGGTCGGACCAAACGCCCAACCGCTCCATTCTTCTGACTATGATTTTAATGATGCCCTGTTGGCTGTCGGCACGGAATTCTGGGTCAAACTGGTGCAGGACCGTTTGCCACTTCGAAAGGATCAACGTTCATGAACGCCCCACGACGCGGTTTCGACAACGAGGAATACGCAGCCCGCACGGCAGCGGCACAAGCAAAGATGGCCGAAACTGGAATGGCCGGTATGCTGCTGACCACTGAACCAGAGGTGCGCTATTTCAGCGGGTTTCACACGCTGTTCTGGCAAAGCCCAACCCGCCCATGGTTCCTGTTCATACCCGCAGAGGGTAAACCTGTTGCGATCATCCCCGAGATCGGTGCCGATCTTATGCGCCGCACCTGGATCACTGAAATCCGCACGTGGAGCGCCCCGGCGCCACAAGACGACGGTGTCGGGCTATTAATCGATCTATTGTCTACTTATGCCAGACGAGGCGAGACAGTTGGTCTAATGAAGGGACATGAAACCCACCTGCGGATGCCGGTGGGCGACTATGAACAGCTGATAGGAGGCCTCAAGGGCCTCGCGATTGCAGACGCTACCGAGATCGTTCGCAGCTTGCGAATGGTGAAGTCCGAGGCCGAGATCGAAAAGCTTTCGCATATCTGCGCCATCGGTTCACGTACGTTTGCACGGGTGCCTGCAATCGCCCACGAAGGTCAACCTCTCGAAGAGCTATTCCGGACTTTCCGCCGTGAAGGCCTGGCACAGGGCGCCGACGACGTTCCATATCTTGTTGGCGGTGCAGACAACGGGGGCTATCACGATGTCATCTCTCCGCCCTCGCGTCGCCCCCTGGCGCGCGGTGATATCCTGATGCTCGACTCTGGCGCCAACTGGGATGGGTATTTCTGCGACTTCGACCGGAACTGGGCAATCGGCAGCGCTGATGATGCCTCACGCCGCGCCTATGACGTGCTTTGGCGCGCGACCGAGGCTGGGATTGCCGCTGCCCGTCCAGGCGCGACTTGTCGCGATCTATTTCATGCGATGCAGAGAGTGATCGCTGAACTGGACGATCAGGGCGGTGACATTGGCAGGTTGGGTCATGGGCTTGGCATGCAACTGACCGAATGGCCCTCGCACACCACCTGGGACACGACCGAGATCACCGAGAACATGGTGCTGACCCTTGAGCCTTCGCTCGGCTATGGTAACGGGCGGATCATGGTGCATGAGGAGAACATAGTCGTGCGCGCAGGTGGCGCGGAACTTCTGACAGAGCGCGCTGCGCCCGACCTTCCAATCATCTGAGGCTCCGATATGAAACTCGATTTCCAAACAGACGGCGGCATTGGTACACGGGCCAATCTCGGCGTGATCGTCCTTGAAACGGACGAAACACTTGAGCATGAGTTTTCGCGCATCATGGACCGGGCGGGGGTAGCGCTGTATCACAGCAGGATCCCCATGGTGCCCGAAATCCGGCCTGATACCCTGGCGCGTATGGAAGAGGACTTGCCGGGATCAGCGAAGCTATTGCCATCATCGCTCAACTTTGACGCCATCGGATTTGGCTGCACTTCAGCCTCAACGGTGATCGGGTCTGAGAAAGTGGCTCACGCCATCGAAACCGTATGCCCCGACGCTTGCGTAACCAATCCGCTGGCGGCAATCATCGCTGCTGGTAAGCATCTGAAGGCAAAGCGATTAGGCTTTGTAACCCCTTACGTCCCAGAGGTATCTGTCGGGATGCGCGCAAAGCTTGAGGAAGCCGGGTTCGAGATCGCTGGCTTCGGCTCGTTCGAGGAAGGCGATGATCGTATTGTCGCCCGGATCACAGAAACGTCGATCCTTGCGGCCATCGAGAAGGTCGCCGCGCAAGCAACCTGCGATGCCGTGGTTGTGTCCTGCACGAATCTACGATGCCTCGATGTCATCGTTCGGGCGGAAGAAAGCATTGGGGTGCCAGTCCTTTCGAGCAACCAAGCGCTGGCCTGGCACATGCTTCGGTTGGCCGGCATCGAGGACACCAACACTCAGTTCGGGCGTCTTTTCGGATAGCGAAGTGAAGCTGGGAGTATCGTCGACGAGGCAGTGTCAGAGTTTTCTAGCGTGTAAGCCCGGTGTTTACCCAGCGGTAGCCATGTCTGTCCTACTCTCATAAATGCAGCGGTGATTATTGATGTTAAAAATTAACTTTCCGGGTCGAGTCATACACGCCTCTGATGCGGAAACCATTGATCGTCGTCGTAAACGGTATCCGTATACTGTCGTCATTTTGGGAGCATTTTTCTCGCTAAGCGTAAGCGTTGCTTTGGTCCCACCTTCCGTTTTGGTTTGTGATTTGAGATTCCAACCTGAGAGCTAGTTTTCAGGGAGTCTCTCAATGGAACACTCAACGTCGTTTCTCAATGACATTGATTTGGTGGTCGGCCCTCGTGGTCATCGACGCTGGCCTCGTGATCTGAAGGCACGGATTGTTGCGGAAACGCTTGTCGATGGCGCAACAATGAGTGATGTGGCGCGGCGGTATGATATGCGGCCGAACCATTTGTCGGCGTGGCGGCGCGAGGCGAAGAACGGTCGGTTGGTTCTGCCTGCTACCGAGGAGCCCGACTTTGCACCTTTGGTTGTGACATCTGATCCTGCGCCCAATATCTCGTCGTCCTCGGCAACCTTGGATTTGCTTCTCGGTGATGTTGTTGTTCGGCTGGATGCGGCAATGCCGCCTGAGCGGATTGCCGAGATTGTTCGCGCGTTGAACGGGGTCACATGATCTTTCCCTCGAACCGGGTGCGGATCGTAGTGGCAACGAAGCCTGTGGATTTCCGCAAGGGCCATGACGGGCTGGCCGCGCTGGTGCAAAGTGAGTTGCGCAAGCAGCCGTTCACCGGGACTGTATTTGTTTTTCGCTCCAAGCGTGCCGACCGCTTGAAGCTTTTATATTGGGACGGCACCGGGTTGGTGATGACCTATAAACGGCTTGAGGAAACGACGTTCACCTGGCCTGCGATCCGGGATGGTCTGATGTCGCTCAACCATGCTCAGTTCGAGGCGCTGTTTGCGGGTCTCGACTGGCGGAAAGTGAAGGCGCTGTCAGTACGCCCACCAACTACGGCAGAGTGACTCGCGCACCCTTTTGGGCAGGCCGCCGGGTGTCCGTTTTGGTAGATCATGACCATGATTGCGACGGCAGATCTTCCCGATGACATTGATGCGCTCAAAGCCATGATTGTGGCCCAGGGCGAGCAGAATGCGCGTCTGGAAACGCTGGTTGTGGCGCTCAGGAAAGCGCTCTTTGGTCGTAAATCCGAGAAAGCCGATCCAGATCAGTTCGAGTTGGCTCTGGAAGATATCGAATCCGGGATTGCCCAAGTCGAGGCCGAGGGTGAAGCCAATCCGTTCGTCACGCCGACGCGAACGTCGAAGTCGCGCAAGTCCAACCGAGGATCATTGCCCAAACATTTGCCGCGCATCGAGGAAGTGATTGAGCCGGAAAGCACGATTTGCGGCTGTGGTACTGAGCGGCATATCATTGGCGAGGATGGCAGCGAGCAGCTTGATATCATCCCGGCCCAGTTCCGCGTGATTGTCACCCGCCGTCCAAAGTATGCCTGCCGCTCCTGCGAAGAGGGTATCGTACAGGCTCCTGCTTTGGCGCATCTGATCTCTGGTGGGATGCCAACCGAGGCGACAATAGCCCATGTGATCGTCAGCAAATATGCGGATCATCTTCCCCTGTATCGTCAGGCTCAGATATACGCCCGGCAAGGCATTGATCTGGATCGCTCGACCCTTGCAACCTGGGTTGGCCGGGCAGCCTTCGAACTGCGGCCCGTCTATGACGCGCTGTTGGTCGATTTGAAGCGGTCAACCAAGCTGTTCATGGATGAGACCGTGGCCCCGGTCCTCGATCCCGGTCGCAAAAAACCAAAACCGGATACTTCTGGGCTCTCGCCCGCGATGATCGACCATGGAGCGGGGATGATCCACCCGGCGTATCCTTCACTTATGCACCGGGCCGCGCCGGTGAATATGCAAAGCAAATCCTAGCTGGCTTCAATGGCACGCTCCAGGTCGATGGCAATGCCGAATACAACCGCCTGCTCAAACGGCAGGAAGGCGCGATCCGGTTGGCTCACTGCTGGGCGCATGCGCGCCGCAAGCTCTTTGATGTCGCGAAAGCTGGCAAAGCCACCCTGATTGCCGATGAAGGCATCGCACAAATCCAGACACTCTACCGCATCGAAAAGGAAATCGGAGGTCAAAGCCCGGATGCTCGGGGCGCAATGCGGCAGGAGCGCTCAAAACCAATCATCGATCAAATGGAGATCTGGCTTAGAGAGCAGCGCTCGCACGTCTCCGCCAAATCACCCATCGGCGAGGCACTGAGCTACATTGCCAAACATTGGGCGGGCCTGACTATGTTCCTGGACGATGGTCGCGTGGAATTGGATTCCAACAGCATTGAGCGGACAATCCGCCCAATCGCCCTAAACAGGAAAAACGCTCTCTTTGCGGGGCATGAAGCCGGGGCTCAGAACTGGGCCATCCTTGCCTCCTTGATTGAGACCTGTAAGTTGAACGGAATTGAACCGCATAGTTATTTGGCACATTCCCTGACAGCCATCGTCAATGGTCATAGGCAAAGCCGGGTCGGAGAATTGCTTCCTTGGGCAGTTGGGGAAATGAAAACAACATGGAAGATTGGCTAGGAAATACTTCAGATAGCTATGTCGCAAACAACGTGCGGATATCAAATTTTCCGGTAGAACAAGTCTCTAGCTTGTTTAAGGGGCATATTTTTGTGGGAGGCCTTTTTTGTTCTCAAATAGATTGGCCTAAGGGGCATTTGGCATTGGGTGCAGGCGGGCTTCCCAGCCTGAAGAAGCAATGGTTGAAAGTTTTTCCAGACAACGAAGCGGTCAATCTGCAACTGAATGTTGATTTGGGCAAGTCATCAGATCTTGCACCAATGTCAAAATTGTTCGTTTTTCAGCATCACAGAATGGGGTGGAAAGACTGGCCAACCGACGGCAGGTATTTCAGCGCAAAATGCCGATTTTCAGAACCCATGTTCGAAACGATAAAGACCTCTGCGATCAAAGGTAAAACCACTCATTCCGACTGCCTCGAAAATGTTATCATTTTGCCCATGCCCCATGCTTGCGAGCCGGATGAGACATCGTTTGCTTCACCCAAACCCCTGCGTACCCAAAAACCAATATCGTTGAGCCAAGTCCTGATTGGACATTTAAGCGAAGACAATCAAACGATCACATCCATTTCGATCTGCGAAGAGGACGTCAAGTATTACGAGCAGTCGATCAGCGGCACAAAGTCAAGACGATGGTGGCGGAGAAGGTAGCGTGTGATCAACGCAGCGCTTACCGCTAAGCGGCTGCTCGTTCTAAAGAGTTGAATGCTCAGCTAGTCCGCTATCTGTGAGTTCGCCTGAACGTTGGTTTCGCGCTCGCAGCAAATTGAAGGTTCGACGGGCAGCATCGCAGCATCTTGACCGCCGGTTCTAAGTCCGGAATGGGCCGCCCACAGCTTTAGCCGTATGACCAAATTGCAATGAGTACTGGAATTGCTGCTTCATCGTAGATTTCGGCACCAAGATATCCAAGTAAGCCGTCCGTCTTCGACTTCCCGTGCAAGCCTATTATTGCGTGCAGAGGAGCAGATTCTGGATTTCTACGTGATGTTGATGCGCTGCATCGAGTGAGTGCCATAGCGCCATCTGATCCAACTTGTGTCTAGAACAGGAGATCCTCAACGAGCTGTGAGATCAATTGGCTTTTGCCAGACACTCCTGCCTTTCTGTAAATCGCAGTACATTGAGCCTTAACAGTTCCAATTCGGGTTTGCCTCAGATTGGCGATTTCAGCCATAGACATCCCCTTCAGAACAAGCCATGCGATCTCTGTTTCCGCGCCAGTCAGGCCGAGCTTCTCGAAATACGCCTCTGCTACAGTTGTGAACTCGCCGGACGTGATCCGGCGGGCAGTTTCGGCCCGATGTGTCGCTTTTTGGGCCACGAGCGCAAGCCGGACACCCATAAATGCACCAAGTATCAGCCCGATACTGGCGCCTGCTTCGACAAGCTCTCGCACACTCCAACGTAGCGGAACCGATGGGATGCCCAAAATAGATGCCAGGATTTCCCACAGGAAATACGCACCACACAGGCACTGGATGAGGACAAGGGTCCACACGACCCATGCGCGGTTCATCATGCGCGGCACTCTGTGCAGGTCAATTCCGTTTCAGCAGGTTGCCTCATGTCAGATCACCCACCGTTTTTTCCGTGGCCGCCATGTCCGCCGCCACCTTTGGGACCGCCGGATTTGCCATCCCCTTTGGGGCCATCGGATTTGCCAGCCCCTTTGGGGCCGCTATGCGTATTTGGTTCGCTCGGTTGGGCACGTTTGTCTGGTTCATTGGCTGGCGGAGCAGGGCGCTCGTCGCCATGTGTTTCCTTTGAGAACCTTTGGTCTCGCAAAACCTCTCCGGACGTACGGTTCAGCACCACTTCGCGCAGTTCATTCTGATCACTCGCGGTGATGACGATACGGCCGAGCCAAGACCGTTTTACTTCGTCGACCGTGAAACCTTCGGCCTCAATCCGCGCGATGACGCCGTCAGCAACGGAAACCTGAGCCTGCGCCGGCGAGTGCAATAGCATGAACACCGCCAGGCTTGCGAGGATATGTGATCTACGCATCATAAAGTTCCCGTACATTTGCACATTGGCTAAGTGGTTACCGCGCACCGTGTCAACCGGTGCGCGGTGGCTTTATGTTACCCGCGAGGACCGCCTCGACCGCCGTGGCCGCCACGACCTTCGCCGCCGCGACCTCCACGACCTTCGCCACTGCCGCCCCTTTCACCAGAGTCAGCCGTCTCGCCGCCGGAGTCTGCACTTCGGCCTTCACCGTCGCGCCCTGCTGGGATCCCTTGTTCGGCCAGCTGATCGCCGATGTTCCGCCGATCTTCGGGGTTCAGGCTCGAGTGGTCGATATCCCCCAGCGCCACGGTTTCACCGGTTGAAGGGTCGACGACCTCAACCTCTGAAATATCAATGGCGTTCCGATCACGGCCTCGGGGCTGGACTCCCTGTTCTTTCAGCTGATCCCGAATATCGGCACGTTCTTCCTCGGACAATGCTTCGAAATCCACTTCGGACAGCTCGACGGTTTCGCCTGTACTCGGGTCAACAACCGAGATGCTTTTGGCAAGTAGCGGCTGGAACGACACTGCGGTGATTAGAGCTGCAAGGATCAACGGGCTGTGAGGGAGTAAGAGAGTACGCATGTTTGTTCTTCCTGTTTGTAAGTTTTAACGCGGCTTGGATTGGCGCCGTGAAGCCTAGATGCAGTGAAAACTACGATCGGAATACTGGACGCGAGCCTGATTTTTGGCGCCATAAGCCAAAGTCATAGATCGGTGTAGCAGGGCCGAAATGCTCAAGATCGACACGCTCACAATGTGTTCTTCACGGTGAAGTTTTCGGTGTCAGACGTCTATATGACTTTGGCTTAGACCGCGCATTCGCAGCCTGGGTTCAATGGTTTTCAGGTGGAAAAACATGCCACTCAAGTTCCTTCAGCCGTCACTAATAGACTGGCCAGCAACCGAGAAGTGGACACAATATGCGACCAAGAATTCTGTGCTTTGTTATGGCAAGCCTAACACCTATGGCGGTCTTAGCAGATGAGGAACCTGCGCCCGTCGATCAGCACAAATTATCGCGCATGATACAGAACGGAGAGGCAACCAAGGCGTTTCTAGAGGCCTTCGAGGCAGGGGATGAACTAACCGAGTTCAGCTTTGACGCAGCGCGCGGGGTCGGTGCTAATATCGGCGAGGGCCGTCGTTTTACGCGTATTCCCCGGGCTGATCTCGCCGACCCATCGGAGTGGGCTTCGCATTTTCCGAAGCGCGAAGGAGGGGCTAACGCGACATCTTGTATTGCCTGTCATAACGCACCGATTGCCAATGGGGCGGGTGACGTTGCAATGAACGTTCTTGTGGATCCCGCGCATACGGGCGACGCAACCAGATATCTTGAGAGAAATACACTCCCCCTGTTTGCGCTTGGTATCCCTCAGCGGCTTGCAGAGGAAATTAGCGCGGACCTGTATCAACAGCGTGATGCAGCCCATCAGGTTGCCTGCAACTCGGGTCGCGCCTCAGTTCAGTTAGAGTCCAAGGGGGTAGACTTTGGAACGTTGACACTGACCCGTACTTCGCAAGACCCTTGTACCGTCGGCACGGATTCCAGCGAATTGAGTGGCATCGACCCGGACCTCGTGATCAAACCGTTTGGATGGAAAGGTAATCATGCAACGATCAGAGCATTCACGAGGAATGCTGCGCACAATGAACTGGGATTACAGGCCGTCGAGCTTGTCGGAGGCCAGGATGGCGATTTCGATGGTGTGGTGAATGAGTTGACCGTCGGCGATGTGACGGCGCTCACAGTATACATGGCGGCCCTCGAACGGCCAGTAACCAAGATTGAACTGGCCGATCTGGGTTTGATCGATCTTTCTGGGTCCGAAAGAAACGATATTCTGGCAGGAGAGGCGCTATTCGCTCAAACCGGCTGCACAAGTTGTCACACGCCAGAGATGAACCTTCGGGATACAACGTTCAAAGAACCCAGCGAAATTCCGGGTTTCTACGATGCCAGGTTTCCAGATGGATCTGACCCGAATACTCATGGCCTGAACGTCGTCAGTGCAATCACGTTCAATCTGGCCGGAGATCAACCCAACAACTCGATTAAGCTGCCGAACGGTTCAATCCACCATCTGGGTGCAATGGGGCAGAATGCCGAAGGTGAGCCAGTGGCCCGATGGTACACAGATTTCAAACGACACGATATGGGTTCCGATTTGGCGGATCCCGATGACCCTCTTGGGTTGGGGGCATCTATGTTTCTGACGCGATCACTGGCGGGTGTCGGTGCAACTGGACCCTGGCTACACGATGGTCGGGCAACCACTCTGCAAGAGGCAATTGTGAGTCATGCGGGTGACGCCTTAGACAGCGCCACTGCCTACAACCACCTCAGCGAAAGCGAACAAAGTAAAATCGTCGCCTTTCTGGAGAATCTAACCATATATAAGACGGCCGAAGAATAAGTGCTGGCCGAGAAAAGTGGACCGGCAGATTTGGCCGGTGCCGAGTGAATTCTTGCCTCCCGGATACTGCGCGTTCATTGAATGTCTGGAATGTGGGCAGCGACCGCTCCATGAGAGTGGAGCTGCCCACGTCATTAGACGTCAATAGCTTTTGCAACCACAAACGCGTCTTCCAACTCAGCGCCCAGATTCCTGACTGTACTGTCCATTTTCGTATGACCTAGAAGAGGTTGAACCGTAAGCATGTTCCCAGTCTTCTTGGTTGTGTCACAAACTTTTGGAGCGAACGACTGGTTTGGCGGGCCGCACCACGGCAAAGAGCCTATAGGCCAACGGCAGGTATGGGTCGTCCTCGCCGGATTACCTAACTGAGCACCCTCAGATGCCGCACCGCCTCTGGAGTCGGCTCTTAGCCCAATACAACAAATGCTGTGCGACGCGTGAACGGGCGCGAACCGCGTTTTGCTATCGTTGACGACGGCGGCATGACCTTTGTTGGTCGCTTGCATCCTGAAAATTGCTCGAAGCCCGCCCGTGATTGGGCTAGTGCAAGCGGCGTCAGGGGCCCTACCAAACTGTCGCATGTCTGGTCGCATCAGGGGTTAATCGATCAGCTTGTGCGTTGCTTGTAGTACGTGTCCTTGTGGACAATCAGCCCATCGCGGTAGGTCAGGATATCGACGCTCAGGAATTCTTCCTTCGTGCCATCCTTATGCGTCGCAGTTCGACGATATTCGCAATAGGCCTTGTCGCCTGAAATTGCGCAATCCAGCGTTTCCCAATGCACGTTTTCAACTTTTTCGAACAGCGCGGAGAAGGCGCCGCGGATCGTATCGGCACCTTCAAGCCGGACGCCATGCTCGTCGGGGCCAGTGGCGTGATCAAAGGTAGCATCGTCAGCGAAATGCTTCATCACAGCGTCGATGTCATTGGCGTTGAAAGCATCACCAACAGAGTCAACAAGATCTCGGGTCAAAGCAGTCATGAGTGCGGTCCTTTTCCTTGAAGCATATTGCATGTGTGTTTGAAGAAGGGACTCGTCGGGTCAACAAGCGTGTTCAACTCGTCAAAATGATCGACGTCGGGCACGAAATAGAGGCCAATCTGGCGGTCTGGGGTCTTGTATTTATCGACATACATGCGTGCTTGGCGGTGGAATTCGTCCGTTTCTGCGCCTCCGACAACAACCAACTGCGGTGCATTTGTAACCGGGGGTTGATTGGTCATCGGGCTTTCTGCCTCGGCCTCTTCCGGGGTCATACGAATACCGACATTGAGGGCCTCGGTCAGACGCACCGGTTCGAGGTAGCTGAGCGGTGAAACCGGGATGCCGGATTTGATCAGGTCCGCGGGCAGATCCTTGCCGAAACCTGGCCAATTGGTCGCCATCATCATCTGGGTGATATGGCCGCCAGCCGAGTGACCCATCATGGTGATACGATCTGGATTGATGCCCAGATCGCGTGCGTTGCGCCAGATAAAGGCAATCGCTTCGCGGGCTTCTTCAGAAATTCGCGTGATGCTGACGGATGGGCAAAGATCATAGCCGATGACAACAACATTGAACCCCGCCGCGACAAAAGGCGGTGCAATGAAGCTGTAGATTGATTTGTCGCCGCGCTGCCAATAGCCACCGTGCACGTAAACCAGTGTCGGCGCTGCGGCGTCCTGGCAACGGAAGACATCCAGCTTTTGTTTCTCGCCTTCCCCATAGCGGATATCAAGGCTGCAATCGGATGTGGCCCGCGCAGCCTCGCTGTCGCTGCTCCATGCAGGAATGACGGTGGCTTCATAGTCCGGTCGTCCAGCCCTGAGATTGTATTGTGCGTCGAACTCATCGGGGCTGAAGCGTGTGTGATAGTTCAGATGATCGCTCATGACGAAGCCTCTGGTTGGGGGGCGGAGAAGAACGCACCGCGGCAAAAGACAAGTGGGGGGACCGGCATGTGGGTGTAGTTGATGACACGGCCCAAGAAGATCTCATGATCGTTTGCGTCGACCCTACTGTGAACCGTACACTCTAATTGCGCGGAGGCACCGGGGATCAAAGGCGTCACGGTTCCAGGGGTCCATTCGGTGTCGGTAAACCGGTTTTCGACATCACTGGCGAAGTGCATCGCAAGGTCTTTCTGGTCGGCCGACAGGATATTGACCGCGAAATGGTCCGATTGCGACAGCGTTGGGAACACGCGGCCCGTTTTTGCAACACAGACAGAGATTACCGGCGGCAGCAGTGAGACTGAAGTAAAAGAATTGGCGGTCAGGCCCCATGGCTCTCCATTCGCGTCAAAGGTGGCAACGATGGTCACCCCCGTCGGAAAGGCACCAAGTGCGCGGCGATAGTCCCGGACGTCCATCATTGCACCCCTTCGCGGGCACAGGCTTTTTCCAGAGCAGCCCATTCATCAGGGTTTGTCCCGAAAGGGCGCATGACGTGATCCTGATAGGCAGAGCGTTCCGCCAGCCGCTGATGCCAGGCCTCGACGTTCGGCAACGGCGGGCGGTCGACCTCGACATTGAAATAGCGATAGGTCACGCATCCCAAAGGAATATCCGCCATGGTAAAGCTATCGCCGCAGACATAGGCTTTATCCGCAAGGTGCTGGTCAAGAATGGTCAGGGCCTCATGCGCTTCATCGCGCAGCTTGGCGATCTTTTCCGGGTCACGTTGGTTGGGTTGCGTGCGCACGGTTGCAAAGAACAGATAGATCACTGGCCCGAAGGCGCGGCTGGCCGACCACTCCATCCACTGATCTGCAATCGCACGGGTTTGAATGTCGGTCGGACTAAGCGTTCCTGCACCGTACTGGTCACAGAGATAGCGCACGATGGCGAGGCTTTCCCAAAGCGCAAAATCACCGTCGCGGATCGCCGGTATCATCTTGTTGGGATTGATCTGCGCGTACATCTCAGTGTCGAGCTTGCCAAAGCTGCCCCCTGCCAGTTGCAGCGTGTAGTCCAACCGCAGCTCATTCGCCGTCCAAATCACGGGAATGACGTTCGATGAATAGGGGCGCCCCCAAATCTCAAGCATGTTCCAGCATCCTTTTCTGGGCGATGGATTGCGTGCCGAACCTAGGAACAACATGTTCGAACAGACGATGCCAGCTGGCGAGGATTTTTTCGTAAGGCACACCGGTATATTGCTGCATCAGCATGAGGTGATCGAGGCCGATGGTTTCCTGCCGTTCCGCAAAGCGATCCGCGACAAATTCGGCGTCGCCCACCACAATGATCCCGCGCTTGTTGAGGAAGTCGAACCAATCCATGTCCTCATCTTCGGGCGTCATCTCTTCGCCCACGTCCAGATAGCCGTGCTTGGTCCATTCTCCCTTGGGGCGCGACCCGCCGAGGAACTCGTAGTAAGCATTGATAGGGCCGCGGATAGTGTTCACCGCTTCTTCAATGCTTTCGCCGACATAAAACGCCGTGCAGACTCCGACGCCTTCGCCCAGCTTCACGTCGCGCCCTTCGCGTTGCGACAGTGCCTGGCGGTAAAGCTCCCAACAGGCCAGCGTCGCCTTGGGGCCAGCCGCCATCGAGATCACACCCCAACCGCGCTCGCCGGCCAATTTGAATGTGGGCGGTGCGTTCGACATCAGCCAGACCGGCGGATGAGGGTCGGAGTAGGGGCGGGGGTGCACATACATCGCTTTGTATTCGCCATCCTCGCCGTGATAACGCGCGTCCAGAGGATCAAAGAAACGGTTGGTTTCTTTCCAGCCGGGAACCGGGAATTGATAAAACTCACCGTGATGGGTGAACGCTTCGTTGGTCCAGGCTTTCAGTATGATCTCAAGGCTCTCCTGATAAAGCCGCATGACCTTGGCATTGTCGCGCCGGTCCGCATCCTTGTTGAACTGGATGGTCGAGCGTTCATTGATGCCTTTGGCCACACCGAAATCAAACCGACCCAGCGTCATGTTATCAAGCATCGCGGCATCTTCGGCCACGCGCAAAGGATGCCAGTCCGGCAGGATGATAGGTGCTGTTCCAACCCGTAGTTTCTTGCAATGCGCGGCCACGTGGGTCCCCATTTGGAGCGGGTTAGGCGGCGCATTCATATACCCGTTATGGGCAAAGTGATGCTCGGTGAACCACGCCGTTGTGAAACCCGCCTGCTCGGCCAGAGAACACTGTTCGAGGATCATTTCCAGCGTACGCTCCCAGGGAATCGTCTCACCGGGGCTAAAATTGGCAATCAAATCAAAGCGCATAGCATCCTCCCAGCGGGTAGAAAATCAGTTGATTTTTTACACTCTTTTCAACTAAGTTGATTTTTGCTCGAAAAGTCAACCTAAATCATTTATCTTAAAGACATGAAAAACGACGTGTCCCAGACCGACGCCCAAAGGCTCGGAAGTGAAATTCGCGAAGTGCGCAAAGCGCGTGGATTGACCCTGCAAATCCTGTCCGAGATGGTATCGTGTTCCAAAGCCTATCTCAGCCGGATTGAGCTTGGGGCGGCCAAGGTGTCAGAAGACCTGCTTGGCGAAATCAGCGAAGCGCTCGCGGTCGATCCCAACTGGTTCTTCCCTACGCAGGCGGGCGATGGCCCCCTTGAGCGCAAACACGTTGTGCGACGCGAAAACCGTAGAGCGCTGTCCGCAATGTACACGCGTTCACCAGATGAATTGGGTTTTGAGGATGAATTGCTTTCCAGCACGTTGTCCGGTCATTGTTACTTGATTCTATCACGGTTCCGCCCCGGTGTGGGAGAACCGCCCGAGCCGCTGGAAGGTTATTCATTTGAAGGCGAGCAACACGCCATCGTCCTAAGCGGCGAAGTTGAGCTAAGGCTTGGGGAAGAAGTCATTTATTTGCGCGAAGGGGATAGCTTTTCCTACCCATCGATGATCGCTCACCGCTTTCGCAACAAGACAGAGAAAGAGGCAACAATGGTCTGGGCGATGTCGCCGATACGCATTACTTGGTGACTGTTGGCCCGCAATCACTAATGCAAGAAAAGCATTTGTGTGTGGTGCACTGAAAACGACCCGTAAATTGCGTTTTCATTTTGACTGGATTGCTTTTGTAACAAACCAACGAATGGCTGCCATACCAGTTAACCTTCTATCTGGCATGGCAGTTATACGCCGAAGCCAATTAATTGTTTTTTTGAAAGTCGGTATTGTCCGCGCAAAACTAGTCGCCAACCCCTCGATTTCACGATCGCGGCGAAAGGCAGCTATGCGGGCTGCGCCGCAGCATCTCATCCTGTTAACTAACGGCAGCAAAGGGTCGACACCCGACTGTCTGACAACCGTTGCACCCGGTTCTTGTGCAGGTTTGACAGATGCTCTGTAGTCTGAGAGGTTCCGAATTCTCGTAAAAGAGATTCTAACTATGGACCAACGTACTCTCTGATCCCGCCGCGCGCTGACCTGGATTGGCAGATTGCGCAATGAAACGCTCCTGCGGAGGACTCTGACAATGGACAAACGACGCTAACCCCTTGTGGGTGTTCGCAGGCGTGTATCTGCGCGACTTCAGATTTCTTTTGTCATGAGGTGCACCATGCCCTTCAAACCACCAAAAAAACCCCTTCGGGCTGACCCTTCCTGCTGTGGAGGACACCTCAAAATCCACTAAATTAGTGAAGGTCAAAGCCAAGCCACCGCGCGTCCTGCGTATGAAGTCACCACCGCGTGCGGCCAGGCGTGAATGGCGACGATGCGCAGAAAGCGCACTTTGCAAAATCGTCCGGAACTGCTCATTGCCACCTTTGCTAGAAAGTACCGAAGTAACTCCAGTAGCCGGAATTCGATTTTACATTGCTAACTTGGTGGCTTCCAATTGGCTTGTCTCATGGCGTCACCGAGGTCTTTCCCGTATCTTGGATCGGCAAACAGCTTTTGAAACAGCGTATCCACGCGACTGTCTGGCCACTCACGTGAGAGTTTTTGCGATAGAGTCCGAGCTTTACTTTCGTTCCCCAGCATCTGATGTGCCGCCATAAGGTAAGCAACGGTCACAGGCCCGACGGGGCCGCCTTTTTCAGTTGCCCGTTCAAAGGCTGACACAGCGCCTTCATAATCCTTCAGATGAAACTTTGCGGATCCCATCGCGTTCTGAAAGACATAACCGCGTTCCAGGTTGATTTTCGAGAGTGCGCCCTCGCTAATTGCCACGACTTGTTCAAACGAACCAGAATAAAGCAGGACCAGCGACACGAACTCCAACACATGTACATCGTTTGGGGCCAAACGCTGTGCTCTTTGTGCAAATTCCATGGCCTCAGGCCAGTTACCCTTGGCAAACTCGACCCAGGCTTTTGCGGACTGGCTCCAACCAGTTTCGGCGGCCAACTCAATGGCTCTGTTGGCCTGCGCATCCGCGTAGCCCAACATGTCCCGGGCCAAGTCGGAATCCGGTGTCAGAACAGCAATCGTCGCGGCAACCTGCGCGGCTCCTGCATGGCCTCCGAAATAGCTGTCGTCGTTATCAATTGCTCCTTTGAACATGATCAGAGCAGCGTTAAGTCGCGCGGGCTCCAAGGCCGGAAAGATCAGGTCCCGACCGGCATTGGCTAGATTTACAGCCTGAAGCCGCATTGGGGATGCATCAAAAATGGCGCCGCGCTCATCTCGGCTCAAGCCATCGACTGGTAAGTTATTTGGAGCTTCTTGCTTTATCGACATCAACGCAAATGTTGCAGCAGAGCAGACTAGAGTGAAAATTCCGGTAAACCAAATGACCGGGCGAGACGAAGCGAGCAGTCTGGTTTTCGGCTCTGTTTTTTTTGTTTGAGCCGCGTTGGGCCCTTTTACTGATATCACCGGTGCATATCCGCCCTTTGGCAAGTGGAACACCATGCACTCGTCGCGGCCATCTTCGGTGTAATACTCAGCTAACTTGCGCCGCAGGCGACCGGCGTCCACGCGCACCACGTTTTCACGGCGCGCCATCTCGGACATAACCCCACCGTAGACATCCATCGCAATGGTCTTGGCGCGAATTTCTTCGGCCCTGCCATTGAGCAACTCTTCGACCACATACACAAGAAATTCCTGCAATCGCTGTGAGCCCTCGAAGGTCGAGGACCCGACAAGCCGCCGAAGAGCGGCCCGCACGTCCTTCGCGTCAGGCGTGCTACCATCAATCATAGCCGTTGATGTGTCGTCGGATAAATCCATTTTATCAGTGAGATAAACCTCTCATTACACCGTATTATGCCCCGATAAACCTATCGTGAGAAGTGAATTTGTTGTTCAATTGGGAAAACCGCTGATCCATCGAATGCGCCATCCAAATGCAGAGTAACGCCGTTGATACCCTGTTTCCCAACCACCAGGCCGCAATTGCGGACTTAAGGCGTGCGGACGCGGTGTTCGATGAAATCTGCCGGGACTATCAGCTTCTCAGCGACGAGTACGTCTCTATGAACACTGAGCCGGGAAGCCAATCGTACCAGTTTGCCTGCGACATCCGCGAATCCTTGGATGGTCTTCGGGATGAAATCGCACAGTCGCTGCGGCGTGCAGGAAAGATGTAATCCTAATTGGGGAGGGGATACCTATGAGATCAATGTTAAAACAAGCCTCGGCCATGTTGCTGGTGGCTGGCGCGAGCTTTGCTCAGGAAACGCCCATCATACACGACGGTGAGTACGAGTTTCTCCGCGCGCAGTTTGGGGAGCAGTGGGACGCTCAAGATACGGAAATCGAAGCAAAGCTTGCCGAGATCCGTGACACCAATGGAGGAAAACCACCCAATATCCTTTACATCCTGATAGACGATGTCAGCTTCGGTCAGATGGGCAATCGGACGATGAACTACGTTACCGGTTTCGATACGCCAAACATCAACGACTTTGCCACGGAGGGCATGTCTTTGATGAGAATGTATACTGAGCCATCCTGCACACCGACACGAACGGCGATGCTGACCGGTCGTCACCCGGTGCGTGCTGGCGTCGAAGAGGTCAAAGTGGCGCTGGTCGGTGAAGGTCTTGCGGCCGAAGAAATCACGATTGCCGAAATCCTGAAGGAAGAAGGATACAACACCGCGCATGTCGGGAAATGGCATCAGGGTGATATTGAACAGGCTTACCCGCATAATCAGGGTTTTGATTGGGCGGCCTTTCCCTTGCATCAGCAGGTTCAGCTCAGCCTGATGACACGGGACGCGATGGTTGCCAACAACATGCTTGGCTTCCATCCGTCCGGTCAGTCCAACCAATTCCAGCTCGACGAGCGGTTTAAGCCTTACGGTCTGGTAACCGGCGTTGAAGGTGAAGCAGGCGGCCTTGCTCGTGAGGTCGACATGGCGCCGGGCGAAGAGTGGACACAGGCGAAATACGAAGAAATGAACCTGCGCTATCAGCGTCAGGCACTGGAACAGCTGGAGCGGCTTGCCTCGCACGAGGACCCATTCTTTATGCAATACTGGCCGCTCTATCCGCTTAACTTCGCTTACCCAGATCAGGCAGTTTCCCGCAATGGCGGCTTCCATGCCGACAAGTTGCAGGTTCTGGACGGCTGGATCGGCGAGATTCTTGAGAAACTGGACGAAACCGGCAAGGCAGACAACACCCTCGTAATGATCATGGCTGACAATGGCTTGATGTATCACTACGAAGGAACATCCGGCCTTAACCAGCTGATTTATCGCGGCGGTAAGACACAGCACCTTGAAGGCGGCGTGCGGACTGATGCGTTCATCCGGTGGCCGGGCGCAATCGAGCCGGGCAGCGCGGCAGGTGACATCGTGCATGTCTCGGACCTGTTCACAACCTTTGCCCGGATCGCAGGCGCTACCAACCGCATTCCGCGTGACCGTGTGATTGACGGAATTGACCAGACGGCGCTGCTGCTTGAGGGCGAAGGCAATTCGCGTCGCGACTACGTTTATGTGTACGAAGGGCCCGCGTTGCGATCAGTGGTCAAGCAAGAGTTCAAGATGCACCTTCCGGCACCCGGCCAGCCCGGAGCTGCAGCCCCCGTGTTCAATGTCTATCGCGACCCACGTGAAGAACATCCGCTTGTCGGGTATTCACTATGGTCCGGTGCATCTTTCCAGGACATGGTCAAGCGCCATCAGAAAACCATCGCGATGCACCCCCATCTGCCACTGGGCAAGGGTGTGCCGTATGAAGGTATCGAGAATCTTCGTCCTGAAAGCGAGTTGACCCGAGAAGTCTTCTCTAGCTGGCAATGATGAGTCTAGACGGCGGCACCAATCCGTCGCCGTCTAAACGTCTTGACGAAGTGACACAATGCACAAGCTATCACGCGGAAAGCGGTCGCTGTTTCTGAGCTCACAGATACTTCTCACGAGCTTAAGGACTAGAAGAGCCAATTTCCATCAACGTTTCACCAGCAGCGCTGCTAGGTTGGCTGATGCCCAATAAATTGCTTAGTGTAACAGCGACATCCACTGTTGAAACTGGACGACTTACTCTGGCCGGTTTGATGTCGGGCCCAGAGAAGATGATCGGAACGTGAGTGTCATAGCGCCAAGGTGATCCGTGCATTACGGCAATCGGACCATCCTCAAACAGAAATGAATACGGAGTCTGCACAACGTAAATGTCTCCAGAGCGTGTTGGGTGGAAATTGCGCCGGATTTGGTTCTGCAGCGTGTGACCCTGTTGTTCAGCGAGCGGTACAGTCGGCATGGCAAGCTCAATACCCGGTTCAGCCATTAACCTTTCGGCGACGCGCCGTTCGATCAACCGGAGGTCTGTGCCTGCCGACGATATAGCGTTGTGGTCGAGATAAACATATGGACGAAAAAAGAACTGAATCGCGCCCTCAACACCGAATTCATCAGAAATAGTGGTATTTACCTCCGCCATCAGTACGTCGGTGGAGTTTCGGAAAGTCGTGAGTCCGGCTTGAGCCATCTCTTCCGGGGCTTCGGGCATGCCATGATCTGCGGAAAGCACGTAAAGTACATTCTCGGGTCCGACTTCTCGATCCAGAAAGGCGAAAAAATCTGCCAGCGTCTCGTCCAAGCAGCGCACCATTTCTTCATTTTCCAGGCTGGTTGGTCCAAAGAAATGGTTGGTTGCGTCCACGCCCGAGAAACTGATGGAGAGGTAGTCGGGCCACTCGTCATGGCCTAGTTCTTCTTCTTTGATAACAGTTTTTGCAAAATCCGCCGTGATCCGATCTCCATGCGGTGAAACCAGGACCTGTGTGTAATAGAGCCCATCTTCCGGCGTCCCATAGAAATGTGGGAAAGTACGACCGAACGTGCCGAGATTTGTTACGAATGGACGTTCCTCTTTGTCCATCAGGTAGGGCGCGTCCGAGCATTCCGGCCACCATTCACTCTCGATTTTCGTATCTGCCGGGCGCTTGGCGTTCCAATCGTTTGCCCAGTCAGGATATGCGTCATAATAGTACGTGCTTGTTTCAAACGCGCCAGTGGCCGTCGACATCCAAAAGGCCTTGCCGACAAGTCCGGCCATTGCAACCGCCGAACGGTCTTTGCCAGACACAGAAAACACTTTGGATCGGCCCGCATTGGACTTCGACAATTCATCTCCGAAGGTTGTGGCCAGCAGGTTGACAGGCGAACGGCCTGAGGTCGTAGCGGCAGCCTGTGTTGGGTCAACTTGATCGACCTCACCCCCAAAGCCGGGAACAGCTAGCATTGGAAAGTCCGGGTCCTCAATATTGTACCCCAGACGCTCCTCAACCCGGTTAAACCAGGCGTTTCCAATCATACCATGTTCAGATGGGTATGCCCCAGTCGCAAGAGTCGCGTGGCCGACAATAGTTTCGGTGTTGGCGTGCCTATGGTGAGCGTCGGTGTACCAGACACCGTTTTTCAGAAGCCTGTTAAACCCTCCATCGCCAAAAGAGGCGTTGTACCGGGAAATCAAATCTCCACGCAGCCCATCCACTGTTATCTGCACGACAAGTCGAATGTCTTCCGTGGCACTTACTGCCGTAGCGGAAACGGATAGAAGGATGGTTGCGGCTAATGACCAGTATCTCTTCATTTTCTTACCTTGCAGGGTGACCTCAGCCCCGAAAGTATCAGTGCCTGTGCAGTTCGGCTACTGTCAGTACGATCCCACCATTGAGGTGTCCGTTCTATTAAGACCAAAGCCAGCTTACGATATTGATCGCTCGTCTGCTTAGTCCGCGAACTGTGAATTCGCCCGTCATCCGTTTTCGGCGTTGCAGCGAATGACCGCAAAGCGGGCCGCGACCGCAGCATCTTAGCCGGTCGGTGAACGGCAGGAATGGGCCGGTGAGACTCAGAGGGGCGGGCAGCAGCGCTGCCTGCCCTGGAACAAAACCTGTCCTCTCATGCCGAGGCTGTCTTGGGGCCAACTGCCTTCAACAGCCGTGCAAAGATCATCACATGCGTGACCAAAAGTACCGGCACAAAGAATGTTGGAATGAACCAAGTGGGACCAAAGTAGGGTTCTGTCGCAAATTCCTTTGAAGGACGAGAAGACGACGCAGGCAGGTTGATTATCCTACCAGTTGAACAAACTGCTGAAACGGGGAGAGTCCGGGTGTGCATTGACCTTTGCGGATCATGTTGTCCGGCTCGATGCCAGCCAGGGCAGATGCAGCTGAATCGAAAGACTTGAAACCCAACATGGGCCTGATCCGACGTTTGATGAATCGATGGTCTTGTTCAACGATGTTGTTGAGATACTTCTGCCTCACCATCTCGATCGGTATCGGACAACCAAAGCCTTTCAACATCTTGTTTATGGATTTGATTCCAGCAGTGTTTGCGCTGCTTTTGTCGATGACAATCTTCCGTGGCAAACCGTTCACCTCAAGCGCACGAGCGAAGAACTTCGTTGCAGCAGCTTTGTTCCGGCGATTGGATAGCATGAAGTCCAGGGTTTTGCCGTGTTTGTCTATGGCGCGATAGAGATAAACCCACTCACCCTTCACTTTCACATAGGTCTCATCCATGCGCCACGAACGGTCGGTAGGAAGCTTCTTGTACCGCGAAGCATCAGCTACAAGGCCGGCGTATCGACTCACCCAACGGTTCAGCGTCGCGTGATCCAGGTCAACACCGCGTTCCGCCATGATTTCTTCCAGATCCCGATATGAAACGCCGTATCGGAGATAGAAGAAAACAGCGTACAAGATCACTTCTTTCGGAAAGTGTGCACCCTTGAATGAGATGGTCACGGTCTGCTCCTGTCTTTTCTGAGCATGCGCTACCAAAACGACACTCAGTCTGACAGGTGGAACAAAGTTTGCGACAGAACCCACCAGAAGCTTCATCGAGAGCAACAGACGACAAACCTTCCTTTGCAGATTTTGATCCAAATAGTTCGGCGATCTTTTCGAGCTTTTCAAGCGAGAACTTAGTTGAAACGGCGGGAGGATCTCGCCTGCTAAAAACATCACCAAGCAGTTTAGACATTGCATCATTGTCTGCTTCCGACATTCGTCGAACTACGATCTCTGAACTAGTCATTCGGCAAATCTCCTAAAACCAGTGGCGTAAATACCTGGCACAAGGTTAGCTTTTTGCGCTTGGTGATTGTATTTGAACATGGGTAAAGCCGTATCAGTCGACGGGACCGTCTAAGTCTTTTGCGAATTGCGATTTATCAGTAGCACTGGCTTTCAGCCCTTCGTTTCCTTAATCGCTTGCGCATTCGTCGAGCAGCCATTGGCGGACGGCGCGAACGGCTTTGCGGCGCCCGGCGCGATTGTTGACTGCCAGGTAGTACCCGCCGAATGGAATTTCGATGTCCGCCAGTTCAACCAAAGCCCCCGATTGGAGTTCAGGGCCACATAAATTCTTGTCCATCAACACGGCCCCAAGACCGGCGACTGCCGACTGGATTGCCAACAACGCGCCAAGTGGATGGGGCAATTCGAGGTCAGGGACCTCTTTAAGTCCGGCCTGCTTGAACCAATCAGTCCACAGGCGGAACGTAGCTTCTTCAATCAAAGGGCCGCGAGCAAGCGCCTCGATATCCAACTTGCCATCTGAAATCGGCGCAAAGCCAGGTGCCGCATAAGCCCGAACTTCAGATTGAAACAGCAGATCGTATCCTTCGACCGATCCGGTTCGCAAATACCTCACCCCAATGTCGAAATCGTGGGCCTCAATATCCATTACCTCGGTGGTTACAGACAGTTTCAGTTCAATTTCGGGGTGACGGTCCTTAAGGCTTGCAAGTCGTGGGATTAGCCATTTCTGAGCAACGGTGGTTTCTGTCGTCAGCGTCACGGTGCCTTTGGGAGGGACCGAAAGCACCTCCGTTGCCAGAGCGATCCGGTCGAAGGCCGGCGTAATCTCGGTCAAGTATGTTCGACCTTGATCGGTCAGTGCAACTCCGCTGTTCTGGGTGCGGAAGAGATGAACGTTCAGACGCGCCTCAAGCCCTCTTACATGCCGGGAAATCGCGGAATGGGAGACGCCCAACTCTGCGGCGGCTTTAGTGAAACTGCCTAATCGACCCGCAGCTTCAAAGGCGCGCAAAGCGTTTAGAGGGGGCAAAAGTCTCGACACAACTATTTGTGACTTTTTGGAACAATTGGTGTCAAGTAACAACGTTTGAGTGCGATAGTCGCAGCGATGCATGGTCGAGGAAAGACAATTTCTGGAGGCGACTATGAAACCCATTGATAAAAACGAATTTGAGAATTTTGCAGCTAACGTAGCTCCAAAGCATTTTGGCCGATTTGATCTGACGGGATGGCTTCTGGGCTTTCTCAAGCCGTCGATACAAACAGGTCGCGACCCGGTCCACCTGACGCATCGGCTGCTTAGAGATGCAGGAATCGACGAGTTGGACATCGAGAAAAAGAAGCTAATGAGTGCGCCGCTGATCCGCTGAACCCTAACGGACTATGAACGCCTGCTCCATGTTCTCCGCACAAAATCACCGCGGAGCTGAATTTCGACTAAGCGGAGTGCGACTGGACCGGCGGTATCTTAGCATGGCTTGCAAATGAAGCCCGCTGCGGGGCTCAATCCGGTCATCTGACGGTTTACCGATTTACTACGCCAAGGCCGGTCAGTTGGTACTCAAGTCACACTGAAGCACCAAGATACATTCCCCTACGTCGTCTTTTCTCATTGATCTGGCATTGACTTCGACAGATAGAGAGGTGTGCGGTGGCTGCCTTCCTTCTCAAGTGGCGCATGTCAAAGCGCTGCCGGAGGACCTCCGGTGGCCTTTATTCACGGCTTACGCACCTGCCACAGGCCCTATCAGAGGACGTCATGCCCCTTTCACCTGACGGTCAAGACCGCGCCACTCGCGCCATTGACCCTTTGCCAATACGCCTAATCAAGCGCGCTATACTGGTTCTTATCGGCCTGTTTTATTTCCTCTTCGTGGCCTTTGTCCCTCTTCTTTGCGTTCGGCGCAGAGGGTTTCGGGGTTGGTATTGGCGCCTGGTGAAACGATCATGTTCACGCCTGCTGTGGCTCCTCAGCATCCGCGTCGAGATGCGTCCTGAGGAAAAGAATGCCCTCGCCGCCGACACCAACAGCATCATCGTGGTCAACCACCGTAGCCATCTCGATGGATTCAGTCTCATGCACGTGGTGCCCGACACCAAATGGTTCACCTTCGCGGCGAAGGCAGAGTTCTGGAACAGCAAACTCCTGCGTACTGGTTTTGATGGAGCGGGTCTCGTCCCTATCAACCGGGACTCCGGTTCAACGGCCATGGATACGCTTATAAAGGCTGTCAGGGAAATGCCTGCCCGCTGTTCCATCGTGCTATTCCCAGAAGGCACCCGAGCCAAAACAGAATCGCTCGGGGATTTTAAAGCGGGTGCTGTCTTAGTCGCCCGAGAAACCGGTCGCACGATCACCCCTATTGTCATCCACGACAGCGATAGTCTACTTCCACGCGGCAATCATTTACCGCGCAGCGGGACGATCCGTGTGGAGGCATTGCCAACATTCGCGTGCGATCCTGCCGCTAGTGTGGATGAGGATCTGGCGCGATTGCGCAGGCAGATGATGGCTGTGTTTGAGCGGTGAAGTCTGTTTGACAGAAATATGCAGAAACCGAGTTTGTTGAGTTTCGGCTACGCGTAGCGGCAGATAACAGATTTGCGGAGCAGTTGTACTTGTCGGTGGGGTTATCTCCAACGGGTATCGATATGCGAAGACCTAGTTAGTACCCGTATTTCAGTATGCTCTTGGCTAATCTTATTTATTGATGGGCTGCTTGGTATTGTCTCTGAACTCTCAGAAGAGAATGGGCATTTAAGCGCCCTGATCTCGCTATTCTTGCCGGAGGCAGAAAAAGCAGAGGAGACACGAATTTGCCAGATGCTGTACGACGTATGAGTGACCAAAAGCTAGCACTAAGCTGCCATCAGATCTCCAGCTTTGCCTGCGATATCGACTATGCAATCATCGCCGGTCTGAATGCGATTTGCAGGGCTTTCCCCTCCGAGTTCTAATTTGGGTGAGGTTAACCAGAACGCGCATTGCCACGGGGTCATTTCACGTGGCAGGGCTTTCAACACTTTTTCCATCAAAGGAAGCGGGGTTCCATCCTCAGCAAACTGGAAAGATGGATAGGCGTTGGCTCCTTTGTAAGGCAAAGAAAGTACCTTCCCGGTTCGTGCCCAGATGTCGGCTATCCGCGTGATCTGCCAGTAGCCCTTCTGCCATTGTGCGTGCACGCCGGCATCGTCCAACAACGGATACTCACGTGCAAAATCATCCATCCGGATGTCATTGACCGCGCAATAATGTCCCTCGAATTTGTGCAAATACATCTACTTACTCACTGAACTCACTAACAACTCATGAAACGATACTGCCAAAAAATCGTTCTAACCAAAGTTAAGAAGTTCACATTGGGCAAACTTAACTTCAGCTAACTGCGTTTTTTTAACCTAGCGCACTGAAATTATTGTTGGTTTGCTTACGATGGCCCGCTGTTTTTATACTCGTAAAACCAGTTCAGAATTCGTGGCTTTGTTACACATTGGGGTAGTAATCCTCACAGGTTGAGGGCATTGACCATGGATCTACCGAACCGATCTTTGGTTTGTGAGTGATCAACATCAACGCATTGGGCAAAGCCACCAGTCAATCTGTCCAGTGTTGGAAACTAGTGCCGAGGGTGAACTCTCTTTTCCACGATCACGATCCTCTTCTTCTGACACTCCCGCAAAAAACAAAAGGTCCCGATCCTAATATTGGCGTGACACCAAGCGCGATGGGGAGGTTTTGCATTCCTACCGACCTAATAAATTCCTGTCGTGGCTGCAATTCGGACTGAATATTCCAAAAATTCTCTACCGCTATCTTGAACTTCTGGACTGATCATTCCACATCTAAGCCATGAGGAAAGAAACTCTTCCAGTTACGGACATCAAGTCGACCGCAGGCCCGGGTCGGCCTCGTGCCTTCGACGAAGCCGAGGCTTTGGAGAAAGCCTTGTGCGTATTTTGGCACAAGGGCTACGAGACCGCTTCTGTGGACGATCTGACCAAGGCCATGGGTTTGAGCCGATCCAGCTTCTATGGAACGTTCGGCAACAAGCAGGCTTTGTTTCACAAAGCCCTCAGGCACTATTCAAGGCGTGGTTTGAAATCTCTGCGTGACGTTGCAGATGCGGGCGGAGATGACCCCGTTGGTGCGATAATGAAAGCTCTGGCGAACCCGCAAGGCGGTCGTGACGGCTGCATGCTGATCAATTGCCTTACAGAGCTTGCTCCTCATGATGATGAAGTGGCGACTCTCGGGCGGCAGCATTTGGAGAGTATTGACGAGATTATTGCGAGAGCGCTTGAGCCTTCGGATCCGGGACAGGCACTCGACAAGGCACGCGCCTTTGCGTCCCTTGCAATCGGCACACTAGCCTTGCGCAAGGCGGGCGTTCCCGCTGAGCAGATATCGCAAACCCTGAAACAAGCCCGGTTGGTGATATCGCCATAAGGCCTCCTGCCACCATAGGGAAATGAAATCTAAAACAAACTCAATCAAGAGACAGTGACCCTAATATTGGACTGATCGGTACAATAATATCTGAACGAAGTTTACCAAGAAGGAAGCAGCAATGGCTGATGAAAAACTGTTCTCCGGCATCAAAGCTGGTGCAATCGAGCTGAAAAACCGCATTGTCATGGCGCCACTGACCCGCAACCGGGCAAGAGCCGAGGATGACAGTGTCCATGAATTGCAGGCCAAGTACTACGCGCAGCGGGCAGATGCTGGTCTGATCATCACGGAAGCATCGCAAATCTCGCCCCAAGGCAAAGGCTACGCCTGGACGCCCGGCATCTATTCCGAAGCGCAGATCGACGGCTGGAAAAAAGTGACTGAGGCCGTCCATGCCAAGGACGGGAAGATCGTAATCCAGCTTTGGCATGTGGGCCGGATTTCGCATTACAGCTTACAGCAGGATGGTGGCGCTCCTGTTGCACCATCCGCAATTGGAGCTAAGGCCAAGACGTTTGATGGTGAGCAGTTTGTTGAAACATCTGAACCGCGGGCTCTGGCCATCGAAGAAATTGCTGGCATCGTTGCGGACTACCGGAGGGCCGCGGAAAACGCCAAAGAGGCCGGTTTCGACGGTGTCGAGGTCCATGCAGCCAACGGATACCTTATCGATCAATTCCTGCGGGACGAATCCAACAAGCGTGAAGACGAATACGGCGGTCCTGTCGAGAATAGAGCACGGTTCCTGAAAGAGGTCATGGACGTGGTTGTCGATGTCTGGGGCGCCGACCGCGTTGGTGTCCGCCTCAGCCCATTCTCGGACGCCAACAACATCTCCGACAGCGACCCGCAGGCGACATTCACCCATGCGGTCAAATTGCTGAATGGCTATGGGCTGGCCTATCTCCATCTCGTGGAGGGACAGACCGGCGGCCCGCGCGATATTCCGGAAGGTGGCGATCTGAAGGCGCTCTATGAATTGTTTAACGGTGCGAAAATGGGCAACAACGCTTATGACCGGGAAATGGCGGTTGAAGCGGTTGAAACCGGAGCCGTCGATCTGGTGGCCTTTGGCCGGCCGTTTATTTCAAACCCTGATCTTGTCAACCGGTTGGAGAAAGGCGCCGCTCTGAATGAGCTCGATCCAACTACCCTCTACGGCGGCAATGAAAAAGGGTACACCGATTACCCGGCACTAGCAGAGGAAGCGGTTGCCGCAGAGTAATACATCGCTCTAGCCTCCGTAGTGACAGGCAATACCAAATGGAGTGAGCGCGCCGATTTGGACGCGTTCACTTCGCGGGCACGGCAATATCCTTTCTTGAAGCCGGGATCTAACACAAGCCCGCGAATGAACTGCTTCTCTATGATCAGGGTTGAATATTTCCAATCAGAAAGCACTCTTGATTGAGAAGCGCCCGGTTTTAGTTGAAGAAGATGTGCGGTGACTACCATCAATTGAACGCGTTTCTCGAACAGCGTATTGTTATGGGCAAATCGTGCAAACTTATGCGCAAATGGCGCGCAATATTTTGGGCGAATGTCTTCAATTTTTGTGAGTAAAATCAATGGTGGGGATGCAGCGTTATGAGCGCCCCTACACCGATTGTAGGTATGCGCAAAGCACTTCACAAACCCCATAAGCTTGCGTAGTTTGCCATAGTTCCGCGCTGCGCGATTTTCTGCCGTAATGATGAATTCGACTAGTTTTTGGCGTAGTCGTTGCGGTTATGACCTCTTGCGGCGCTCAACCCGCAAAGGGCCTCCATAAGGAACCTTGGGTTCCATTTGGCCTTTTTGCATGAATTCTCGCGAAGGTCTGCGATGCGCAGAAAGCAGACTTTGCAAAGTCTAGATGCCGAACCACTCCCACCGTGCGTTTCAAATGCCAACACTACAACCTGCTTTTCAGGAGCGGGCGTTAATCTATGCCTTTGACAGGAATCATATTTTTCGGATCTGGCGCCGGTCTCCAGTCTATCTTTGCGATTTCGATCTGTAGTGTGAAGCGCAGACGAGGTATGTGCCATACTGCTACAACTACTTTGTACATTCGCGTGTGGGCAACCCAGCTCCTCAGGTATCGAAGGGGCATAGCAAATCCGCAATCCGGTAGTGTCGAATTGGAAGGCCAACCCGTCGAATGCTCGCAACTGTCGCGCCAATTTGCTAATAGTAAAGTAAATTAGATAGCTTAGCGGACACTTCGTGCCGAAGATCAAATGAAAATACGCCTTCAGATTGGTGTGACTGCGGTCTTCGCCCTCGTCTCAGTTGCTCTGATTGGGAGCATTGTATCCTATCTGTATTTCGATCAACGCAACCTGGCTTTGGATACGGCCAGAAAAGACATGCTTGAGGCCCGCGACAGATCCGTATCCAGTATTCTTGGAACGATAAACGAAGCCGCATCTGTTGTTGGCGTTGCCGCATCGATGGTCGGCGACTTTCCCAGCGAGGCTCGCTCTTTGTCAATGCTGGACGTAATGAGTTCACTTGTCGAAGAGGATGAGCACTTTTACGGTATCTATTTCGGCTTTCAAGAAGATGGCGCCTTTTATCAAAACATCCAATTGCCAAAAGGTCTGGAGGCATTCGGGCCAACAAGTTTGCCTCCACCTGAAGGTGCCACCCGAGTTCTAAGAGCCATAGACCTATCGGATGGGGTGGTTTTGGAGCGCTACCACTGGGCCAACTCGAATGATCGCCACGTGGAGTTCTTGCAAGGCCCTCCGGAGTTCGACCCCAGATCCCGCCCTTGGTATCAGGGTGCCGTTGCAAATCCCGGTGTTTTTGTCTCCCCAGCTTATCGCTTCGAGAGCACTGGTCGTTTGGGCATAACTTTTTCTAGAAAAATAATGGACAAAACCGGGTCATTGATCGGTGTCGCAGGTGCTGACATCACGATGTCGGAACTCGGAAGGATCATTGAAGACATACGCGTCGGTGACGGCGGGTACGCATTCATGACAGGTCGGGCCAGCCAGTTTATCGCAGTTACGGGTTCCAGAAATGAGGGGCGGAAAACACGCTTCCTACCAATCTCTAAGGGGGCATTTCCGGAGCTTGACAACGAGGCCGTTGAGATTGCTCTGAAGCGCTGGAGAGCGGATAGCCAATCCTATTTTCGGTTTTCAATTGGAGAAGACAAAGAACCTTACATTGCCTCTGTAGCGCCAGTACCGGTCGTACATGGGTTGGAACTTGTTCTCGGCTTTGTTGTTCCTGAAGACGAATTTGTAGGCGCACTGAAGGCGTCAACCCTTCACGTGATACAGCTCAGTGCGGTGGCGCTTGTGTTTGCAGTGCTCTTAATGGGCGTAATCGCGCATTTCCTGAGCCGGAACCTGCAACGGGTAACGGCGGAGGCCAAGCGAATTCGAAACTTTGACCTCAGTAGCAACGTGCTCTTGCAGTCTCGGATAGTGGAAGTTTCGGATCTGAATGACGCAATGAGGAGCATGAAGACGGGCCTTGCAAGCTTTGGTGCCTATGTCCCCAAAAGTCTCGTACGATCCATTGTAGCGCGAGGCGAGCGGGTTGAAATTGGCGGCAAATCGAGACCGGTAACGATATTGTTTTCCGACATAGAGGGTTTCACGAGCAAAACTGAAGGCGTTGTTCCGTCCGATCTTATGCCTGCTCTTTCAGAGTATTTCTCTCAACAGGAACATCACATCACGTCCCACAATGGGATAGTGGACAAGTACATCGGGGACGCCGTAATGGCGCTCTGGAACGCTCCTGACCGTGACGACGACCATTGCGAAAATGCTTGCCGCGCTGTGTTGGCCTGCATGCGCGCGGAAGACGAGTTCAATGCTTCGGGACACTCATCGCCCTTGCATCCGGTGCGGACGCGGTTCGGTCTGCATTGTGATACTGTGGTTGTAGGGAATGTGGGATCTATGAACCGTATGCAATACACGGCGTTGGGTGCAGCGGTAAACCTGGCCTCACGGGTTGAGGCGTTGTGTAAAGTGTATGGGACCAGAGCATTGGTCACGGAAACAGTGCTGCGCCAAACCGGCGACATATTCATAACCCGCGAAATTGATGTTGTGGCTCCAGCCGGAACTAAAAAGCCAACTCGTATCTTCGAGTTATTGGGCGAAAAAGGAGATAACTGCAATTTTCCATGCAGCCCGGAAGTCAAACGAGACGTTGAAGAATGGAAAGTTTGCTACGGGTTGTATTGTTCTCAAAAATGGGCCGAAGCTTACGCAGCGTTTATTAGATATGCTGAGCGTTCATCGAACGAGAAGTTGGTTGAAATCTATCGCCAGAGATGTCGTGAGTTCATGACTGCGCCACCTGATGCTGGGTGGGACGGCGTTAGCCGTTTTTTTAGCAAGTCTTAACTGGTTTGCCGCGTGGGTCGCTAAGTCCGAGACTCGTTTTTCCGGTTCAGCGGAAAGCCCTTCGGTATTCGCGACTTTGATACTCGCAAAGTGAAACTCTCAGCGGTTTCACTCGAATTTGGGACAAGCTTTTGAGTACGAAGCCAATCAGTACTATTAAGGGGTGGGGGGGTATTCAAAATGACGAAGCGGAAAACTGCTATTCAGCCGTTGGGATGGTTGCTTCTATTCTCGATCCTGCTTTGCCTTTTCGCCTCTCCGCCTCGGGCAGAGGAAGATCAAAACCACAGTTCAACTGCTTCAGCCGCGTTAGAAATAGCGGGGAACATCGCAACGGTCGAGATCGACGGCAAACCCTATTTTGAGATCGTGGGTGCGCGCTCGATCCCAGCGGATCAACGCGCCGCTTTGGTCTCTTCTCGAATTATCGAAGCTGCAAAAATCGACCCTGATTCACCTGCCCGAGTCGATACACGTTCAGAAGGGTTGGGCCCGGCTGTCTACGCTAATGATGAACTGATCGTTTTCGTCACTGATATCGATGCCACCATTGAAGGCGCACCTATCGAAATTGTCTTGGAACTTCGTACAATGCAGGTCGCTGATGCGATTCAAGCTTATCGGGATGCAAGAACTCCAGCGGCCTATATTCGTGGCGGCATCTATGTGGTTGTTTGGACGCTGGTGTTTGCCTTGTTTTGTGCAGCCTTCTGGTATGCGCGAAAGCGCTGGGGACGTTTGGCCGAGGCAAGGATCCGGCGATGGGTCAACAAACTGGAAGAGCAAACCGGCAAAGTCGTTGATGCAAGTTCCGTCATTGCGACCCAGAAACTGCTGTTCAAGGCCCTGGTTGTCGTCATTCTCGCCATCGCCGCGACCTACTACATTGGGCGTGTTCTCTTCGAATTTCCCCTAACCAAGCCGATTGCCGCAGTCTTCTTGAACCTCGTTGCGAAACCGGTTGTTGCCCTTTTGCGGACGGGTGCGGACGAGCTTCCCAACCTGTTGACGATTGCATTTATTATTCTCGTGACAAGCTTCATCATCAAACTGTTGCGCCTGACATTCCAAAATATCGAAATCGGGTTCTTCAAGATCGAGAACTTCGAGAAGCGTTGGGTTTGGCCAACTTATCGCATTGTCCGGGTACTGGTAATCATCGCGGCTTTTGTGATCGCGTTTCCCTATATTCCGGGCTCAGACGGAGCTGCGTTTCAGGGAATATCAGTAATGCTTGGCATTATGTTCACGTTGAGCGCCAACTCGATTGCTTCTAATTTCCTCAATGGCCTGGTGGTTATGTACAAGCGCTCCATCATGGAGGGTGACCGAATAAAGGTCGGGCAGAACGTCGGCTTGGTGGAAAGCATGTCGATGCTGGAAACTCATATCCGGACCCGCCAGAACGAACTGGTTAGCATTCCCAACTCCAAGATTATCTCGGACGAGGTCGTGAACATGAGCCAGACCGGCGGATCACGCGGGTTGATGATCGTTGTAACCGTTGGCATCGGGTACGAAGAAGCCCCCGACAAGATAAGGGATCTCTTGCTCGCGGCGGCAAGCAAGGTTGATGGTATTCGCAGCGTTCCAAAACCGTCAGTGCAAATACCAGTGTTGGGAAGCCACGATGTGACTTACGAACTGATGGCGTACTCCAAAGTTGAAATGCCTCCTGCTTTGGCAAGATCAAACCTTAACTGGGCCGTGTTGGAAGAATTCAATGCCGCTGGCGTGCAGATTATGACGCCATTTTACACGTCCGACCCGGAAGAGCTCAAAATACCGGAGCAGACGGAATCAAAATAGTTGAGCTACCAAGAAAATCTCTGCCGATGAAAGCGAGCTGAAGCCTGAATGAAAAGTTTTGCCAAACGCAAAGTACCTCATCCAATTGCTCTGAATAGGTTTGGTTCAACTTTTGTTGTATTATCCGGCCTTGCTTTGTTCGGATGTGGTGAGGGCTCCTTTAACAGTATCGAACTGATGCCTGCTCCGCTTCTGTATACGCAGACCAGTTTCAACCCGTTCCCTCAAGACATCGATATTGAGCTGCAAGAGCAATCGAAGCTCTTTTATGTCACGGACAGAGAGCCTGCCTCGCCCGAAGACAAGCAACCTCACTACTCAAATGAACGCGGCCAGCTTTCGCGCGCCGGAGTCGCTAAGGTCGAACTTTCTCCCAGCGTCCGAGATTGGCAGGAATTCGTTGCTATCACCATGCAGGGCACAAGGGATCGGAAATACCTGTTAAACGTGACCGATGTCAGTGAAATCGGCGTATTGCCATACAGCGTAGCCGCGCTTTATCCAGCCGCGCCTTCGGAAACCGAGATGAGAGTGGTTGGAGCCGACTTTGCGCGCGAAGTTAATGATCAATTGGCGCTGTCCAAGAACAAAGACGTCCACATCTATGTTCACGGTTACAATGTCGATTTTGAGTATTCGACGCTGGTTGCTCGTGAAATCGAACACTTCTTGGGCTATCAAGGCGCGCTTATCGCCTATAATTGGACTGCAACACCAAACAGGTTTGCCTATTTCAAGGATCAGGAATCGGCGACAGCATCACGCCGCAATCTTAGGTCTTTGATTGAGTTTTTGTCTGCGAACACTAATGCTCAACGGATCAATCTCATCGGCTACAGCGCAGGTTCGCGCCTGGCTTTTGAGGTCACTTATCAAGTCGCGTTGTTGAGCCGCGGTGGTAACGGCCCGCGGTTGGGTAACGTCATACTGATCAGCAGCGATCTTGACCGCAGCTATGTTGGCCACGCGCTTGCTGATGGTGTGCTCAACGGCGTAGACCGCCTGTCCATTTACACTTCCGGTACGGATTCAGCGCTGCGAATGTCCAGCCTTGTCTTTGGGCGCGACCGCCTCGGTCAAACTTGGTCCGAAGAAGAAGATGTCTGGCCTGAGCTACCGCAAGCGCTCACTGGGCTGGACAACTTGGAGATCATAGACGTCACAGACGCGGAAGAATCCGCGGTTGGCAATGGCCACTCGTTTTTCCGCACATCTCCTTGGGCCAGTAGCGACATTTTCATGACGCTCCTCACTCCGCTCGATGCAGGTGAGCGTGGACTGGTGAGAGCAGAAGGCCAGGCAATCTGGAAGTTTCCGAATGACTATCCAGACCGGCTTTCCAAAATCAAACGGAATTGATGTTATTTCAACCAAGACAACCACGATTTCTCGGTTCCAGCTAGACAGTATTTCATCGGCGGACGCTCGTTTTTTGTTCGACCTCAGATGCCAGTTGATTGACGCAATATGCAATAAGACGTCAAGAACCGGCATTGATCTCCCAGCCGTTAAAAAGGTGTAAGCACGGACGGTCAGTTCGGTAAGATTCGGAATGCCATCTTATTAAAAACTTGGCATTTATATTGGCGTCTTTTACGTAGGCCAGTTTCTCGTGTGAGCGGATGGAGCGCTATGACCGCTTTGGACAATAAGCCGTCTTTGCTTTGAAAAAGGCGGCGGGCAAGTTTATCCGCACAGCTGTAATTACAAAGCTTATTAATGAAGGTCTGCTTCGGGCTGCCTCCAGTCACTAATGCGAAAGGTAGCGAACGTTGACTGCAGAGCACCAAGTGACGAACTTTGCAAACCGCGTGAATGAAGAAGCAAAAGAAGCGGGCTTTGAACCGCCACCACGATTAAAAACTGCTGACCCGTTCTATGAGCCAGTACATCGACACTGAACCGATGCCATAAGCTGTAACTAGCGTCGCCATTTGACTGACAGGAAGCGCAATAAATCGCCATACCATAACCAGAACAGCCATAACTCCGACAAAACTCAGTTGCCCGGCTTCGACACCAAGGTTGAAGGCAAGCAAGGCTGCTGGAATATCGTTTGAGGGGAGCCCGATGTCGGCCAAAGCGCCTGCAAAACCAAGGCCATGCAAAAGCCCAAACCCGAAACAAACGATCCATGGTTTTTTTTCTGAAAGCCGGAACCGACCTTCGCTGCCCTTGACGATCTCCATCGCCAGAAAAACTATTGAAAGCGCAATGACGGCCTCGACCGGCGGACCGGGAACATTCAAAACGCCGAACGTTGCCAGTGCCAGTGTTATCGAATGGGCAAGCGTGAACGCTGTTACGGCTCCTACCAGCCTCCAGGGATCGCGGACCAGTATAAACAGCGCGAAGACAAACAGCAGGTGGTCCCAGCCTTCCAGTATGTGTTCGAAACCCAACTGGAAATACGCGATGAAAACGGACCATGTGGACTGTTCAGAAGGTATGGTCTGGACGGCTTCATCCGGGGTTAAACGAAGCGTTGCGGGCTCAGCCTGCAGGGGATGAAAACGGACCAACACGTCGTTCTGTTGGGCCTCCAGACCTTCGATCGCAATGGGTTGACCCGCGATATCCGCGCGGCACTCGACAACCCAGGAGGATACCCACGCTCGGCCATCGGAAATTGGGTCAGGGCCGCGCGCGGGTGTACAACCACCCGGAAACACCGCGTCAATCGCCATCGGTTGACCATTCACATCGGGTTTTCGCCAATGAACGCTCCAGGTATCCGAAGCGATTTGCCGAATTTCCAGGTATCCCGGATCAAGCGCATGTGCAGCAGCGTTACCCGCGGGCCACGCAAGCATGAGAGTATACAACAAGCAGAGTATGACTCTCATTTGGCCTGACCTGTTAGATCAGGTGCTATGATCTCATAATTATCGGCAAGAGCCTCGTATTGCGCCTGTGCCAGATCTTCGCTCATTGCGCGACGCCAATCCCGCAGCACTTCATCGTGAATCTCTGGCAAGGGAGGTATCCGACTGGGTTCGGCGGTCAAAACCTGAACCAGATGGACCCCGTAACCCGACTGGACCGGCCCCAGCCACTGACCTTCTTCGAGATTGGCGAGACCTTCGGAAAATCCGGTTCCAAAGACCGAGTCGATTACCCGTGTCGCGGTCAGGGGCATCGATGAAGGCAGCAGTGTCGCGCTTTCCAAGCCGGAAATCTCTTGTTCCTTACGCAGGGCCGCCAGTGCCCTTTCAACGTCGGCCTCACTTGGCTTCTCACCAAGAAATACCTGAGTGAACGCAATTTTATTGGGTGTCGCGTAGCGGTCCGGATTTTGTTGGAGGAAAACCGCCAGATCTTCGTCTTCCGGAACAACTGACGTGGCGATGGCTTCAGTCAGAAAATCCATCTTTTGACTCAACCGCGACCTGATCACACTATCTCCGCGATCCAGGCCAAGCTTTCTGGCTTCTCTGACCAGAACCTCTTCGCGAATGGAGGCATCGACCAAAGCCTGCAGCTCGGCATCGCTTGGTTGACGTTTCCACCTGGCTTCGAATTGTGCAGCAAGCAGCGCGGCATCGCTTTCTCTTATCGCTATCGTCTCTGGATCTGCGACGGTGTCTTTATCCGGAGAAATAATGTGGAACCAAATGAATATGGCAGCTCCGATCAAGAAGAAATGGAACAGAGGTTCTTTCACTATTCGCATGAAGGCTCCTGCGTGAAACGCGATCCGGCTTTATGTATTGATGCTGGCATCAGCCAGCTGATATTTGCAAGGAATTGTAACTCAGGGTGTTTCTCACGCCAGTGAAGGGGACCGAGGCAAAGGGCGTCACCTCGGTCTCCAAATCGCCGCGAAGAAAGGTTCACTCTGCCGGGGTGTACCAAATCGGAGAGGAATACGCGCGTTCCTGATGCGTAAGCACCGCATCTTCTGGCAACTCGGCACCAAACCTCAGTTTGTCGTACAGCACCCAACGTGGGGTCGGAATTTCGAGCGCACGTACATAATAAAATGCCCGCGCATTCGGATCGAAATCAGGATCAGACCAAACGGTGACCAGTTCGGCTGTGCCGATAGTGTTGGTCCAACTGGCGGTTTCCAGATCCACGGTGTTTCCAACCGCAGGGATTTTGCCGTTTTGATCCGCAACACGGTCGTTCGACCACGCCACATCGTAGACCTTTTCCTGCAAAGCACCTTCGGAATCGAGCCATCCCTTTATCACCTGCACGCGATCCAAGTTGGCGCCAACCGGGTCGCGCAGTGCAGCAATCAGGAATGAGGGCGCGCCATCACCCTCGCGCGGGCGCATGTCGGACCCCATTGGAACACCCTTCGTGTAGCCAACATTTGCCAGAAAGCGCGTTTCAACATCAGCGTCGTTGAAATCCCACCCACCAAAGAACCGCAGGCCAATCCGCGGTCCGGTAGTCGCGTAGGTTTCGCGCCGCTTGAACGCATCGAAAATCGCAGCACGTGTGTTATCAGTCGCCCATACGGCCGTGTAACCGGACGCAACAAGGAGGTCGCCGGGAATTTCGCCAAGATCATTCGCGATGAAAGGATGCTTGATCCTTGTGGCCGAAGGTTCAACACTTACGGATTTTCCAAAGAAGTTGTCTTCCTCGGCAGTCGTCAGAGACGTATGGCTGTCCGTCGCGCCGCCCATGCCGAACTTATAGGGGTTCACGCCGAATTTTTCTTCCAGCATCAAGCCGCGCTTCAGTGCCTCTCGGGCGTATTCGCCCGCCAGCATGTCGTCGGTTTTGAGTTCAGTGATATCGAGGTTGCCGACATCCCAGTTTTCGTAATCCGCGAATTCATCATCTGGGCTCAGGTAGGGGTGCGCTTCGCCGTCGCCCTTGATCTGAGTGACTTCGTAGTGGGGCTCCCATTTCGCACGGGCAGCGACGTAATCCTCGTCTACCTTACCGCCATGATACGTGTCTTCGGTTGGGAACATCCATCCATTGGACAGGTTGCCGTTATGAGCAAATGCAACTGCGCGTCCGCCAGTTTTCTCCTGATACTCTTCAAGCCAGGCATAAAGCGCCTTTGGATCGGTATCACCGTAGGGAGGTTGCGTGACCGGAGGTACCATTTGAAGTGCCCTGATTGGCCCATCACGCAACATGACGTTCCGGTGCAGGTTGAAACCTTTCGGTACCGAGGTCCACTCAAAGCCGATGAAAGCGGTAAAGTTGCCGGGGTCGTTATGCCGCTCTGCCGCAAGAACAATGTTTTCCCAAGTGAAGGCAAAAGCGTCGGCACCCGGACTGTAAGATTCCAGAAGAACTTCCGGCAGAGTCATTTGCGAGAAGTTGGTAATAATGTCGAATGCGGCCTTACCGGCCTCTTCTCCACCGGCTTTGTAACCTTCGTACCACTCCAAACCTTTTGGATCGGCAAGAACACCGGGTTTGCCTGCCTGCAGGTCCGGGGCAAATCCCATCAAATCCGTGTGGTCTGTGAGGACCATCCAATCCAAAGGCCGGGCCAGCCTGACTGGCTGACCAGTCGAAGAAATGACCTGCTCGCCCTTAGCGAAACGCCAGGCATCATCGGGCAGCAGGGTGTTCCCAAACGCACCCGCGTCCAGTGAAAGTCCTGTGTGAAGGTGGGTATCCCCCCAGAGCGGGCGTTCAGGAAAGGATCGGTTGGCATAGGGAGAGTAAGGTTGGTCCGAGAACAAGCCTTCAGCCGCCCCTTCACTTGGGACAGCGTCGGCGAAGACACCCATTGGCGCTAATCCCAGTGCGGTAAAGCTTAACAACATACGAAGCATTGTGACCTCCCAAATCAACTTTTGCCCAGTGTTGTCGATTAATTGCATCGCAACAACTTAATATTCGTATTTCTCTATATCATGATGAGTTTCTCTTTGGGAAAATTCTTGGCGCATGGCTCTGTTGTAGTGGCGCAAAAAGCATGTCAGGCCTAAAAACCCTGTCCTATCATTGCTCTATGGGCGCCAAGCCAAAAATTATCTCCTGACCAATTGTTTAACTTAATATGCTTGTAGCCAAATTTCTCAAGAGGATTGAGGGGCTATCTCTTCCGAAAAGCCAAACCTTACAATTTTTTAAGTTTGCCGAAAGGTCAGTTAAAATCCCCTACACTCTAGTCGCTGCTTGATTGTTGAGTAATGAGGCGGGGGTCAAATGCTGAGTCAAGTGCTATCCGGGCTGGCTGGTGTTAACTTCGAAATCGGGCATTTGTGGTTCACGTTCTACTTAAATGCTGAAAACGCGTTTTTCGTTTCGGCTAGTCACGCCCAATACTTAAGTCTCGCTTCTGTTACTGCACTGAAATTCCTGGGCCACACCCGCGGACACGCACGAACTCAAGACACGCCGTTTTCTAAGACTGCGCCATGTTTGAGGTGTCGCGCCGCGCAGAGATCTAAAACCCTCCCAAACTTAGATGACCTGCTGGTAGACCGCCTGTTCCTCCGTGCTCACGTAGCCCGAACTGGTGAAGCCGCGCTTCGGTACGCCACTCCCAAAATCACAGTGATTGGATAACTAATGCCAAAGCCCAAGGGCAACATAGCCTCTGTGATTTCCAAGTTCGGTGAAAAGGCCGGCCTGGTTCAGAAATACACCATCACTATTCCATCCGCAAACGATCTGAACCGTCCGGCCCCTCGGAAGCCGAGTATGGGTCAGGCAAACAATTCCAAGGTAAAAAAGGAGCCAAACATGTCGTTAGACATTTCGAAACTCGGTGAAATCAAAGGTCTGTTAGGAGCATGTCTTGTCGACAGTGACACCGGCCTCATACTCGGCACGGAGGGCGGCTCCAAGATTGATCTCGAAACAGCAGGCGCGGCTAATGTTGAAGTGGTTCGTGCAAAACTGCAGGCTATCGAAGCTCTGAAGCTCAACGATTCCATCGAAGACATTTTGATCACGCTGGGTAAGCAGTTTCACCTTGTCCGTCCGTTGGAAAAAAATCCCAATATTTTTGTGTATGTCGCATTGGACAAGAAATCGGCAAACCTCGGGCTGGCAAGACTGCAGGTCAAAGCGGTCGAAGAAACGTTGAGCCTCTAGTCTGCAGCCTTTTGCCAAATGGACTCAGCCATCTTGATATGGCTGGGTCTTATCTACGGTTGAATCGGTCACGTTTCTTGGAACAGGCACCGACTGTCTAGGAGGCGCACAGAATGAAAATACTCGTCGCGGAAGACGACAAAAAGACCGCTGACTTCGTCTGTTCAGGCCTGCAAGCTAACGGCTTCAGTGTGGAATGGTATGAAGACGGTCGCGATGCCCTTTCCTACTGCCTGTATAATGACTGTGACGCCATCATCCTTGATCGAATGTTGCCGGGAATGGACGGTCTTTCCGTTCTGAAAGCCCTGCGGGCGGCCAAGAAGCAGACCCCTGTTCTGTTCCTCACATCGATCGGAGATGTTCAAGATAGAGTTGAAGGTTTGACTGAGGGAGCCGATGATTATCTGGTGAAGCCCTTTCATTTCTCCGAACTACTTGCGCGATTGTATAGCATTATCAAACGCCACTCTGCCGGAGTTACAACGACCGAACTTCACGTCCACGACCTTTCGATGAATCTGCTCAGCAGGGTCGTCAAGCGACAAAATGAGACAATAGAATTGTTGCCGCGTGAGTTCTCGCTTCTTGAAGTTCTAATGCGAAACTCAGGACGGATCGTGACCCGCACCATGCTTCTGGAACAAGTCTGGGACTACAATTTCGACCCGAATTCGACTGTGATCGAGACCTATATCAGCCGGCTGAGGTCAAAGATTGACAAGCCTTTTGATACGCCTCTTCTGCATACGTCTCGAAATGTTGGATACAGCCTTCATGGACCGCGCTAGCATTTTCTCAGGTGCCCCGTTCCGGACCGCTTGTTACGCCGCACTGGTGGTCTGGATCATCACTGCCATTTTCGGGTACGCGGCTTACCTGGCGCTAGAAGACAGGCTCCGCCTTAACCTTGAGCAACAAATCCTTGAAGAAGAACTCCTACTTCACGAGATACTGTTGGACGGTGGCGCAGACGCAGTTCAGCGGGCAATTGAACATCTGAACAGTCCCAATCGATCAGGGCTTCACATGATCGCTCTGTTTGACAAACACAATTCGGCACTCGCCGGATCTGTCGCGAAAGTACCCGATACAAATGGCTGGCATGAGGTGGATCCGGATTTCGTGGCAATCGGTGGGTCTGCTCCTGTCTACCTGCTTCACGCCTCCGACTATCTTAGTTATCGCACGGTGGTTGCCCGCAGCCTGACATCACTCAATCAAGCTTTGACGACGCTTTGGGAAGGATTGTTGTTGTTGACGCTCGCGACAACTGCCACCGTTTTGGGGCTGGGATACTACGTCAGCTCGCAAAGCTATCGCAAACTCCAGCGGATTGAGCGAACCCTCGATCTTGTCTCACAAGGGGACACAGACATTCGCCTGCCCATTTCAGAAGCAAACGATCAGATTGATCGGGTATCTCGTTTGATAAACCGGCATCTCGACCGGCTGTCGAGTCTGCTCATCAGCACGCAAACAACCGCGGTCACGATAGCTCATGACCTGAAGACGCCGTTATCCCATGGATTCTTGGCATTGCAGCAGGTCTATAGCGAAGTCGAGTATGGCGGCGACCCGCGTCCAACGCTTTACGAACTGGAAAGCGAACTGAAACGTCTCAGCGCTGTCTTCGACACGATCCTGAGAATTTCTCGTATTGAGACTGGCGGGTACAAGGACCACTTTGCGACAGTGAACCTGAGCGCAATCGTCGAAGACATTGTCGAAACCTTCTATCCAGTTGCGATAGACGAGGAAAAACACATCTCGGCAGAGTATAACGCCGATACGGTATTGATCCGAGGCGATGAAAACATGCTGAAGCAGTTGCTCGTCAATCTTGTAAATAACTCACTCCGGTATTGCCCATCAGGCTCTTGGATCAAGATTTCCCTGATGGCCAAATCCGATTGCGTTGAGCTTGTTGTGGAAGACAATGGACCGGGAGTTCCCCCGTCTCAAATCAGCAAGATTTTTGACGCATTCTTCAGGGCAGACGGCACCAGAAACGAAACGGGAAACGGGCTTGGCTTATCCCTCGTAAAGGCTGTTGCAGTACGGCATGGGGCAATAGTCGTCGCGGAGGACAATGACCCGGGTTTGAGGGTTTGCGTGAGCTTTGGAAGAACCCTTGCGACCGCTTGAGTACACTTAAGAAGAACACTCCACACCACACCTTGGGTCCATCCGTTTGCGGGATCACTCAAGCCCAAAAAGCCAATTCCAGAAAACGAGGAAATACAAAGATGAATAAAGCCGTAATCTTGATAGCGATCATGTCTGCATCCGCGGCCACTGCCGAAGAAACTGAATTCAGATGCACATCGGATGTATCTGGAGAGGAGATTCAGGTGTTTCAGAACGGAGACCTCTCGGAAGCGCGCATGATTGTTCAGGGTACAGAAGGCCCGGCCTCCGTTGCACACGGTCTTGATGGGGTGACGTTCATCCACATCAAACCCGACGAAGTCTGGACGTTGGCCCTCCATTTTCCAACCATGACCTATGAATTATCCACCCATGGAGCGACTGCCACTGAAGATCACGGACACTGTGCAAAAGGTTAGTCGCAACGTTGGCTTGCTCGCGGATTGAGAAACAGACAGGTTGGAATATTTCTAAAATGTAAGCTGGGTGAAAGTACTTTGAAAATTAAACCACTTACGTTGCAAACATCGTTCGAGAAAACTCGAAACACCTGGTCAAGGAAGCATTCGTACCCCTCCGAAAGGGTGTCATCGGCACCGTGAAGACGCGGGCCACTCACTCGTAAGCAAGCCTTCCTCGGCCAAAGTAGCGCCCCCCTATAACGCAAACCCCACTAAAGGGGGGCGCTACGGTTCCACCAGAATGTGCCTACTGCCGTACTCAAAGCTCAGATAAAGTTGGCTTTCGATTCATTGTATTGGTCTGTGTGCAAGTGCAACTTGGGTTGCTGTATCAATCCGTTTCCAAACCGCTTGCCGTCATGTATTACACGCAGCGGTGATGATGATCTCGACTTTCAGATCCGGCCGGGCGAGCTTTGCCTCGCCGCAAGCGCGAGCCGGGGCGTGCCCGGCGGGAACCCAGCTATCCCAAACGTCGTTCATCTCGCCAAAATCCGCCATGTCGGATAGCCAGATGATTGCTTGCAACATATGTTCCCGCGACGAACCCGCTTTGTCCAGAAGCGCATCGACGCGAGACAGGCACTCTCGAGTCTGTTCGGCCACCGTGGCTCCTTCGCCAACCTGCCCGCAGAGAAATGCGACGCCGTTGTGCTTGACGATCTTGCTCATGCGTCGGCTGGTGTTGATACGTTCGGTCATGAAGTCTTCTTTCTTAGTTGTTTGCGCTGTTCACTGAACCGCCCATCGCTGCCAGTTCGCCAAGAGTCACGGGTTTCAACGGTGGCCTGATCCGATAGTATCCGGTTTCGTCCATCGTAGCGCTGTTCGCTTCGGCCAGCAGGCTGCTCACAGTCAGTCCGCAATACCGGCCTTGGCATGGTCCCATTCCGGCACGGCTGAAGGCCTTGGCCTGGTTCGGACCCACACAGCCGATCCCGGCATGGCGACGAATATCTCCGGCAGTGATTTCCTCGCAACGGCAGATGATAGTCGCGTCGGCGGGCTTTGTGGCTTCGATTGCGGGTGGAAAGGCGCTGTCAAGGAAAGGGCGTACCGCCAGCTCTTGCGCGATGCGGCGCCGAATTGGTTTGGCGGCCGTGTCCCTCTCGATCGTCGAAATCGCACCCAGATCGGCGGCCGTTTTCAACGCTGCGAGGCGGCCTGCCAATGCGGCTACCTTCGCGCCGCCGATGCCAGTGCCGTCACCGGCGATATGGACAGTTTCGACATTAGTCCCGCCCCAGTCATCGAGGCTAGGCACGAAGCAGTTCTGCCCTGAGTCCCAGTGATGCGCCACATCAATGGAGCGGGCCGCCTGTGTGTTAGGTACGACACCGTGATGCAAGAGCACTGTGTCGCAGGGAATATGTCGGGGCTTCCCCCCCGCAGTAAAGCGGATGCCGTCGGCGGAAGCTTCTCCTTCAATCGAAATACTCATCGCGGAAGTGTAGCGGCGCACCCCGGCGCGACGGATTTCCGATAGCATCGTCAACCCCTTGAGCAGATATCGCCAACCGCGAAGGGCTCCACCCAAATGCGGAAGAGCCCGCAGAAAATCTGCCCTTGTCTGCGTTTCGACCAGTGCCAGCGGTGGTGTGCCCGCTCGTATCATCTGCGCGGCGATCAGGTAAAGCAGCGGTCCCGATCCGACCAGAACCGCGTTTTTTGACAGGACGCCGGATTGCTTCAACAGAATCTGTGCTGCCCCCGCCGTCATCACGCCAGGCAAGGTCCAGCCCGGTAGCGGCATCGGGCGTTCCAGGGCTCCAGTGGCGATGAGGATGCGTTTCGCTTCGATTGCGCCCCCTCTTCCGTCAGCGGTGTAGAGAACCCGAACTCCCTCTTCGATCGTCCAAACCACCGCTCCGCCGATATGGGTAATGTTGCCGTGATCCAGCCCTGCTGTGAGGGACAATCCGTCTGTATAGTCATTACCAAGCATTTTGCCCCTGACCGGTGCGACCCGATCCACATCCCTGTAGATCTGTCCGCCGGGACGGCGCTGCTCGTCCAGAAGGATAACATGCAGACCAGCATTTGCGGCGGTTGCGGCCGCGGCCATCCCGGCTGGGCCGGCCCCGATGATGACAAGATCAGTTATCTGCATCGATCACGTCCCTTCCTTTGCGCGGCATCGACAAACGCAACTCTTCCGTGACTTCAAGCATGCAGGCTTGACGGGTCACACCTTCAACCTCGACGAGGCAGTCGAAACATGCACCCATCATGCAGAATGGCGCGCGTGGAGCGCCCGAAACCGGAGTGTGCCGGAATGTCCCCACCCCGGCGACCAGCATCGCGGCCGCGAGATTTGAACCTTTGGGCAGCTGCAGTTCCCGGCCCTCGAACCATACTGGAACCAGTGGGCGCCCATCCTCCAACTCAAGAAACGATGAAGCGGTTTTCACTAAACACCTCCAGATCCGGGGCGGCGTCATTGCCTTCCAGCCAGTCAGGCAAGAAACGGGCGTGACCTGCCGCAAGGGTTATGCCGCTGTGGCACGTGACCAGAAAGGCGCCGGCCATTTCGGGACTTTCCTGGTAGATTGGCAGGCCATCTGGCGACAGAATTCTCAGGGCGCCCCAAACACGCACAAGTTGCGCCTTGGCGAGCACCGGGTAGGCCGCGATCGCCTCGGAGGCGAGACCGGAGAGGCCAGGTTGGGTGACGCCATCATTCAAGCCCACCTCTTCGTTGGTGGCACCTATTTGGACGCCACCTTCATCTACCTGCCGTGCGATCAGCGAGGGGCGGTAAATGACTTTTGGCAGCTTCTCGGTGATCAACACTTGGCCGCGCTGTGGCCGGATTGGGGCTTTGAAGCCCAGTTTGGGCCCAAGTTCTATTGCACCCAAACCAGCGGAAAGGATCACCTTGTTGGCCTGCACATGACTTCCGTCCGCGCAGGTGACAGTGAAAACATCCGATTTCCGGACGTCTGTGACGGTTCTTTCGCTCAGCACGCGTCCACCAAGTCGCCGGACATCGTCGGCGAGAGACCGCAGCAACTTCAATGGATTTACATGGCCATCTTGATGATGAAGGATCGCACCAACCACTTTCGGGCCGATCTCCGGCTCCTCCGCCAGAAGCGCCTTCCGATCCAGAACTTCATACGGGTAGTTTCCGTCCAGCTTCGCCTTCAGTTCTTCGTATTGCGCGACTGTTTTCTTCAGTGTTTCTTCCGAGAAATGCAGGTCGTAACCGCCCGTCTGCTCAAGCGACATGTCATGTCCGGTCGCGTCAGCAAGCTCATCGGCAAATCCCGCCCATGCGGCGGCGGATTGCTGGCTCCACGTCGCATAACGGGGTTGCTTGGTGCCCTTGGACTGCACCCATACAAGTCCAAAATTTCCCCGACTGGCGCGAAAGCTGCCGTCGCCTCCATCCAGGACCAAAACGCGCTTGCCACGTTTCAAAAGGCCCCATGCGACAGACAGGCCGACAACACCACCGCCTATGATTGCAAAGTCGGTTTCCATGATCTCAGTTTCTGAATTTAGGTTTGAGTAGAGCCGGGGCGACCTGAATTGGTGTCGCCCCGGTTTGTATCAAACGAGAGGCTGCTTACTCGGAGACCTTATCAAGGATCGCCTGACCCCATTCCACGCCCACGTCTTCGAGCACGACCGGCCAGACTTCCGCCTGAACCTTGGCCGACATCGCAGCCAGTTCCGCGTCGCTTAGCGAGACGATGGTGGCGCCCAGATCGGCCAGTTTCTGTTCGTTGGCCTTCTGGTCGGCTTCCGCCACGGTCCAGCGGGTCGCTTCAAATTCTGCCGCGGCCGCTTTCAGCGCTTCCTGATCCTCGGCGTCCAAACCGGCAAGGGATTCATTCGAGATGATCATGTACCAGACCTCGAAATGGGTATTGGCCGGGATGTAGGTTTTGGTCACATCGCGGAACGAGGCGTAGTAGCCTTCGGCACCCGAGCCGATCACACCGTCAACAACGCCGGTCTGTACCGCTGTAAAGGCTTCGGAAAACGGGATGGGCGCGGGGATGTAGCCCAATGCATCGCCGGTTAACTGGAAGCTCTTGATTCCGGGCACCCGCACTTTAATGCCGTTATCGACCGACGGATCGCCCGGCGACACTGCGTCGGTGTTGAGCGCGATGCCACCAAAGTAGACTGGATAGGCGGCCAGCATGGTGATGTCCTGTTTGGCGTAAAGCCCATCCATGGTTTCACGCACAACGCCGCCGGGGCCATAAATCGCGCGGGCCTGTTCCCAGTTTCCGGCGAGATAGGGGAATGAACTGATCTGCATCTTGCGGTCTGCGGCGGCGGCGGCCGGCTGGGTTGCCATGTCGACCGCGCCGACCGAGATACGTTCCTGCACTGTTGTATAGTCGCCCAGTGCAGAGGCGGCATAAATCTTGACGTTGACGTCACCGCCGGTTGCTTCGTCCACGGCGGCGGCAAAGGCGTTCAGCTCGACGTCGATCGTCGTACCTTGCGGGCGCACATGGCTCATCTTCAGATCAGCCGCCATTGCGGTGGTCGACAGCGCCATCAGCGCACCGGTTGCGGCAGTTATCATCATGCGTTTCATTGGGTTTCCTCCGTTTGGGTTCAGTTTGTTCAAGATCAGTAGCCAAAGAGTCTGGGCAGGAAGAGCGACAGGTCGGGCCAGAGCGATGTCAGGAACACCACGGGCACATAACCGGTCAGGATCAGGATCATCGCGGGCGGGATCACCTTGGTGACCTTCACGTTGCCGATCCGCGCCCCGAGATAGAGGATCGAAGCATAGGGTGGCGTCACGCCACCCATCGCGGTGTTGACCCCCATGATCGCGGCGAACTGCACTGGGCTGACACCAATGGCATTCATTAGAGGCAAGAGCAGCGGTGCTATCAGGATGATTGCGGTGACGTCGTTCACGACCATGCCAACCAGAAACAGCATAATGTTGATCAGGATAAGCAGCAGAACCTTGTTGTCAGTGATCTCGAAAATCGAGGCGACCAGTGCCTGCGGGATACCCTCCATCACATACATCTGGCTCAGAATCATCGAAAACAGGATCATCAGCAGGATCGCACCGACGGCGGTTGCGGACTCCTTACCGGCCATCAGGAAGTTTTCCCACCTGAGCCCCTTGTAGATCAGAAAGCCGACGGGCAGTGCATAGATCACCGCTACTGCTGCAGCTTCGGTCGGGGTCATGATGCCGCCATAGATGCCGCCCAGGATGATCACCGGCATCAACAGTGCGGGGAAGGCGTGAACGCCGCGTTTGGCAACTTCGCTGCTGAGTTCGCTAAACGTGGGCTTTTCATCCAATATCAGGTTGAATTTGCGCGACATCCACAGGTTCACCATTGAAAAGTTGAACATGATGAACAGGCCCGGCCCAAGCGTCGCGAGGAAACAGGCGAGGATCGAGGTGTCGGTGACCCAGCCGTAGATGATCATGGTGACCGAGGGTGGGATCAGCAAACCAAGGATCGAGGAATTGGCAATCAGAGCTGTCGCGTATTCGCGGGGATAGCCGCGCTTTTCCATTTCCGGGATCAACAGCGGTCCGATCGCCGCAATACCGGTCAGACCGGACCCGGAGATCGCCCCGATCACCGCGCAGCTGACCGCCGCCACGACACCCAGACCGCCACGCACGTGGCCGATAAAGGCACTGACGAAGCGCAGCAGAGAGGCGGCAATACCGCTTTCGCTCATGATGGATCCGGCCAGAACAAATAGGGGAATGGCCAGCAAAATCGGGTTTCCAAGTTGCTGGAATCCCCAGAGCATGTTGCCCTTCATGGTTGCGCCGCCGATGAAATACATCACCATCAGCGCACCGCCGAAGCAATAGGGCAACGGCACACCGAGGGTCAGCAGGATCACCAGGACAGCGACGGCAAGCAGGGCGACTTCAACCAAGGTGAATCTCCTCGTCAGTATCATATCCAAGAATGTGGCGGACCAGATGGATCGCCGTGTAGATCATCATCAGGGCCAGACCGATGGTCAGAGCCACCTCGGCATAAAATGTGGGAATGTAGAGCGTCGGGCTTTCTTTCCAGACGCGCCAGGAATAGCGAGTGAATTCCCAGGACCAACTCAGCAGCCAGAGCCCGACAATCAGGCTGATCACTTCGCCGATGATCGCCAGAATGACGTGCTGGCGCGGGGTTTTCAGGAAGATCTCAAGCACATTTGCGCGGATATGGGTATTTTCCCGCGAGGCGTTTACCGCCCCAAGGACATAGAGCCACAACGCCGGGTAGGCCATGGTTTCCTCAAGCCCCATCACCGGTATTTGCAGAACATAACGGGTGATGACCTGAACAAACTGGCCCAAGGCCACGATGCAAATGATGCTGGTCAGCAGGTATTTTACGAAGCGCTCCATTTCCCCCCTCGCGACGTGATTGTGCGTCATAGCAGTACCTATGTTTTCCACTTCCATAGAAGCAAATTGGAAATTACGTTATATCCATAGTTTGCCTCTATGGGCTGCAACGGGACGCAACCTCATGAACCTGACAATCCGTCAACTCACGACATTTCGCGAAGTGCTCCGCACTGGGTCTATTTCCGAAGCCGGGCGCACCCTCGGACGCACGCAACCTTCGGTCAGCGCGATGATTGCAGGCCTGGAGAATGAGATCGGATTTCGACTTTTCGAACGAGAGCATGGCCGGCTGACACCGACGCCCGAAGCGCATTATTTTCTGGAAGAAGCGGAGGCTGTCCTGTCGCGGCTTACACAGTCCACGAACACTTTACAGGAAATATCGAACCTGAAGCGTGGACGTTTGCGCGTCGCTTGCCACCCAGCCGCATCGGGGTTCTTCATGCCAAGTGTTCTCGGCCAGTTTTTGCAAGACAAGCCCGCTATCAAGGCCTCGTTGATGATGCGCTCATCCAAAGTCATCGAGGAACTGATCGCCTCGCAGCAATACGATCTCGGGTTTACCGAAACACCTGAGCCACGAAAATCAATTCATCAGAAGGATTTCGATCTGGAATGCCTTTGTGCCATGCCCTCTTCGGACCCGCTGGCTGCAGAATCCCTGATTTCAACAGAAGACCTGGATGGCGCAAATCTGGCAACACTTTTCTCAGAGCATCCGACATTCCTTCAGACCTCTGCGGCCTTTAAGAATACTGGAAAGAGTTTTGAGCGTAGGTTCGAGTTGCGGACATTCTTACCAGGGTTACAGTTTGTCAAAGCGGGCCTTTGCTATTTGATTTGCGATTTGATTACAGCTTTTAGCTGCAACGATCCTCTGCACGGGACCGGTGGCATCGTATTTCGCCGCTTTAGCCCGAGAATCAGCAGTAGTGTTTCAATTCTCACCCCCGCACATCGCCCGGCGTCTCTGATAACGCAGAACTTCGGCCAAAAACTGGCTGATGACATACATACAATGAAAGCAAACATTCTGCCGTAAGTTCGGTTCCGCACCAAAGCAATGGCAAGTTCCACAACCGGGCTTTGCACCACTAGGACGTGCCGTACTCAGTACTTCAGACAGCGTAGATGCGATAGCTGTCGTACAGTCCTGACGTGCGATACGTTGCGGCGCTGTATTGTGACCTGCAAAGATGATTGGCACATGTGTGTCATCGCGCCATGGTAACCTATAAGCCGATGTGACTGAGAGACCATCGAAGTCAACGATGAATCAGCCGGGTTTAAAGACTACAAAGATATTGCCGGAATGGGTGGGATGGTGGTTGTTGCGCACCAGACGCGTAATATCCGTTTCAGGTAGAAGGTTTGCTTCGATAGCCGTGGTAGGTATCGGAAAAGGACAGCAGCTCTTCCGCAATAGCCGCTTACAACTCGGCCAAATTGATGTCATCTCGCGCCAGCACCCCGGGCTCAATTTTGAGACAGGGATGGTTATACCCCGCCGGCAATTGCCCAGTGCTCCCGAAACGCTCCTTAAGCTTGGCTATCGGCTCTTTTGGCTCCGAGGTGTCCGGAGCTACAAGGCCAGTTTGTTTGCCAACACTTTCCAAATAGCCCGACGCATCGGTGGTGCCGTGGCCCGCTGAGAGAACGATCAAAACGTTCTCCAGTCCGAGCTGATCGTCGACAAACGCGAAGAGATCCATGAGAATTTGATCGAGACGGTAAATCGTGTCCTCTGCTTGAAGACTGAAGAGGCCAAATACATGGTTGACGTAGTCCACGGATAATAAACTAATCGCCAAATAATCCGTTACAGCGTCTTGCCCGATATCCTCGGCATCGATCAATCGTATAGCAAATTGCGCCGTCAGATCGTCGCCGGCGGGATTAAGGGTTAAGAAGTAGGGGGTTGTCAACGGGTCAAACCCATTCTGTGTCGAGGAATAGCGGTGAGGAAAGGTGATGCCAAACCCGGCGACATCTGTCCCAAAGTCCCTGACGACGTACACCAACCACAATGACAAACATGCTCTTGGTGTTTTGGTTATAGTGTTTACCTTCGCGGCATCACGCAGCATGCCGGTTGGGACCGCAATCGCGCGTTAGAACAACCCTTTTCAGTACCAGCCTGCTAACCAAGACGCTAAAAATCTGTTTTCCGACGTATCGCAACAGAACCCGCAACACCGAAACCGACGTTCGTACAAACAATTGCTTGGCACCGAGGCGCCAGGGTCAGTTTTGATCCAAAGCAAGGCTTAGGGTCCGTGCACACAGTAAACTCTACGCCAGAAACCAATTTTCAGGCGAAATGCTATGACCAAGAACTTATCGGTATTTCTTGTTTTGGCTGGTTTAGTAATCGCTGGCGCGTTGCTATACGCAGTTGTGGCCGATAATGGCAATGAATTGCCGGACGGATTTGTTCAAGGAAATGGGCGCGTCGAGGCGGAGCAAGTCGAGATAGCGCCAACCGATGCAGGCCGGGTTGCGAAGGTATTGGCTACAGAAGGCAGTATGGTCACTACCGGTGAAATCCTGGCTAAGATGGATATAGACGAGCTATCTGCTGCTCTGGACCGGGCTAAAGCCGAAGTCGCATTGGCAAATCAGACAAAGGCCGAAGCGGAAGCGCTGGTTGTGCAACGCCAAAGCGAACAGCGCAGGGCCGAGCAAGAGCTCGATCGTGCTACAGCGCTGCTAGCAGGGCAGAATATCTCTGAAACTATTTTTGAAGATCGAGAAACCACTCACAAAGTAGCTTCAGCCGTATTAGGTGCCGCTGAAGCCCGAGTTGCAACCGCAGAAAGCCGGATTGCTGCCGCTGAGGCCGAAGTGCGCCGGATTGAGGCTCAGATCGAAGACAGCACTTTAACGGCACCTTTGCCCGGTCGCGTACTTTATCGGCTGGCAGAACCCGGAGAGGTGGTTGGTGCGGGCGAACCAATCCTAACTATTCTTGGCCTCGAGAACGTTTACATGGAAGTATTTCTTCCCGCGCGCGAAGCCGGGCTATTGCCCATTGGAGCAGAGGCTCGCATCGTGCTTGACGCTTTGCCGGAATATGCAATACCTGCATTTGTTAGCTTTGTTTCCCCCGAGGCACAATTCACACCCAAACAGGTCGAGACACTGGTTGAGCGAGAACAACTGGTTTTTCGCGTTCGTGTCCGCATCCCCGTAGATTTGGTTGAAAGTCGGATCGAGCATGTCAAAACCGGTCTGCGCGGTGTAGCAGTGATCCGGATCGACCCAGCCGTTGCTTGGCCTGAGGCACTCGAACAACGCATCCCAGAAGAGCTGTTCGAATGAGCGCCGAGGTTGAAACCTGCGATATTCGAATTTCAGGTATTAGGCACCGCTATCGCAAGCATGTTGCATTGGAATCTGTTTCGTTGGAATTGCCGAGCGGCCAGCTTGTTGGCTTCATCGGGCCGGATGGGGTGGGAAAGTCTACACTGCTTGGTTTGATCACCGGCGCTAAGAAACTGCAATCCGGTACAATCGACGTTCTAGGCGGTTCGATCGGCGACTCCCGCCATCGACACAGAATTTGTCCAGCCATCGCGTTCATGCCGCAAGGGTTGGGTCGAAACCTATATTCGGAATTGTCTGTACGCGAGAACCTGGAGTTCTTCTCAGGTCTCTTTGGTCAAGGACATGTAGAGCGGGATGCCCGTATCGCAGCTTTATTGTCGGCGACCGGGCTTGCGCAGTTTGAAGACCGTCTGATGGGCAAACTCTCGGGTGGGATGAAGCAAAAACTAGGCCTTTGTTGTGCTCTGATCCATGACCCCAAACTTTTGGTATTGGATGAGCCAACGACCGGGGTCGACCCGTTGTCGCGTCGGCAATTCTGGGCTTTGATTGAGGCAATCCGAGCAAAAAACCCTGAACTGTCGGTATTGGTGTCGACGGCGTACATGGAAGAAGCCGACGGTTTTGACTGGATTGTCGCGATGGATGCGGGTCAAGTCATCTTTCAGGGGAAGCCCTCCGAATTGAAAGGTGGTGATGTAGACCTAGAAACCGCATATCGGCGTCTGAGAGCGCGGGAAGCACCTGTTTTAAAGTCGGGCAAGAAGGCAAATGGACGGATCGAAACAAGCCCGGTGATAGTTGCGCGTGGACTGACGCGACGCTTTGGTGATTTCACTGCCGTAAACAACGTCGACTTCACAATCAATCGTGGAGAGATATTCGGGTTTTTGGGGTCAAACGGCTGCGGCAAGTCCACTACAATGAAGATGTTGACTGGCTTGTTGCCTGCCAGTTCGGGCGAAGCACTGATGTTTGGCGATCCCGTGGATGCACGTGATCGTGTAATGAGACGTGAAATAGGCTACATGAGCCAGGCCTTTTCCTTGTATGGCGAGTTGTCGGTACATCAGAACCTAAAACTGCATGCGCGTATTTTTGCAATTGCCGACCGGGAAAAGCGTGTTTCGGAACTCACTGAGCGCTTTGGGCTTGTAGATCACCGGGATACATTGGCGACGGCACTACCCTTGGGGATCAAACAGCGTCTGTCGCTGGCAGTAGCAGTGATCCATCGTCCGCGGGTCCTAATACTCGATGAACCAACATCCGGTGTGGATCCAGAGGCGCGCGATTCCTTCTGGGATTTGCTGATTGAGCTTTCGCGAAAGGAGGCGGTTACGATCTTTGTGTCCACTCACTTCATGGGTGAGGCGGAACGCTGTGATCGCGTGTCTTTCATGCACGCCGGTAAGGTTTTAGCCGAAGGTACACCGGCTGAACTGATCGCGGACGAGGGGGCGGAAAACCTTGAAGATGCCTTTATTTCGATACTGGAGGCAGCAGAAAAACCAACCGCCATTGTCGCGCCAGAGGTGAATTCCAGGACCAAATCCAAAGCCGAAGGAAGCGCTTTTGCTCGCATATTTGCTTATACGCGGCGGGAAACCGTCGAAGTAGCTCGCGACCCGGTTCGTCTGGCTTTCGCGTTTCTCGGTTCAGCTATTCTAATGTTGGTCTTTTGCTTTGGCATTACACTGGACATTGATGAACTTGAATTCGCGGTACTTGACTTTTCTCAGGGGCCGGAGAGTCGTGCTTATGCGGCTGAATTCGCAGGATCGTCCTACTTTAAACCGACACCGCCGCTGCAAAGCGCCGGCGAAGGGCGCGACCGTCTAAAGGCAGGTGAGGTTTCTCTGGTTGTTGAGTTGCCGCCTGATTTTGACCGTAAAATGAGCACGGGTGAACCGACCCAGGTACTCGCAACTGTTGATGGCGCTATCCCATTCAAAGGTGAGACGGTTGAAGGATATGTTTCTGGACTGCACCAAACTTTTCTCAAGGAGCATGGCCGCAACAATGGAAATAGCCAGATAGACATCGCCCGGATTGAACCCCGGTTTCGCTACAATCAGAGTTTTGAAAGCATCGCCGCCATGGCTCCGGCAATGCCTGCTATCCTGCTGATCATGTTACCAGCCGTATTGACAGCCGTAAGCGTGGCGAGGGAACGAGAGCTGGGGTCGGTTGTCAATTTCTATGTGACTCCAACCACGCGGCTTGAGTTTCTGATCGGCAAACAAATTCCGTACATCGTGATCGCGTACGCAAATTTTCTGCTTTTGGCAGGAATGACCGTTTTTCTCTTCGGCGTACCGTTAAAAGGGGATCCTTTACCCTTGGCCGTTGGTGCTTTTCTGTACGTATGGGCAACAACATCTTACGGGTTGTTGATCGCGACAATGACATCCAGTCAGGTGGCCGCAACGTTTGCAACGGCTATCGCCTCAGTTGTTCCAACAATTCAATTCTCGGGTCTGTTGCAGCCCGTTTCAACGCTTGAAGGGGGCGCTCAAGTAGTTGGTTCGCTCTGGCCTTCTTCCTATTTCTTGCACCTAAACGTTGGTGCCTTCACCAAAGGCTTGGGTTGGGAGGCGCTTGCCTCAGACCTTCTGGCACTCGCCTGTTTCGGACCAGTCCTGACACTGATCGCAGCCTTATGCCTTCGGGCGCAGGAGAAGTGAATGCAGCGCCTGTACTGCATATTCTGGCTCGGACTGAAAGAAATGATGAGCCTGCGACGTGATTGGGTGATGATGGCATTGCTGGTTTGGTCTTTCACGCTGGCTCCAATCATGGAAGCGACGGGAGTGGCAAGTTCCGTGAACAACGCCTCAATAGCGTTTGCAGATGAAGATAACTCGCCGCTATCACGAGCACTCGCCACAGCGTTTTTCCCACCTGAGTTCCAGCCGGTCGTCCAAATCGAACCCGGGAAAGGAGCTGCGTACATGGATGCTGGGCACTTTATTTTCGTTGTGGCCGTGCCTCCCGGGTTCGAAAAGGACCTGCGCGCAGGGCGCAGCCCGGAGATTCAGGTTCTAATTGACGCGACCGCGATGGAACAGGCCGGTATCGGTGCAAGCTACATCACCAGTATTCTGAGCGCCGAAATACATCGCTATGCAATTGGGGCCGATCTTGTAGACGCTCCCTCAATCAGTGTCATTCTTAGAAGCGCGTTCAATCCAAACAGAGATACTGTACGTTTTGCCGGTGTCGTCGCTCTGATCGGCCAGATCATGTGGCTCACAACTATATTGACCGGAGCTGCGATGATCCGAGAGAGAGAACACGGGACAATCGAGCATCTGCTAGCCATGCCGCTTGCTCCATTCGACATTGCCATCGCTAAAATCTGGGCAAACGCTGCGGTGGTTCTGATCGCGGCTGGTCTTTCACTAACCTTTGTAATGCAGGGTTCTTTGGGAATTAGTGTCGCCGGGTCCAAAATGTTATTTCTGGTTGGCACAGCCCTGTTTCTTTTTACGGCAACGGCGCTTGGGGTGTTTCTGGCAACAATTGCGCGCTCGATGGCGCAGTTTGCGCTTCTGGTCATGTTGATTGTGCTGCCAATGCTAATGCTGTCCGGTGGTGAGACCCCAATTGAAGGTCAACCGGCTTGGTTACAAGTAGGTACTTTGGTTCTGCCGTCACGCCACTACATGTCGGCGAGTCAGGCTATCGTCTTTAAGGGCGCTGGGATCGAAACTGTCTGGCCGGAATTCATCTGGATGGCGCTGCTGGGTATTGCTTTGTTATTGACAAGCCTAAAGCTCTTTCGGCGTTCCCTCGCGCAGATCAGCTAGTGCTGCGAGGCTATGGACACGTTATTACGGTGTTTTCTCAATACCACTCAGGGATAAGGCAAATGGCTGATCCTTTGGAGTAGTAGTGGATCAAGCAAATCTGTCCAATTACTGCTTTCAACCCGAAGTGATAACTCAAAGTCAGGCTGTGCAATACTCGAGGTGCGGAATGAAGCTTTCGTTTGGCTTCCATCCGTACGCGACTAATAGTCATCCTTTGTTTCTTGGCAGAGGTTGGTTCGAATTAGCCTAACGGCATCCGTCGAAAAGCTCATTGATCCTTGTCAAAATTGGCTCCGGCAAGAAATGGTACAGTCTTTGGCAACGTAAGGAGTTTCTCATGGAAGACTTAGTTGAAATCGGAAGATCATTCGTTCAGGCCATGCGTGGGCGCAGGGGCCTCGTGAGTGTTGATGAAATGTATACCGAAAACGCTCAGTCAATTGAGGCAGTTGTGCCTCCGGTTCGGCAGTTCCGTGTTGCAAAAGGTCGAGAGGCCATCAAGGGAAAAAGAGAGGATTGGTTGGCAGCGTATGAAATCCAAGAAATGGACGTAGATGGTCCCTATGTCCATCCTCCCAACCGCTTTGGAGTGCGGTTTAGGGCTGAAGTTATTCAGAAGGCTACGGGTGAGCGCATGTCTCTGCGCGAGATAGCTGTGTACTCGGTAGCAGAAGGCAAGATTGCGCTGGAAGAGTTCTTCATGTTGCCGAAGTAACAGGAGCGCCCGGCGAGATTGTCTCTGTTTCTGTACAAATAGCGTGCTCGACTCCTGCGCGTTGTGAAGATTTGGACGGAGGTCACCAATGCAACACAAAACATGGGTGTATTTTGTAGGCGTTGATACTGACGACGCGTCGATTTTGGAATGCGCCGAAGCTGCCCGTAACCGCAACGGTCATTTGGTATGCGTTTTGATCGTGGCTTTACCCAACCTGCCTTACCTGAAGTATGGATCAAACAAGTTCTTTGAGGCAGGTCTCCCTTCAAACTGGTTGGATGTTCTGCAAGCAAAAAAAGCAGCCTTACAGTCCCGCACCACTGAGGTAGAAGCGCTTCTTGTGCAGCAGGGTGTATCGGCAACCGTATTCGCCTTTATGGGTTCTGGAACAGAATTAAAGCAACTTGCAGCACGGCAAGCCAATAGCTCTGATGTGGCCTTTCTAGACGCCGAGTTGCGAAAAGACCCCGATTTGTTTCACAAGATCGCGTACGGGCTATTGTTTCATTCACCGGTCGCTTTGATCATCAATGGAGATCCATTTGCCCATCGTGACCATGTTTTTCTGGCATGGAATGATAGCTTGCCTGCAGCAAGGGCTGCGCATTTGGCTTTACCCTATTTTTTGTCGGCGAAAGACGTTGCGGTTGGGTGTATTGATCCGCCCTTGCGTGATGACGCTGAAGGTCAGGAAGCTGGATCTGACATTGCTGCATGGCTCAGACATCACGGGTGCAACGTGGTTGTGTCACAAATGCAGAGTGGTAGGCTATCGATTGAACAGTGTATTCAGGAGCGAGCAAGAGAATTGGGGGCCGACCTCGTTGTAATGGGCGCTTATGGGCATTCCTATGTACGAGAGGCAGTATTTGGAGGAACAACGCAAGCAATGTTGGAGCAAACCCGCTTTCCAGTACTTTTCGGGCACTGATGAAATGAACCGGCACCGGTGATTTGGCTACATACCGTGGCTTGATATCTTCATTAAAAAATTCAGCTATAGCTAAGCATTCTTAGTAACTTATCTAAAGAAGTGTTGGTTTTTCTGACCGTTTTCACCAAGGAACTTCATCACAATTGGCTTTAATTCATCCCAGTCAGTAAACTCGCGTGCCCATCCCGTGGATCAGTTTCCCGTCCCAACACTACGACGTGCTTCACGATCTCCCTCTCATAGTATTAATAGTTTTCAGAACTCGCGATGGCGTTCTTCAAATCGCCAAATGCCAATTGGTCTGCTCCGCTATCTCAGGGAAAAGGCCAAGATAACGAAGCAAATCAAAATATTGATGACCCAGACTGCCAGCTTCACCCGTCGGCGCGCAGGCTGGTTTCTGAACCGATCAATCATAGTCAAACCTTTCGGACAAAATCCGTTCTGACGAAGTTCCCCGGGCGATCAGGTGATCTTCGACGGCGTCCATCATCGCAGCAGGGCCGCAGAGTACAAACAAACAGTTTTCAAAATGCTCTTTCAACAAATTGCGATCCAAGAGAGACCCGTCGATCAAACCTGTTTCACCTTGCCAGCCCCTTGGCGGTTCAGACAAAACAAAAACTGTATCTTCTTGGGACAGTTCCTCGCGATAGACAATCTGCTTCTCTACCCGGTTCCCGTAGATCAACTTAAGATCGTACTGTTTAGTATCCAGCCGCAGTTGCCGCAATATGCTTAGCATCGGTGCTATGCCGACACCACCTGCGATCAGAACGATACCTTTTTCAGAGCGGTTATAGATCGACAGGTTTCCGTGTGGGGCGTCCAGATAGGCCGGGGTTTGCGGAGCGATTTGTCCGAGGCCGCATGTGAAATCCCCAAGTTCTTTTATCACGAATGAAATCTCGGGACCTTCGGCTGGCGCCGAACTGATCGAAAATGGGTTCTCGTTTAGCGAGAATGGACTGTGACCGACATTGAGCCAGGCAAACTGGCCCGCCTCATAGGTCAGACCCTCATGACCAACGGGCTTGAGGCGCAACTCCCACTGCCTCGATGTTAGCCGCGTCACGGAACTGACTTTCCATTCCTTCCCCATCTGGCGCAATGGGCGAATGAGATAGACATATAACAAAGTTCCCACTGCAATAACGGTCAGGGCAATCCAAAGATATGTTAGAAACGGATGCCCACCGTAGCGCCCTGCATAGACCGTGTGATGCAACAGTAAGCAGACAAGTACCAGTGCTCCCAAGCCGTGCAGAAGGCGCCATTTTTCGTATTTGTATTCAAGGGATTTTCGGGCAATCGCCAAGGCGACTAGAATGAAGAGCAAAAGATAGGCGCCGATACCCGACACCAGCGCAGAAAAGTCAGTGGTAATCGTCAGTTGGTTCGATACGTCCCAGGGGCGGTGTCCGCCAGAAGGCGTTCCCTGATACAGAAGCGGGTGTATCAATGCAAAGCCGAATGCTGTACGCGCCATCAACTGATGCACCCGCATGGTTACATCCATACCCAAGCCAGAAGATACGAACCTGAACCGCCCAGACAGTAAAAATTCCACCAAGATTATTGAAAAAGCTAGCATTCCAAGCCCGGACGCGAGCTCTTGATGAACGGATCGCGGTGGCCATCCCAGTGACAAAGAAAAACCCAGTGGTGCCAGGATCAGCAAAACGTAAATCAGCACCAGATACGGCCATTTCATACGGTTTTGCTCCACTGTGCAAAAGGTTGGCAACTCGAGCTTTATTTGGGCAAACGGTAGGCTGACCTGGGATTTCGATCAAGACTTCTGAGATTGGTCGTTAGTGTGGCACGACGAGACACGTCTGTTTGGATGACTGTCCTTACTCCTAATGGTCCTGTCAGTGCGTTCGATTTGGCTAAAGCTGCAAAACATGCTTGCGCAAGATCAAGGTCTTTAACCGCGCTTTCTGCCATAATATTGCCTGCGCGAAATCGGGCCAAAGGAGGAGGTTCAGAAAATGCTAGAAGACAAAAAGTCCCCGCAACTTTTCACCGGAACGCATCCGCTCTCCGATAACTTTCGACGCGAAATGGAAATCCTAATGTCGCGGTTTCTTGGAGGCGGAACGCCGTTTCTTCCACCGGAAACGGCCGCGCAACGTACGGGCTTCCCCTCTCTTGATATGACGGGCGCGATTTCTCCGGCGATCGACGTCCAAGAAACGGACGCTGCAATTGTCCTCACGGCTGAGTTGCCCGGGTTAGAAGAAGATGATGTTGAAATTGAAATCAAAGATCGCCGGCTCATCCTGCGTGGCCAGAAGAAGATTACGCATGATGAAACTGGTGATCTGCGTGTCAGTGAAAGAAGTTATGGCAGCTTTTCCCGAGCCATGATGCTTCCGGACACCGTCGATGTCGACAAGATTTCGGCAACATTCGACAAAGGGGTTTTGCATGTCAAAATGCCGAAGACCGAGCCACAAGATCCGAGCCGTAAGATCAAAGTCTCGTCTAAATAGACGGCTGTTTGGCTCGAAACCGTCCTCAAGAACGTCATTTTAAAGGGCCTACCATTGGTCAGCCCTCCTCGAGTTGTGATTAAATGAAGGTGGAATTGGGCGAAACCTAGGAGAGATTGCAAGGCCTTGTATCGATTTAAGTAACGATACACTCCCATGTTATCGTTAGGGTGTTACAGCGTGTTAGAATACCTCCGCGCCTTTGGATAGGAGGCCTAGGATGCGGAAAGCGGACGAGAATGCCATGACGCCCTCAGACAATGCTGGTGAAGGCGACGTGCGGGCCATTCTGGAGAGCCTGACCGGTCCATCGCGTGGAAATGTGAACTGGTTTTACCATAATACGCTTACCGTTTCTGTTAGTGGAAGCAGGGCACCGAGCATTCGGCCTAAAGAGGACGCGCCTCCCCATGATAACGACATTGCCACCCTTCAATGGGCTGACGACGGTTTCATAATAACCATAACCGCGTCAGCGGGGCGCAATGCTTGGGTAAACGGGCAAAAGGTTTCGTCGGCACCTCTTATGCATGGTGACATGATCGAGTTCGGTGAAAAGGTCCCCATGTCTCGGTACAGATTGTGCGATCACTCTTTTCTCTCGCATCATACGGTCGAAGAAATTCTGAGTGACGCATACGCTTACGCCCGAACGAGCCGACGACCTTTCGCTAGAAAAGTGTCCGGTGCGCTGCGCGACGGTGGGCGGCGGCTCGTGTCTCAGACCACAATTCTGTTCAGGACTACAGTTGTAGCTGTGCTTCTTATAATCGTAGGTTTTGGGTCTTTCTTTACCAGAACGACAAACGCTTGGAGGCCAGTCTCGAACAGGAATCCCACAAGATCGAAGCGGTTGCGGTTATGCTCGCCCAGACGCATGAAGATGCATTAGGCGCGTTGCGTGCCAATCAGCGAAGAGGGGGCTCGCCACAACTCCTGTCGAGCCCCCGTGGGTGGAACTGCTTTGATCTATGTCAATCGACACGCAACATAGGTCCAATTGTAGTGGCATTACCTATATGAGCGAGGTCAATGAAGTAACCAGGCGATGGTTTAACCTGGTCCGTAACAAAGTCAGACGGAGGAGTGGAGAATGCTGGTATTTCGCAAAGTTTTGTTGGCGCTCTTGGTCGCAGGACCTGCAACAGCGCAGGAAGTCAGCGTTCAGAGTGGAAGCGATTTGTACAGGACGTATTGCTGGCAATGCCACGGTTTCGAAGCGACCGGGGACGGGCCAATGGCTGAAATGCTGGCTATTCAAACGCCGGACCTCACCAAGTTGGCCGCCAAAAATGGGGGCGTTTTTCCGTTGGATCGCGTTGCTCAACAGATTGATGGTCGATCGCAATTGCTCGCCCATGGTGGCGAAATGCCCATCTTCGGTGCGGTTTTTGAGACAGACGAACAAATTTCGCTGGCTTTACCGAACGGCCAGCCGATGATGGTCGGTCTGCCGCTTGCAAATTTACTCGCGTTTCTCGAAACGATCCAGGTCGACTAGAAAATTACGATACCTCTGTGCCTTATCAACGACGCGCCTGATCGACATGAGTGTCAACGGTGGTCCCAATACTTCGAACGCCGTAGTGCTGGCGAAAGAACAGGCCATGATGGAAACGGCCAAATTCGGAAATTGCCCTCCGGCCACGAGAGCCATACCGACCGAAACCCCGGCCTGAGGTGGTAAGGCGGGGGCGTACCAGTAGGCTTGGTTTGACGGCAGACCTCCAATCCTTGCTCCACAATAGCCACCAACAATTCGTGCTACAGTTCGCAGGATCAGAACAAGGTCGCCGGCCTTTCCGATCAAACCAAAGGCTTGGATATCCAATGTGGCGCCAGCCAGAAGGAAGAACAGGGTCCTGAATGGCCACTGAATGTGTTCGATCTCGTGAAAGGCGCGGTCGTTATGCGGGCAAGATTACCGAAAGCAGCACCTACGACCATGCCTGCGGCGAGGAAGGAAACCTCCAGCCAAAACCAAGACAATGCTGAAAGCGATGAGACCCCAAGCGTTGTAAATCGCGACCACACCCTTGAGTGTTTCAGTGAAACCGTTTGATATTCCAAATTGTTGGATCACATCCGTCATTGCGGCCGGCGCCGTAGCTATTGCAACCAGCACCAGCGCCATCCCGAAGTGTACGCCCATCACCACCAGCTCAACTGCCACAATATCGAGGGTCGCGGTATCAATCGAAATCGAAAGTGCCGGAATGGTCCGACCAAGCTGATCAGCTGCCAATCCTGTGAGAAAGAAGGCACCAAGAGCAATCAGAAAGCCGACAACACTAATAGAAAACCAAGCATTAAATAGCTGCTGTGATTACTCCAACTCCAAATCAGCCGGCTAGGAACCGGTGTCTAACAGAATACGAGCGCCCCGTCTCGGTTTAGTTCCGGCAGCCTAAAAACACGGGATTTTGATCTGTATTAAGGCGAAGTTTCTCAGCAGGTGGCAAAATAAGCCATTTAGGGAATGAGGAGGAACTTTCGATGTCGACAAAGAAATCCCAATCGAGTTACCCGGCTACCCTTGTGGATGTTTTTAGGCAGATGCAACCGCCTGTCTCTGGTAGTTCGGCCTTTAGCGCTCAGATTGAGCAGTTTTGGGATGCGCAGGAAAAAATGCTAGAGGAATCAGAGACCTTTGCTCGCCATTGGTTCGAACGGCGTCACGAGGCGGTCCGCACTGCTCTTCAAACAGCGCGCAATGTATCGTCAGCCAACCCGTCTGATCCGTCAAAAGCCCTGAAGAGCATGACAGAATGGCAGCGACATTCAGTAGAACGGTTAGTTTCCGACTCTCAGGAATGGTTCGAAACTGTGGTTCGTTGTGCATCGTATGTTGCCGAAACCGAGGCTGAGGCTGTCGAGAAAACAGTTGATGACGTTGTTGCTGTAACAAAGAGTGCGGGAAAATCCACGAAATCTGAACCTGTGTAGGGTTTCTACCGTCGTAATGACCAGACTGAAGTCTTAGGAGCTTTAGATAGGAAATCGCATGTACAAGAATATCCTGATACCTGTCGCTCTGGACCAAGACCACGATACTCAAGCGTCTTTCGAGGCTGCGCGCAAGTTGGCCGATGCGGACACTGTTTTCACCGTCGTGCACGCCCAAGAGCCGATCCCGGCCTATGTGGTTCTATCGGCGGCCGACGAGTTCCACGACAAAACCACTCGGCCGAACCAACTCTGGCAGACCG
>NZ_JBXWMF010000010.1:0-155883 GCF_059609725.1 Ruegeria sp. YTSC199
GAAGGCGTTGTCGTCGGGGGTGGTGTTGCGCTGGTTCAGGCTGGCAAAGCACTGGACTCCCTGAAAGGTGCAAACGCCGATCAGGACGCAGGCATCAACATCGTTCGCAAGGCAATCGAAGCGCCGCTGCGCCAGATCGCTGAAAACGCGGGCGTCGACGGTGCGGTTGTTGCTGGCAAGGTTCGCGAAAGCGACGACGCCGCATTCGGCTTTAACGCTCAGACCGAAGAATATGGCGACATGTTCTCGTTCGGCGTGATCGATCCGGCCAAAGTTGTCCGTACCGCTCTGGAAGATGCGGCATCGGTTGCTGGCCTGCTGGTCACCACCGAAGCAATGGTCGCTGACAAGCCCGCCAAAGAAGGCGCGCCTGCTGGCGGCGGCATGCCCGACATGGGTGGCATGGGCGGCATGATGTAAGCTGCCGTAGCCATAGTGCTTAGGGACGGGGTCGCCTTCGGGCGGCCCCGTTTCGTTTTATGAACCGTTCCCGCAGGAAAGTGAGTGTGCAAATCGCCGAGGAACCGCTATGCGATTGATATGCGTCTGTTTCTGCTCACCGCTCTGACCATGTGCGCCTTTGCGACGAACTCGATCCTGAACCGTCTGGCAATCGACAGCGGTGCCAGCGATCCCACTGGGTTTGCGGTTGTGCGGGTCTTGGCTGGGGCTGTGGTGCTGGTCGCTTTGGTCTTGCTCAGGGCCGGGCGCCTGCCGCTGCGCAACCGGCGCCGGATCGCGGGGGCAGGGGCTCTGTCGCTCTATATGATCGGGTTCTCGCTCGCCTATCTGACGCTGGACGCCGGGCTAGGGGCGTTGATCCTGTTCGGCGTGGTGCAGATCACCATGTTTACGGTGGCCTCTGTGACGGGCAGCGCTCCAACCTTGCGCCAGATTGCCGGTGCCGCGACTGCGCTGACAGGGCTGGCCTATGTGCTCTGGCCGACCGGTGCGGTACAGGTCGATCCTGCGGGCGCGGTGCTGATGACGGCCGCAGGCGTGGGCTGGGCAGTTTATTCGCTGGTCGGACGGTCTGAACCGGACGCCTTGGCGGGTACGGCGGCCAATTTCGTTGTCGCGCTGCCGGTCACGGCATTGGCTCTTCTGGCGAACGGGGCAGAATGGCAGGTGACCGGTTTGGGCTATCTGCTGGCAGCTACCTCCGGCGGCGTCACGTCGGGTATGGGCTATGCGCTTTGGTATCGCGTATTGCCACAACTGGCGCCCACCACTGCGGCGGTGGTGCAATTGAGCGTGCCTATCATCGCCATTCTTGGCGGGGTTCTTCTGTTGGCAGAGGTGGCAAGCCTGAGGCTGATCTTTGGCGCGGCGCTGGTGTTGGGCGGCATTGCGCTGGCCGTTCTGCGCCTGAAACCGCGCTAGGGGTTTCAACACAATCGGAGAAGGCTTATCTGGCGGCTATGAGATATCTGCTTGCTCTGTTTCTGTTCCTTGTCCCCGCCGTTGCCCATGCAAAATGCGTGCTGCTGCTGCACGGGCTTGCGCGGACAGAGGCGTCGTTCACCGTGATGGAACAGCTGTTTCAGGCGCATGGATACACCGTTGTTCGACCGGGCTACCCCTCGACCGACCTGCCGATTCCGGAACTGGCGAAGCAGACGCTTCCGGCCGCTTTTGCGGCCTGTGGCGATGACACTGTGAATGTGGTGGCACATTCGATGGGCGGCATCCTGCTGCGCTATTGGTTGCAGGATCATCATCCTGAAAATCTGGGCCGCGTGGTTATGCTCGGCCCGCCCAATCAGGGCAGCCAACTGGTGGATGAATTGGGCGCCTGGGAGGTGTTTGGCATGTTGCATGGCCCTGCCGGGCTGGCGCTGGGCACTGGCTCTGAAGGCGTCCCTCGTCAGTTGCCGCCGGTGGATTTTGAGCTTGGCGTAATCGCGGGGGAGAACTCGTTGAATCCGGTGTTTTCGTCAATGATCGACGGCCGGGATGACGGCAAGGTGTCAATAGAGACGACGAAGGTCGAAGGGATGAATGATCATATCGTCCTGCCGGTGACCCATACGTTTATGATGAACAATCCGCGGGTCATGGCACAGGCGCTGCATTTCATCGAATTCGGGCAGTTTGATCCCCAGATCACCTGGCTGGACGGGGTGCTGGATATCATCGACGAAATCTGCATCGGGCAGGATTGCTCGGAACCGGCCTCGGAGCCGACGCAATGACCGCATTGAACCTGACCCTGACCGGCGCAGAGGTGCTGTTGCCGGAAGGGGGTCTTGTGCCCTCCGACTTGGCTATGGCGGAGGGCGTCATTCAGCCGGGTCGCACGGGGCAGGAGATCGACCTGTCCGGCTACCTCGTGCTGCCCGGTATCATCGATCTGCACGGAGACGGGTTCGAGCGCCATATCGCGCCGCGGCGCGGGGCGATGAAGCAGATGGACGAGGGCATCCTTTCGGTCGAGGCCGAACTGGCCGCCAACGGTATCACCACCGCTGTTCTGGCCCAATTCCACAGTTGGGAGGGCGGCGTGCGCGGTCCCGAATTCGCGGGGCAGGTGTTTGACGCCATTGCCGCCGTCAAGGATCGCGTCGTGACCGACCTGATGCCTCAACTGCGGTTCGAGACGCATATGCTGGACGATTATGCGGGCTTGCCCCAACGTATTGCCGAGTGGCAGGTGCCCTATGTGGTGTTTAACGACCATCTCCCACATGATCGGCTGGCCGAGCGACGCAAGCCGCCGCGCCTGACCGGGCAGGCGCTCAAAGCCGGGCGCAACCCGGAGAAACATTTCGAGTTGTTGCTGTCCATGCATGACCGCCGGTTCGAGGTACCTGCGGCGCTGGACGCGCTGTGTGCAGACCTGGCCAAGCTGGGGGTGCGCATGGGTAGTCACGACGATACCACTGCGCAAACCCGCGCTGACTGGCGCAAGCGAGGGGCACAAATTGCCGAGTTCCCCGAAACGCTGGCGGCCGCCGAGGCCGCCCGTGCCGCTGGCGACTACATCATTCTGGGTTCGCCCAATGTGGTGCGCGGGGGCTCGCACAAGGGCAATGTCAGCGCGCTGGACCTGATCACGATGGGGTATTGCGACGCGCTGGCCTCGGACTATCACTACCCCAGCCCCAGACGGGCGGCGCTGATGCTGGCCAAGTCCGGGTTGGTCGACATGGCAGGAGCTTGGGGGCTGGTGTCTTCGGGACCTGCACGTGTTTTGGGGTTGCATGACCGGGGCACGCTGACATCGGGCCAGCGCGCCGATCTGGTCATTTTAGATGCTAATACCTACAGGGTAGCCGCCACGTTGGCAGCGGGGCGGGTGAGCTATATGGCAGGTGATATCGCGGCGCGTTTCGTAGGCTAACTACCGTGCGATACGGTTGAAATGACCCATCTTGCGACCGGCCTTGACCTCGGCCTTGCCATATAGGTGCAGAGCCACATCGCGTTCCCGTGCCAATTCGGACACCCGGTTCATGTCGTCTCCAATAAGGTTCTCCATGACCACATCCGAATGCCGTTGCCCGTCACCCAGAGGCCATCCCGCCACCGCACGGATATGCTGTTCGAACTGATCCACAGCACAACCGTTCTGTGTCCAGTGACCCGAGTTGTGTACACGCGGCGCGATCTCATTCACAATCAACCCTGCGGGTGTGACGAACAGCTCAACCCCCATGACACCCACGTAATCCAGCGCGTTGAGGATATTGGCGGCCAGCAGAACGGCATCCGTACGCTGTGCGGGGCGCAGGCGGGCAGGGACAGTCGTGGTGTGCAGGATACCATCGCGGTGCACGTTCTCGCCGGGGTCGAAACAGGCGACCTGTCCGTCCAGACCACGGGCTGCAATGATTGAAACTTCGTGGCTGAACTCCACGAACCCTTCAAGGATCGCGGGAGCGCCCGCCATATCGGCCAGGGCGGCCTCGGCATCCTCAGGCCCACGCAACCGCGCCTGCCCCTTGCCGTCATAGCCGAAGCGACGGGTTTTCAGGATAGCGGGCGTGCCGATCTGTGCGATCGCCGCGTTCAGGCTGTCCAGATCGGTGATGTCGGCAAAGGGGGCTGTTTTCAGACCCAGCCCCTGCAAAAAGTTCTTCTCGGTCAGCCGGTCCTGACTGACCCGCAACGCCTCGCGACCCGGGCGGATCGGGCGGTGGGATTCCAGCAGATCCAGCGCCTCGGTCGGGATGTTCTCGAACTCATAGGTGATGATGTCGACCGACTCGGCAAATGCGCGCAGAGCGTCGGCATCGTCATAGGCGGCGGTGGTCACTCGGTCGGCCACCTGCCCGGCGGGCGGGTTGGCACCGGGTTCGAATATATGGGTTACAAAGCCCAAACGAGCCGCTGCAACGGACAACATCCGGCCCAGTTGACCGCCGCCCAGAATTCCGATCTTCGCACCGGGTTTCAATGTGTCGGTCATTCTTTTGTCTCCAACCGTGATCCAATCGCCGCCAGGGTCGCGCGCAAAACATCATGGGCGCGACCGGACTGCAATCCATCCGTCATCTGCAGGCTCAGCGTTCCGTCGGTCGCAAGGGCGTCGCGCTCTGCGGCCAGTCGCCCCGACGTACCCGTTTCCATCGTGGACAGGAACCCTGAGAGTAATTGTGTCGTGTAGAATTCGGCGGCATCCGCGTCGCCGGTTTGTTCGGTTAACCACGCCGCACCGGTCGCCATCAGGTCAAGCATACCGGGGACCATCGCGCAAATCGCGAAATGCGCATTCAGAGCTGCCTCATCCGAAACTGTGACGACCGGGTTTTCTGGTTCGAACAGGTCGGCCAGCAAAGCGCCGTTGCCAAAGGCTGCCAAGGGGCACCCGCCCTGTTGTAAAAAGCCCAAAGGGATCGTCTGTACAAAGTTCGAAGCCGGGGCGCATAGCTGCGCCAATTGCAATGCCGATACCGCGGCCATGACCGAAACGATTTGCTGATCCGCGCGAAACGTCAGTGACTCAAGGACGTCAGGTGCAATCTGTGGACGCAGGCACAGAAACACGATTTCCGACGCATCGATAACAGACTGGGCGTCAGCGACCGCCACACCCAGTTCAGCCTTTAGGGCGACCGAAACCTCGGTGTTGCGTTCGGTGACGGATATAGAATGCCCCTTCGAGGCCAGGAAACGAACCATCGGAGCCGCAATATGCCCGGTTCCGATGAACCCGATGCGGCTCATCCCTGTGGCTCCTCGGGGATTGATGCCGACAACGCCGCGCGCCAGTCATCCAACCGTTTTGCCAGGGCATCGTCCTGTAACGCCAGAATACCGGCGGCCATCAGACCCGCATTGGCTCCACCGGCCGCACCGATCGCCATGGTCGCCACAGGAAACCCTTTAGGCATTTGAACGATGGAATACAGCGAATCGACGCCTGACAGCGCGCGAGTCTGTACGGGTACACCAATCACCGGCACGCGCGTTTTCGAGGCCATCATGCCCGGCAGATGTGCAGCTCCTCCGGCCCCGGCAATGATCACATGCAGACCGCGCGAAACGGCGGTCTTGCCATAGTCCCACAACCGATCGGGAGTACGGTGTGCCGAAACGATGCGTTTTTCGTATGCGATGCCCAGCTCATCCAGAATGTCTGCGGCTTCTTTCATCGTGGGCCAGTCCGACTGGCTGCCCATGATGATCCCCACTTTGACGTCGCTCATCCGCTTGTTTCCCTGCCTTCTGAAAGAGCGCGCACTATAGCCAAATCCAAAATCGTGGCAATGCGTCAGGCGATGATGTCAGGGGTCAAACGGTCTTCGATCAGACGAATGATGTCCTTCAGCCGCAGTTTCTGCTTTTTCAGCCGCTTGATCGTCAGTTGATCGGCTGTGCCGGTGGCTTGCAGCGCCTCGATGGCTTCGTCCAGATCACGGTGCTGACGGCGGAAAACCTCCAGTTCAACCCGCAATACCTCGTCTGTTTTCATCGAAAGATCGGTGGGCGCGTTCATGAGCGACTCAGTGCCTTTTGTGGTGCTTAGCACACAAGATAGTGTGTCAGGCTTTATCCGGCCAGACCTTGTGGACATCCCTGCATATTCCCATATTCTATTCTACGCGGTCGCCAGAACGGGGCCGCACCACACGTCGCTTTGACAATAAAGGACGAAAATACGTGTCGAAACTTACTCTTGGCTCATACCCGCATCTTTTGGGGTTCGAGCAGCTGGAACGCCTTCTGGAACGGTCTGCAAAGGCTGGCAACGAAGGGTACCCGCCCTACAACATCGAGCAGACCTCGGATTTTTCGTACCGCATCACCCTGGCGGTGGCCGGTTTTGCGGAAGAGGATTTGTCGATCACCATCGAGGATCGCCAATTGGTGATCCGGGGCCGTCAACACGACGACAGCGAGGGGCGTATTTTCCTGCACCGTGGCATCGCGGCGCGTCAGTTCCAGCGCATGTTCGTGCTGGCCGACGGTGTTGAGGTGGGCGAGGCGATCATGGAGAACGGTCTGCTGCATGTGGACCTGACCCGCGCCGTGCCGGAAACCGTGGTGCAAACGATCAACATAAGAAAGGGGTAAGAGCAATGAATACACCGATTGAGCTGAACACCGAGGGCGACCGGATCGTCTATGTGAAAGCTGTCGACGTCGCTGATCTGCCTCGGGAAGTGCGCGAGCAGGCGGGCGATCTGGATCAGCTTTATGCCGTTCACGATTCCGACGGTCAGCAACTGGCGCTGGTCGCCGACCGCAAGCTGGCATTTGTTCTGGCGCGCGAACATGATTTTTCGCCGGTGGCCGTCCACTGAGCCACACGATTTCCCCGTGACATCTGCTGCCCCGCGGGCGAGATATGCGGACCTGAAGCGGTTCGCATATCGGAAGGGGCGAGACATGAGCTGGTTTGACTTTGACTGGGTAGACGCCTTCAGCGACCGTGCCTTTGGCGGCAATGGCTGTGCTGTTGTCCACGGCGGGGCGGTGCTGTCGCAGCAAGTCTGCATGGCCTATGTTCGCGAAACCTCTCTGGTCGAATGCACGTTTACCGGACCCTCCGATGTGGCCGATATCCGGGTACGTTATTTTCTGGCCAGCCGAGAGATTCCTTTTGCCGGGCACCCCACCATCGCGACTGTTGCCGCGATGCGGTCGCGCGGCCTGTTTCAGGGCGGCACGTTGAAATTGGAGACCGGCGCCGGGATCGTCTCGATCCGATTGAACGGGGATGAGATTGAGATGACGCAGGTCGCGCCGCAATTCGGCAATTCAGTACCGGCGGATTTGGTCGCCGCCGCCATTGGCCTGCCGGACGGCGCCATCATCTCTCCGCCGCAATTCGTATCCACTGGGCTGCCATTCTGCATCACCGTTTTGCGCGATCATGAGGCTTTGCGCACCGCAAAGCTGGACGAGGACGCGTTGCACAAAATCACCGAACTGGCCGGGTTTTCCGGGTCAGATATGGCCGAACCCTTCCTTGTTACGCTCAAAGGCGCGACTGACGCAGGTGATACATTCTCGCGCCTGTTGATGGCGCCGCCCAGCCCGCCCGAGGACCCGTTCACCGGATCGGCCACCGGCGCGATGGCGGCTTATTTGTGGAAACACGGGTTGATGTCCAAAGACACATTCACAGCCGAACAGGGGCACGACATGGGGCGGCCCGGACAGGCGACAGTCACCCGTGTTGGCCCGGCGGATGCGATGACGGGCATCAAGGTCGCAGGTCGCGGCCATGTGCTTATGCGCGGTCAGGTCGATCTGCCTGAGGCCGGGCTGTGACCCAGCCCGCGATTGCGATTTTGCCCTATGGGCACCGGCTTGGGCCGAAGTTGGCCTCGGTACCGTTGTCGGAGCTGATCTGGCCCGAGGGCTGCCCCGACCGCCTGACCGGCAAGACGGTTGGTGATCTGGAACCCGCCGATCACCTGATCATGTACCCGAATTCGACCGTGCATCTACGCCTGCGCCGGGGCACCCGCGCGCGGATCTCTCTTATGATGGGAGAGCCGTCGGCCATCCACGCCAAGCATGACCGGATGCTGCGCTATACTTGGCGCCGGTTCTTCCGGGTGCTGACGTTTCATGATGTGCTGCTGCAGAGCATTCCGAACGCGGTGTTCCTGCCCTATGGTGTCACCATGGTGCCCGACTGGCAGGATCTTGATGTCAGGAAATCTAAATCCTGCTCGCTGATAGCCTCAGCCAAGCGCGACCTGGAAGGTCACCGGCTGCGTCATTCGGTGATCGACTGGGTGCGGGAAACCGGCGCGGACGTGGATATCATGGGGCGCGGCTATACGCCCTTTGATCGCAAGTCTGACGGGCTGGCCCCGTATCGCTATTCCGTGGTGATCGAGAATGTGCGGGAACGGAACTATTTCTCGGAAAAACTGGCGGACGCGATCCTGTGCTCAACGGTGCCGATCTATTGGGGCTGTCCGAATATCGGGGATTTCTTCGATACGTCCGGCATGATCCTGTGCGAATCCGAGGGCGAAATTCAGCGCGCGGTTCAGACAGCTTCAGCCGAGGACTACAATGCCCGTCTACCGCGCCTGCAGGCGATCCAGCCCCAAGCGGCAGAGTTCGGAGATTTTGAATCCCGCGCCGTCGCAGCCATCCGCGCAGAACTCTGACCAAAAAAAGGCCCCCGCGTCGCGAGGGCCTTTGAGTGTTTCGGGTGCCGCCTTACGACGCGGCGATCAGACCCATGCTTTCCAGTTTCAACAGAACCTGATGGGCGCAGTTGTCGACGTCCACATTCTCGGTCTCGACGCTCAGTTCTGGGTTCTGAGGCACGTCATAGGGGTCCGAGATGCCGGTGAACTCCTTGATCTTGCCTTCACGCGCCAGCTTGTACAGGCCTTTGCGGTCGCGGCGTTCGCATTCCTCGATCGAGGTCGCAACGTGCACTTCGCAGAAGGCGCCGAACTGTTCGACTTCTTCCCGTACGGCCCGGCGGGTGGTGGCGTAAGGCGCGATCGGCGCACAGATAGCGATACCGCCATTCTTGGTGATTTCCGAGGCGACATAACCGATGCGACGGATGTTCAGGTCGCGGTGCTCTTTCGAGAAGCCCAGTTCCGAGGACAGGTTCTTACGAACGATGTCACCATCCAGCAGCGTCACAGGACGGCCACCCATCTCCATCAGTTTGACCATAAGCGCGTTGGCGATGGTGGACTTGCCCGAACCCGAGAAACCGGTGAAGAACACAGTAAAGCCCTGCTCTGAGCGAGGCGGTGATGTGCGGCGCAGTTCCGATACGACCTCCGGGAACGAGAACCATTCAGGAATTTCCAGACCTTCGCGCAGGCGGCGGCGTAGTTCGGTGCCCGAGATGTTCAGGATCGTGACGTTTTCCTTGTCTTCGATCTCGTCATTCGGCTCGTACTGGGCGCGCTCCTGCACATAGACCATGTGTTTGAAATCGACCATTTCGACGCCGACTTCATCCTGAAACTGGCGGAACAGATCCTGCGCGTCGTAGGGGCCATAAAAATCCTCGCCCTGGCTGTTCTTGCCGGGGCCGGCGTGGTCGCGGCCGACGATAAAGTGGGTGCAGCCGTGGTTGGCGCGGATCAGACCGTGCCAGACCGCCTCGCGCGGGCCAGCCATGCGCATCGCGAGGTTCAGCAGCGACATTGAGGTGGTCGAGGCCGGGTATTTGTCCAGCACTGCCTCATAGCAGCGGACACGGGTAAAGTGGTCCACGTCGCCGGGCTTGGTCATGCCAACGACGGGGTGGATCAGCAGGTTGGCCTGCGCTTCCTTGGCGGCGCGGAAGGTTAGTTCCTGGTGCGCGCGATGCAGCGGGTTGCGGGTCTGGAATGCAACGATCCGGCGCCAGCCCAGCTTGCGGAAATAGGCGCGCAGCTCATTCGGGGTGTCGCGGCGGCCACGGAAATCATAGTGAACCGGCTGTTGAATGCCGACCACGGGCCCACCCAAATAGACCTTGCCCGCCACGTTGTGCAGGTAGTTCACCGCCGGGTGCGCATCGTCATCGGCGCCAAAGACCTTCTCTGCCTCACGTGCCTTGTTCGGAGTCCAGCGGTCTGTCACGGTCATGGTGCCGAGGATGACACCTTCCTGATCGCGCAGGGCGATATCCTGACCCAGTTCGATGGTCTCGGCAAAACCTTCGCTGACGTCCAGCGTTATCGGCATCGGCCACAGGGTGCCATCGGCCAGTCGCATGTTTTCAACGACGTTGTCGTAGTCGGCCTCGGACAGGAAACCTTTGAGCGGGTTGAACCCGCCATTCATCAGAAGTTCCAGATCGCAGATCTGACGCGGGCTGAGGTCCCAGCTGGTCAGGTCGGCGGCTTCCACTTTCAGCTTTTGGGCCGATTCATAAGATACATAAAGCTCGGAAATCGGAGCCAGATTGCTTAACATCGTCATGGGAATACTCTTGTCGAAGTGCGGTTTAACCGGTGATTCAGGGGTGCTTGCGGGGCATTTGCCCCGACTACCGGTCGAAGTCCATATACATTCACGAAATTAAGGACGATATGCGCCGTTTTTACCCGGATTGGAAGGAAATTTTGGCAGGATCAACTTTTCACGACTTTATTCCCACTGACGCGCGGTTGTTGCGCGAATTCAGCACGTCTGTTCCTAACCTGCGGTGACCGGCGACAAATCTGCGGCGCTTGCTACCGGCAGGGCTGGAATCGGGCGGGTTACGCCGCGCAATTCGAATGACTTCATACCGCTCTGGTCGCCTTCATAGCCTGCCATCTGCAGCAATTCAGTCGAAACCAGAAGCTCGACCCCCAGTGCCTTGGTTTCACCCTCAAGCCGACTGGCCACGTTGACCGCGTCACCAATGATGGTGCGTGCGGCATGGCCGGCAGCGCCGATTTCCCCCAGCACCAGATCGCCCAGATGCAGCCCCATCCCAATGCGTATCCGCGGGCTGCCTTCGGCCTCAAGCCGCAGGTTGAACTGCTCGAGGGCGCGGCTGACATCGGTTGCAGCCTTCAACCCTGCCTGGGCCGAGCTTTCGGCGTCGGGCGTTTCGAACACGGCCAGTAGGCCATCGCCCATGTATTTGTCGACCACACCGCCATCGGCAGTGATCGATGGAACAATGGCGTCGAAAAACCGGTTCAGCAGAAAGACGATGTCATAGGGCAAATGGCCGGTCGTGCGTGAGGTGAAACCGCGCATATCCAGAAACAGAACGGCCAGCTTGCGCTCCTGTCCCTGGCTTGCATGGGCACGGTGCCGCCCTCCTTCCGGGCGGAACATCCGATACGCGGTAAGTGGTTCGGTGGGGCGGATCTGGCAGGCCAGCCGCGCGCCTTTCGGCGCACCAACAGCGGTGAGACTGCGAGCCTCGACCTCAGCGGGAGCGGGGAGTTTGTCGGCACCATCCTCGACGATCACACGGCATGTGGTGCACCGCCCCTTGCCGCCGCAAAGGGCCGTGTGCGGAATGCCATTGGCCTGCGAAATCTCAAGCAAGGTCATGCCCTTTTCAGCCACGACCTCGGGGCCCTCGACATACTTCACCCGCACGGCATGCCTGCGACGCCAGAGCTTGCGGAACGCAAACACTGCCAGCGCGGCTCCCAGCGCGATCCAAAAGGCCATCAGTGCATTGTTCTTGACGCTGAACATGGCCTCAAATGCCTCGGGCGAGGGCCAGTTGTAATGCTCGATATACTGTTCGCGCAGGAATGGATCGGCAAAATCCGCCCAGATGCGCCGCCCTTCGGTCAGCAGACCGGCCAGCGCAAAGGATGGAATGAACACCGCCGCACCAATCAGATAGGGCACGGTTCTCGACCACCAACGGGTCAGCCGCAGCCACATGTGCAGCCCGATGCAGCCATGAATCCATACCAGCAGTAACAGCAGGCTTTGCATCCAAATCACGGTGCCGGGCCACATCAGGATGATGATATAGCCCATCTCGTCATTTACATCGTAAATCTCATGTGCATAGCGCGTTTGCACGATATGAGAGATCAGTTGCAGCGGGATCAGCAGGCCAAGCACAACCTGCACTCCGGTCGCAACCGGCATTCGTAACGTCCTGCGCTGGCTGATCGAGTACAACGCCAGGCCGGCATGCACCAACAGGGCGGCATACAAAACCACGCTCATGACGTCGTGGCGGGTGACGGCTTTGCGGCCATCCTGCATTCCGTGCAGGTAGTCGGTGTGAAACAGACCCAGCCCGATATTGATGAAGTGAAAGAAGGCAAAGGTAAACAGGATCAGGCCGCTGCCGATCCTCAGCCGGGTTGCCCACCCGCCTCGCCATAGAGCGCTATTCAATCAGGTCACCTGCATTCGCATTGCGTGCGCCCGAGTCTGATACGGGTGGGCGAGTGGGTCAAGCAGAGGTTGTGCGGGGAAAGGAGGGCAGAATTCCCCGAACAGACCGGGGAATTCTTAAAAGTGTTTAGTCCTGCTCCGCCAGAAAACGTTCCGCGTCCAGCGCGGCCATGCAGCCCATGCCGGCGCTGGTAACGGCCTGACGATAAATGTGGTCGGTCAGGTCACCTGCGGCGAAGACACCGGGCACCGAAGTTTCGGTCGAGCCCGGATTGGTCACGACATAGCCGCCCATGTGGGTGTCCAGCGTATCCTTGACCAGCTCGTTGGCCGGGGCATGGCCGATGGCCACAAACACGCCTTTGCAGGGGATCTCGGTGATCTCGCCTGTCTTGACGTTCTTAACGCGGACACCTTCGACGCCCAGCGGGGCATCGGTGCCGACCACCTCTTCCAGCTCGTGGAACCACAGCGGTTCGATCTTTTCGTGCTTCAGTAGGCGATCCTGCAGGATTTTCTCGGCCCGCAGTTCGTCACGGCGGTGGATCAGAGTGACCTTGCTGGCGAAGTTGGTCAGGAACAGCGCCTCTTCCACGGCGGTGTTGCCGCCGCCAATTACCACGATTTCCTGCCCGCGATAGAAGAACCCGTCGCAGGTGGCACAAGCTGACACACCAAAACCCTTGAATTTCTCTTCCGATGGCAGACCCAGCCACTTCGCACGCGCGCCGGTGGCCAGAATGACGGCATCAGCTGTGTAGGTCGTGCCGTTGTCGCCCTTTGCAGTGAAGGGGCGTTTGGAGACATCGAGATCACTGATGAAGTCACCGATCACCTCACACCCCATGGCCTGCGCGTGCTCCTGCATCTTGATCATCAAATCAGGGCCCTGAACTTCGGTGAAGCCGGGGTAGTTTTCGACATCCGTGGTGGTCGTCAGCTGACCGCCGGGTTCGATGCCCTGAACCAGGATCGGCTCCAGCATCGCGCGACTTGCATAGACGCCCGCAGTATAACCTGCCGGTCCCGACCCGATGATCAGAACCTTGGTGTGACGTGTTTCGGACATGGTACCCCCAACTCGATATGCCTGATTTGGGCGCATGGCCCTTGGCCGATGGATATAGCGACCCCAGTGCCGCGCTTAAAGCCCCTTCCTGTTTCGCATCCGCTATGTGCCCCGAGAATGGCGCACAAAAAAAGGACATTGAAAATAAACAATATTGCGCGACCGCGAAAGATTATTGCGCATCCGCCGGGTGCTGATATAACAACCGAAAAATCAGGAGCATTAGATGGTCGCGATACGGCTGGATGAGATTGACCGCAAGATTCTGGCGGAATTGCAGGCAGACGGTCGCATGACTAACGTCGAGCTGGCGAAGCGCGTTGGTATTTCGGCACCTCCGTGCTTGCGGCGTGTGCGCACGCTGGAAGAATCGGGCCTGATCCGCGGCTACCACGCCGAGGTGAACTCGCGCGAGCTGGGATTCGAGGTTCAGGTCTTTGCCATGGTCGGCCTTGAAAGTCAGGCCGAATCCGAACTGAGCGCATTCGAGGAACGCTGTCGCGAATGGCCGCTGGTGCGGGAGTGCCACATGCTGAATGGTGAAGTTGATTTCATCCTGAAATGCGTGGCACCGGACCTAAGTAGTTTTCAGCAGTTCCTGACGGGCGAGTTACTGACCACGCCAAACGTGGCCAGCGTCAAGACCTCGCTGGTCATTCGCGGTGCAAAAGACGAGCCCGGCGTACCTTTTGATGTTCTGGAAGAACGAATGAGTCGGACGGCGTGAGCGCCGCCCCCTTCGGGTGCGGCTTCATCGGTGGCAGAAAAGCTGCCACCGTCATGTAAAACACCCAACTTAACAATAACTGCATAACGCCCCCACATTGCAGAAAAAGCCCGGATTCAAGCGGTTATCGCATTCACCTCTCCGTCCCCGGCGCGCGGCAAAACCAGCGGCCCGAAATCGTTCAACGTGTCGACATGCGAAAACAGGTTCAGATAGATCGACCTCAGTGACTGGCTGACTCTGCGAACGGCGTTGATGCCGGGGTGATAGGATTCGAATTGCAGCCCGTCGACCCTGATCACCGAATGGCGTTTCAGACAGATATGAAACAGCTCTACCGGTGTTGGAGGCAGCGTTTCGATGATGCTTGTACCGTCCTGGAACTCGTGGACCGGTGTCAGAATCTGATCGTCGCCGTGAAGATGCCGCAGGTGCGCAGGCGTTCCCAGCAACCGTGCGGCAGGGCCGGCGATGACGCCCGACATCGGTTTTTGCATCCCGAAAGTGTCGGCCATAATCCGTGTCAGTGGTCGTGTCTTGCCGCGAGCGTCTTCGCGTCCGGGTACCAGAGTGACAGACCCTTTCCACAGTACCGTTTCAGAAGCACCGCTGTGCGTCAGAACGGTATCGCCGGGCAGCAGGTCTTCGATCGCCATTGGCCCGAATTCGGTTTCAACCAGAGATCCCCGGGTAAAGGCGCAAAACGCGTCTTCGAACATGGGCAGGGCGGGCGCAATGTGACGGGTCTGTACGACATCCCCGTTTCTCATCAGTGTACTGACCTCATAGCGCCGCAACTGTGCCTTTTTTTGCGTCGTCGGCCTCGGTGCGTCGCGCAGCAACGACGAGGTTTCAACGGCATTTCTTGCAGCGCGCGATAACGAACGTGGAATATCCATTTGAATTCCGTCCCCTCTAACTACCGCACAGACAAGCTGAACCCCCGTACAGGCCCGCCTGATCGGATTTACTTTTGTCTCGCAAGAAACTGGTGACTGCAGGACGACAGGCACGGTTGGCGCTTGTCGAAATAATATTCCCTATGCTTTTAGTCACCACTGGTCCCCCCAGACAAACTCATACAAACGCAGGTGAAATAACCTGCGCACACACGCCCCAAACCTGATCCGCACACAATACTCGCGGCAGGCCACACATCGGATCGGAGCATTCCTCCGCTGTGCGTCTTTACCCCCAAGAACCGGCAGCTTGGTTCAGGGGGCCTTTTGATCAGCGACGCGCCGCCAGGCGGCGTGCAACTCTGATCGAGTGGCTGGAGACCCGTTTCCACGGCATTTCCGGCTGTTGCTCTCTGGTGGCCGCAACCACGGCGCTGAGAAAGCGTGATTTCATCTTCATGCTATGTCCTGCCCATTTGGGAGCCTTTGTCCCGTTTTCCTCTGAGCACCCAATGTGAATTGTCATTGCGGCGGCGATAAGGCTGATCCGGGATGAATTCAGGACAATGGACAGCTAGCGACTCCTCTTTTGCGGATATGTCGCGCTTGGCTGGCGTCTCGGCTGATAACCATCTGAGAGCGGACAATAAAAAATGAGTTGTTGCGACTCAGGTAGACTAAAGAATTGTGGCGAAAAAGCGGCGGGATTAACGCAGTCCGGACGAGTTCTTAAAGTTTTATGGCTGAAATCAGGCGGCCATAGTCGGCCTCTTTCGCGTGGGTCGACCGGCGGTAGGAATAGAATCTGTCAGGGTCCGAGTAGGTGCAATGCCGGGTCCATTCCGCTTGGCCGACGCCGGCCTGGCGCAGCCGGTGCAGGCCAAAGGCAGGCAGGTCAAATTGCAACCTGTCACCGTTGCCATTAGCGAAGAACTGCAGGTTTTCCGGGGCATCAGCGACGAACTCGTCCAGAAACTCGGGCCCCACCTCATAAGCGCGCTGCGAGATTGACGGCCCGATCACCGCTACGGTGTTTTCCCGATTGGCACCCAAGGCTTCCATCGCATCAAGGGTTGCCTCAAGTACCCCGTCCAGCGCACCGCGCCAACCGGCATGGGCTGCCCCGATCACATTTGCGTCAGAATCGGCAAACAGGACCGGCTGGCAGTCGGCCGTAAGAATCGTCAGAGCCAGATCGGGTGTTGCCGTGACCACCGCGTCAGCCTTGGGGTTTTCGCCATTAATGGGGGCCTCGACAGTCAGCACGGTTGGGGAATGGACCTGATGAACGCCTATCAGCGCTTCGGGCACGACGTCCATCGCTTGCGCCACGCGTCTGCGATTCACGGTGACGGCCTCGGTCTGGTCGGATGAGCCATAGCCGCAGTTGAGGCCGGCAAAAACACCTGAAGATGCCCCGCCGCGGCGGCTGAAAAAACCGTGACGCATGGGCGACAGTAAATCTGAGGTCAGAATCTCGAGGGTCATGGCTCCAGTCCGGGTGGCGGTGAAGAAGGGGTAGGGTAGAGGCCCAGCACTTTGAACAGGTTTCCCATTTCCTCGGGGTGGGTCAACCGGCGATGTGCAGCAACCAGCACTTCAAGCTCAGACCCGCCGAGGGGCTCTGCCAATGTCTTTGCGCGAGTGGTAATTCCCAACCGTTCAAGGAACACACCCTGCGGTGTCAGACGCGAGTGGGCGCATCCAGCGGCCCGGGTCGCCAGGGCCAACGGTTCAAAATCCACATGCGCCGTCAGGTCGGCCTGACCGGGCAGGGCCAGAGGATCAGTGTGTTCATGCGCCTTCAGCGCCTGAAGAGTATCGCCCAGAGAATGCCAGTCACCGTAATCCACGATCAGCCCTGCGCCGCCATGGGTGCCGATTCGCCCTGCGATCACGGTGATGATGGGAATCGCCGCTGCGCACAGTTCGATCAGATCGCCGTCTTTGGTGTCATCCAGCCTATCCTTCAGGGCAACCTGTTCGCCCCGTGGCCCCAGCCCCCAAGTCAGGGTTTCGCCATCCAAACCGATCAGACGTTCGCGCCAGCCATCGCCGTCACGCAGGAACTGGCGGACGGGCAAGGCGTCGAAAAACTCGTTCGCGACCAAAAACAGGGGGGCCTCGGGCAGGTCTGCAACCGAACCCATCCAGCGTGGGTTATAGTCCTTCAATGTCTGCGCTTGAATGTCCCGCAGGGTAGGCGAGGCCTCGACCAGCACAATTTCGGCTGCATCAAGAAATCCCGGCACGCGGGCCGCGGCGCGCAGCATATCGGCCATCAGCGTACCGCGTCCCGGACCAAGTTCGGCCAGAACGAAATGGTCCGGGTGCCCCTGATCCAACCAACTCTGCGCCAGTGACAGACCAATCAGTTCGCCGAACATCTGGCTGATTTCCGGAGCGGTGATGAAATCCCCCCGCGCGCCCAGCGGGTCGCGAGTGGTGTAGTAGCCATGCGTCGGGTGCAGCAGGCATTCGGTCATGTAGTCGGCCACGTTCATCGGGCCGTCCTGCGCGATACGCGCCAGCAGATGATATTTCAGGCTCATGGTGCCGATCTTGCACGCAAGGCAAACCACAAGCCAAGCGCGATCATCGGAAGCGACAGCAATTGTCCCATTGTCAGGCCATAACCACCGACCTGCAGGGCCAGCCCCAGCGGGTTACCGGCTGAGATGAACTGTGCGTCTGGCTGCCGGAAGAACTCGACAATGAATCGCGAGGCACCATAACCCGCCATGAACAGGCCCATGATCAGACCTGGCTTGTGAAAGGCACCGCGCCGATAGGCCAGCCACAGCAGCAGGGCGCCCAGCAGCAGCCCTTCCAATGCGGCCTCGTACAGTTGCGACGGATGCCGTGCGCACATGCCCGTCACTACGCCCGGGCAATCCTGTGCGGCCGCGCCCGGGAAGATCACGGCCCAGGGCAACTCGCTTGGTCGCCCCCAGAGTTCCGCATTGATGAAATTCGCCAGCCGCCCCAGCAACAAACCAGGCGGCACGGTATGGGCGATCAGGTCCGCCATGGACAGAACCGGAATCTGGTGACGACGTGCATAGAGGAAAGATGCAATCACTACACCCAGAAGCCCGCCATGAAAGGCCATACCGCCTTGCCAGACTTTCACGATCTCCAGCGGATTAGAAAGGTAGTAGGACGGCTGATAGAACAGCACGAACCCCAGGCGCCCCCCGAGAATCACGCCGAGGATGATCCAGGTGATCAGATCTTCAAGCTGTTCGGGTTTCATCGGCGGTGTCTTGTCGGGCCACAGTGCCGGGCGCTTCAGCGCCATAACGCCCAACCGCCATGCAATCAGGATACCGGCGATATAGGCCAACGCGTACCACCGGAGCGCGAACTCCATCCCAAACAGCGAGATCGAGAACAATTCGGGAGACAGATCGGGGAAATTCAAAACAGCCTGCATGTGCGTCTCATTGCCCGGGGTTCGCAGGGCAAGTCAACCTTGAGCCCGCGCCAATCATTCCCCATATAGAGGCCAACCACGATTTCGGAGTAAAGCCATGCAAACCCGCAACAAGATTCTCGACGACGTATCCCAGCTGATGACCAATGCCATGGGTGTGGCTCAGGGAGCGCGGGAAGAGGCAGAGAATGCGATGAAATCGATGATCGACCGCTGGCTGGCCGACCGTGATTTCGTCACGCGTGAGGAATTCGACGCCGTTCGCGCAATGGCCCAGAAGGCGCGCGAAGAGAATGCGGCGCTCGAAGCACGCATTGCCGCGCTTGAGGCGAAGCTGGAAAAGTAAGGCCACGTTCATTTCTTGATAAAAGAAAACCGCCGCGCAATCCGGACCCGGGTTGTGCGATGTCGGGCATCATGCCGTCTTGCGGAATTTAATCAAGTCAAAGCTGCGTGATGAGCCAATATTTTGATCGCAGTTGCCTTCTGTCCACAACTTATTGCTGTTATCCCCAATAAATAGGGTTGCCAGAACCCATCTTGCGTCGCACCATATTTAGTACAGGCCTACGGGGGAAGCCCGGCTTGTAGAGCAGGCAACTAGCGCTGGGGCGCTGCCAGCCCCGAAATGCTAGAGATTAGTGAGGTGGCATAATGGCCCTTTCCGAGCAGTTTCTCGAAGAAGACCTTCATCCGATCGATATTGTTGAACATTTGGCCGAACACCACGACTGGGATTTTGACCGGATCGGGGATGATCAGATCGCCATGGCTGTCGAAGGGCAGTGGCGGACATATTCGATCACTCTGGCCTGGTCGCACTATGATGAAACCCTGCGGATGGTCTGCTCCTTTGAAATGGAGCCTCCGTCCGAGCGCGAAAGCGAGCTGTACGAGCTGCTGAACAAGATGAATGATCAGTGCTGGGCAGGGGCGTTCACCTATTGGGCCAAGCAGAAACTGATGGTCTATCGGTACGGTCTGGTTCTGGCCGGCGGTCAGATGGCCAGCCCCGAGCAGATCGACACCCTGATCAACGCAGCGGTGCTGAGCGCCGAACGGTTCTACCCGGCAATCCAATTGGTCACATGGGGCAACCGTACCCCCGAAGATGCGATGCAAGTCGCCATTGCAGAGGCCTACGGCCGCGCGTAAAGCTTGCCCCAAACCGAGTAAGGGGAGGGGCAATCATGGACATGTCACGCGTCGCCGAGCAGGGGCTGGTGCTTCTGGGATGCGGCAAGATGGGATCGGCCATGCTCGCCGGATGGTTGGAGCATGGCCTTCCTGCGTCAACCGTCTGGGTGATCGACCCGAACCCCTCGGACTGGCTGAAGGCGCAGGGTGTCAATATCAACACACCTTTGCCCGAAGCGCCCGCGGTGGTGCTGGTGGCCGTCAAACCGCAGATGATGGGTGAGGCCCTGCCCGCCATAAAAGCTTTGGGAGGGGGGCGCAGTCTGTTCGTGTCTGTCGCTGCGGGCACGTCGATCGCCACATTCGAATCCGTTTTGGGTGACGGCACACCGATCGTGCGCGCCATGCCAAACACTCCGGCCGCGATCCGGCAGGGAATCACAGCCTTGATCGGCAACTCGGTTGCGTCGGATGCTGATGTAGCGCTGACCGAAAACCTGCTGTCGGCCATTGGTGAAACGGTTCTGTTGCAGGATGAGGCGCAGATGGACGCCGTCACCGGCCTCAGCGGCTCAGGTCCGGCCTATGTCTTCCATTTGATCGAAACACTGGCAACTGCCGGGCAGGCGCAGGGCCTGCCGCATGAGTTGGCGATGAAGCTGGCCAAGTCGACCGTTGCCGGGGCAGGCGCCTTGGCTATGGCAGCCGAGGAAGACCCGTCGCAACTACGCATCAACGTGACCTCGCCAAACGGCACCACGCAAGCCGCGCTTGAAGTGCTGATGCACGAAGAAGAAGGCTTCCCCGACCTGCTGCACCGCGCCGTCAAAGCGGCAACCGACCGATCCAAGGAGCTGTCCCGTGAGTGAGATTACCTTCGACGACTTTCTCAAGGTCGATATCCGCGTGGGTGAGGTGATCCGCGCCGAACCCTATCCCGAGGCCCGTAAGCCTGCGATCAAGATGTGGATCGATTTCGGTGATGAGATCGGCGAGCGGAAAACCTCGGCGCAGGTCACCACGCATTACGATCCTGCAACGTTGGTAGGTAAGCAAGTCATGGCCGTCGTGAACTTCCCGCCACGCCAGATCGGCCGGTTCATGTCTGAGGTTCTGGTACTGGGTCTGCCCGATGAAAACGGTGAAATCGTCCTGATCGGCCCGGATGGCGAGGTTCCTGTCGGCGGGCGGATGCACTGATGAAACTGTTTATCGCTCGCCCGATGACGGCTGCCGTCGAAGCCCGCGCCCGCGCAAAATTCGATGTCGAGTTTCGCAGTGAAACGCTGCCGATGACGCGCCATGAGATGCTAAGTGCGCTGATGGACTTTGACGTGGTCGTGCCCACTCTGGGCGACATTTTCTCGGCTCAGGTGTTCGCAGAAGCGCCCAATCCCCGCTGCAAACTGCTGGCGAATTTCGGCGTCGGCTACAATCATATCGACGTGGACGCGGCCCGTGCCGCTGGCGTTGCCGTCTCCAATACGCCCGGGGCAGTAACCGATGCCACCGCAGACATAGCCATGACCCTGCTGTTGTCGGCCGCGCGCCGCGCGGGCGAGGGTGAACGGCTGGTTCGCTCAGGCGACTGGCAGGGTTGGCACCCGACACAGATGCTGGGTCATCACGTCACCAGCAAACGAGTCGGCATCGTCGGCATGGGACGGATTGGTCAGGCCATCGCACGTCGTTGCCATTTCGGGTTTGGAATGCAGGTCGCCTATCAGTCTCGCAGCCCGAAGGACTTGGACTTTGCCGCCGAATTTATCCCCGACCTGGTCGCTTTGGTGGCGTCGGTCGATTTTCTGGTTCTGGCCGTCCCCGGCGGTGCCAAAACCCGCCACCTGATCAACGCACAGGTGTTGGAGGCCATGAACCCTTCCGCCATCCTAGTTAACATCGCGCGCGGAGAGGTTGTGGACGAGACCGCCCTGATCGCCGCGCTTCAATCGGGCCAGATCGCGGGTGCGGGGTTGGATGTCTACGAATTTGAACCCGCGGTTCCGCAGGCTCTGTGCGATATGGAGAACGTGACCCTGTTGCCTCATCTGGGTACCGCTACCGAAGAGGTGCGCACTGATATGGGGCATATTGCGCTGGACAACGTCGCCGCCTTCGTCGCGGGCCGCGCGCTGCCGAATCCGGTTTAAGACCCGATAGCCTCGCGCCAGTGTTTGCGGCAGAGCGAGACATAGGTCTCGTTCCCGCCTATCTGTACCTGTGCGCCCTCGGTGATGGTCTTGCCGTATTCGTCCTGGCGAATCACCATCGTTGCCTTGCGGCCGCATTTACAGATCGTGCGGACCTCTCGCATCTCATCCGCCAGTGCCAGCAGGGCCGCTGAGCCTGGGAACAGGTGCCCCTGAAAATCCACCCGCAGCCCATAGGTCAGGACCGGAACATGCAGATCGTCCACAGCGCGGGCCAGTTGCCAGACTTGCTCTTCAGTCAGAAACTGTGCCTCATCCACGAAAACACAGGCGATCTGACTTCGGTTCAGGCGCGCCTCAATCATAGCAAACACGTCATCGCCCACTGAGAACGTATCGGCATCGGCGGAAATCCCGATCCGCGAGGCGATCTTCCCTACGCCGTCCCGTCCGTCCAACGCAGCGGTCATCAGATAAGTGTCCATGCCCCTTTCACGATAGTTGTGCGAGGCCTGCAGCAACACGGTCGATTTACCCGCGTTCATGGTCGAATAATTGAAGTACAGCTTTGCCATGCGCCCGGGTCTAAAACGCCTTACCCCCTTGGGCAAGATACGAAACAAGCGACGTCGCCGTTGTTGCTACAGGGGCCGAGCCTAAGCTCAAGGGGGATGGATCCCCCGCTTTCACAACAACGACGCCGTTGGCCGACATGCGGCCAAAACAGAGCGAGGCTGGAATTCTGCCCCGCAATTACTCATCACCAGCCAAAACGGCCGCCACTCACTCACAAAACCCCCGAATATCTGAGGGATAGCCAATGTATGACATTTCAATTAAGACTCGAGTATGGGAAATTTCTTTTCCCTTTCCCCCACAGTGGCAGATGTTGTGGGAGAGACAGGCAGAAAAGGTAAAAACATGGCAGATATCGGGGCCTATCTGAAAAAACACACAGAAGCATTGGTCAAGGACGTCGGCATTGAATCCGCATGTGAGATCACCGGCAAATCCAAGGCGACTCTGGGCCGGTATTATTCAGACAACGCCGAACATGTTGATCGGTTCATGCCGGTGGATGCCGTGGCGCGGCTTGAGGCCGTGTCGAACTATCCGCACGTCACCTCGGCGCTGGCCGATCTGAAGAACATCACCTTGTCCTATGACGGCCGCAACTCGGAGAAACCGCGGACCGGAGGGGTAAACTCGGACGTCATCGCCCTGAGTCAGCGGTTCGCTATGCTGATGACCGAATACCAGGCTGCCATCGAAGACGGCATCATCACCGTAAACGAAGCCAAGCGCCTGCTGAAGGAAACCAGCCTGCTGCAACAGGTGTTGATCGAGATGAAGCTGCATCTGGAAGAGGAAAGCGTGAGCTGACACCTTCCGCAATGACCGACTACAAGGCTTGGTTTCCGTGCGCCGTGGGCGATTGATTCTGCTATGTTTACCTTCCAAACCCCCCGTTTGCCCAAGCCTTTGGAACTGGACCTTGCGACCCTGACCGGTGGAGGGTCATGCCCCAGTCAGTTTTACGGTCAGACGCATGATGATCTTGACGTCTATGTGCGCTACCGAGGAGGTCGCCTGAGTGTTCGGGTCGGCGCGCAGCTTGGTGACGGCGCTGTGCGGGCTGAGCCTTTGCTGGAGGTCGACATTGGCCCGACATATGACGGTTCAATCACACTGACCCAGTTTTGCAGATTGTTTGGCGTGACGGTTTGCGGAGAGATCCCGCCTGAAGCGAACCGGGAGGCTGATCACAGCACCGACCTGTCAGGCAAAACAACCTATTTGCGGGCTTATCTGGACCGTGTGACACCACCGACGGCTAATACTATCCTGAAGGCCGCGACGGAATGTTTCCCTGATGCACTTTTGGTGCAGCCCGTTGTGAACGAGAAATTCAAGCTGGAGGCATGGGCCCAAGCGGTGCTCGACGGATCAAATGACAGCTTTTGGTTGGTGGATGGAATCACCGATACGTCTCAGATCAAATCGACGCCGGAAAGGTTTATCTTGCCGGTCGACGGCCAATTGCAGATTGCGCTGGGATATACGCCCTGGAAATGGCCGGGGCCACGTTACTCCGGTATGGCACTGGAACGCGCGCATCAGGAATTGGGCAGACCGTTCTTCCAGCCAGGTATCCGAGGTGTGCCGCCAGAGCATGAATTGACGATCGACAGCTTTCAGATCAGCACCGCGTTTCCGACGGCCGATGCACGTATACGCGAACGGCTTTCTGCGCTGGGAGAGCGGTTAAAACCAGTCCTGCCAAGTACCGAGCTTGTCCAAGTCAACCTGACCACGGATCAGGTGATCGCCAAAATGATCCGCAGGCTTGATCTGGTAGTAAATGAATGGTGCCGGTCTGCGCCCAATCGTTGGCTCTCGATCCAGAAAGAAGGGCGGGATGGGGACTGGACTGGTGTTCGCCCGGCCTGACCCTTGCGTTACCCGTGTCGCTTCACGATCACCGATCCCACTGAATACCCCGCACCAAAGGAACAGATCAGCCCGACATCCCCGTCCGTCAGATCGTCGGAATACTTCGAGAACGCGATGATCGACCCGGCCGAGGACGTGTTGGCATAGTCCTGCAGGATATTGGGTTGCTCGCCAACCTCGGGTTCTCTGCCCAGAACCTTTTTGCCGATGAAATCATTCATCGTCTTGTTGGCCTGATGCAACCACAGGCGTTTCAGATCACCGCTGCCAACCCCTTCGGATTCCATGTGATCCGAGATGTGCTTGCTGACCATCGGCAGCACTTCCTTGAACACTTTGCGGCCGTTCTGCATGAACTGCATATCGCGCCTATCAACCACCCCGTCGGGGCGCGATCGGCGCAGGAAGCCATTGTTGTTGCGGATGTTGTTCGAGAACGACGTGGCGCAGCGGGTCGAGAGGATTTCGAAATGCGGGCCCTGCGCGTCTTCGATCCGCTCGATCAGGGTGGCCGTCGCCACATCGCCAAAGATGAAATGGCAATCGCGGTCGCGCCACTCCAGATGGCCGGAACAAATCTCGGGATTCACCACTAACGCCGACCGCACCGAACCCGAACGGATCATGTCCGCCGCCGCCTGTATACCGAACGTGGCCGAGGAACAGGCGACGTTCATATCAAATCCAAAGCCGTCAATGCCCAAAGCCTGTTGAATCTCGATCGCAATTGCCGGATAGGCGCGTTCGTGGTTCGAGGCGGCGCAGATCACCAGATCGACATCTTCGGCGCTGCGCCCGGCCTGCGTCAGCGCCTTTTTGCAGGCATCCACGGCCATCTCGGTCATAATGCCGGGCTCTTCATCGCTGCGCTGGTGCAACAGGGGGTGCATCACGCCCGGGTCCAGAACACCCGACTTGTTCATCACATAGCGGTTCTCAATTCCCGAGGCCTTTAGGATGAACTCTTCGGACGAATGCTGGATCGGCTCCATCTCGCCAGCCGCTATCGCCTCGGCATTCACAGCGTTCTGCTTGTCGGCATAGGCGTTGAAGGCGGCGACAAGCTCGGCATTGGTGATAACGCTTTCGGGCGTGAAAACACCGGTGCCGGTGATTGCAGGGGTATACATGGCTGGTCCTGGACGTTTCGAGTCTGCCTAAAATGCAGTCACAGCAGGGTTTGATCAAGGTATGGTGACCTAACGGAATGCACGGGGTTCAATCTATTTCAGCTTCATATCTTGAATAGTTCGAAATTCGAAGTATATGACCAGCCTGAATCATCCGGAGGGTTCGTATGTCAGACGATATCAGCACCCGGCTTAGCCGTCTCAGTCCTGAAATTCAGGCCATCATGGGGGTGTATGCGCTGTATTGGAAGCTGGAGGAGGCATTTGATTGCGTCGAAACCGATCTGAGCCATCTCGAATGCCATATGCTGATTAAACTGGATCAGCCGAAACGCATGGGCGTATTGGCTGCGGATATGCTGACCGTCCCTTCGACCATTACTGCAACAGCGGACGGTTTGGAAAAGGCGGGGCTGCTGATCCGCGAACGTGACCCGGAAGACCGCAGAGCCTGGCTACTGGTTTTAACAGAGCAGGGCCAGAATCTGCGCAACATGCTGGTGTCCGTGGCCGGAGACCTGTTCCACCGCTCCTCTGGTCTGAATGCGGAAGAAACTGCCCAATTCGCGCGGCTGGCGCGCAAAATCCGAGACAACATTCTGAAAACGGGAATTCCCGAGGGATTGACGAAATGAAACTCCTCTCTGTTCTGAGCGTGACACTGATCGCGCTGGCGACCACGGTTGCGGCACAAGACACGGCCAAGCCGGTCAAGCTGATGCAGGTGCGGGAAACCTCGCCCGGGTTTTCGCGGCAGTTTTTCGGGCGCGTGGCCGCCCTACAGACTGTTGACCTGGCCTTTCAGGTATCTGGTCAGATCGTGGAAATGCCGGTGAACGAAGGCTTTGTGATCCCCAAGGGTGAGTTGATTGCGCAACTGGATCAAGCCCCGTTCAAGCGCCGCTATGACCGGGCCGTGTTGCAAAAGGATCAGGCGGATCGAACCCTGGCCCGTCTGTCGCGCCTGCGCGGAACGACGGCCAGCCAGGTGGCAGTGGACGATGCGGAAACCGCAGCACAACTGGCCGAGATCGCGGTGCGGGATGCGGAATACGATTTGGAACACGCCACGCTGACAGCACCGTTTGATGCGCTGGTGTCCAGCCGGGCAGTCGAGGCCTTTACCACGGTGTCAGCCGGTGCGCCCATTGTCCGCATTCACGACATGTCCGAGTTGCGGATCGAGGTCGACGTACCAGAAATTCTGTTCCAGCGATCCTCTCAGGAGGATGAGCTGACAATCACCGCGAGATTCCCCGCCAGTGATGAAGTATTTCCCCTTGAAATCCGAGAGTTCGATGCCGAAACGTCCAGCGTGGGGCAGACGTTTCGTATTCAGTTTGGACTGACCCCGCCAGAGGGGCTGCAGATTCTGCCAGGCTCGTCTGTGACTGTGAACGTGAAGGTGCAGGATGCCCGGACCGGCATTATCGTACCGGCTTCTGCAATCGTTACCGATGCCGATGGTGCGCTGGGTGTCATGGTATTCTCTCCGGTCGGCGCCGATGAGGGCTCTATCCGTTACGTGCCTGTCACTATCGAACCGACCCAAACGGGTGATGTTCGGGTGCTGACCGGCCTGTCGGATGGCGATGAAATCGTTGTCGCCGGTGGGGGAGCACTGACCGATGGTCAGGCTGTGCGCCGCTTTGCCGGTTTCGCAAACTGAGGGTTGACAGATGAACATCGCACGCGCCTCAATTGACCGGCCACTTTATACTTGGCTGATCATCCTGTTCGCCCTGTTTGGCGGTATCTGGGGGTTCCTGTCGCTGGGCCGTCTGGAAGACCCGGCCTTCACCATCAAAAACGCCGTCATCGCAACCCAGTACCCGGGTGCCACTGCGGAGCAAGTGGCGTTGGAGGTTTCAGAGCCGCTGGAATCTGCCATTCAGCAGATGGGCGAAGTCGATACCATCACATCGGTCAACCAACCCGGTTTCTCGCTGATCGAGGTCGAAATCAAATCTACCTATGACGGCACGGAACTGCCGAGTATCTGGACCGAACTGCGTGCCAAGGTGCGCGATGCGGCGCGAAGCTTGCCTCCGGGTGTTGGCACGCCTTTGGTCAATGACGGGTTCGGCGATGTGTTTGGCCTGTTTTATGCAGTAACAGCCGAAGGCTTTACAGACGCCGAGAAACACGAGCTGGCGACCTTTCTGCGGCGCGAGCTGCTGACCGTATCCGGTGTGGCGGATGTCGAAGTTATGGGCCTGCCTCAAGAAGCCATCTTTGTTGAACCCGACCTCGCCATTTCCGTGAACCAGAATGTGCCCATTCCGACCATCAACGAAGCCATTGCCAATGCGGATTCGGTGAACGCATCCGGTTCGGTTCGGTCGGAGAATGACCGCACCACGATCCTGACGGCCGAAGGGTCGGACTCCGTTTCGGCCATTGCCGGGTTGTCGGTGGGCTCGCAAGGGCAGGTGATCAACCTGTTCGACATGTCCCACGTTTATCGGGGTCGTCAGAGCGACCCGGATGTCATGATCCGGTTCAATGGCGCCGAGGCGTTCACTCTGGGCATCGCGGGGCTGTCGACCGAGAATATCGTCGAGGTCGGCCAACGCGCCGATGCCAAATTTGCCGAGCTGGATTCTCAAATCCCCTTTGGCGTAGAGATTCTGCCGATCTATCAGCAGCATGTGGTCGTCGAGCAGGCCTCGAATGACTTTCTGCTGAACCTGGCGATGTCCGTCAGTATTGTGGTTGCCGTGCTGGGTATCTTCATGGGTTGGCGTGCGGCGGTGGTCGTTGGCTCGACCCTATTACTGACCGTTGTGGGGACGCTGCTGTTCATGTCGATCTTCTCGATCGAGATGGAACGGATTTCGCTGGGCGCGCTGATTATTGCGATGGGGATGCTGGTGGACAATGCCATCGTTGTCGCCGAGGGGATGCAGATCGCCATGCTGCGCGGTAAGAACTCGCGCGATGCGGCGGATGAGGCCGCGTCCAAGACGCAGATACCGCTGCTGGGGGCCACGGTAATCGGCATCATGGCGTTTGCCGGGATCGGTCTCAGCCCCGATGCGACTGGCGAATTCCTGTTCTCGCTGTTTGCGGTGATCGGAATCTCACTGATGCTGAGCTGGGTGCTGGCGCTGACCGTGACACCTTTGTTGGGGCACTACTTCTTCAAACAGGGCAAAGCAGGTGAGGTTGATGCCTATGGCGGTATCATGTTCCGTGTCTACGGGGCGATCCTGCGTTGGTCGCTGCGGATGCGCTGGCTGGTGATTGCCGCCTTGGTCGGGATCACGGTGGCCTGTTTCGCGGGTTTCGGCCTTGTGAAACAGCAGTTCTTTCCGGACTCGAATACGCCGCTTTTCTTCGTGCATTACAACCTGCCGCAAGGCACGCCGATTGCCCGCACGGCCGAAGACATGGCCGTGTTCGAAGACTGGTTGGCCGAGCGCGACGATGTTGTGTCCGTCACCACCTTTGTCGGGCAAGGTGCGACCCGGTTTCTGCTTACCTATTCGGCGGAAAAGCCAAACCCCAGCTATGGCCATATGATCATTCGTACCAATACGCTGGATGAAATCCCGGCGCTGCGGGCAGAACTTGAGGCATTCGGTCAGGCGCAATTCCCCGAAGGTCAGTTCCGCACCAAGCGTCTGATCTTTGGTCCGGGCGGAGGTGATCCGGTTCAGGCGCGGTTCTCGGGCAGTGATCCGGCGGTGTTGCGTGAACTGGCCGACGCTGCGGTGCTGAAAATGCGCGAGGCTTCACCAAACGCGCTGAACGTCTATCACGACTGGCGCGAGCAGGAGCTGGCAGTGCAGCCGATCTACGCGACCGAGAGGGCCCAGACCGCCGGTGTCTCGCGCGAGGACATTGCAGCAACATTGCAGTTTTCGACAGATGGCATCACTGCCGGGGGATTCCGCGAGCGGGACCGCCAGATCCCGATCATCCTGCGCCGCCCTGCCGACGGAGACTACTCAATAGTGGATCAGGTCGTGTACTCGGATCAGTCGGAGAAGTTTGTTCCCATCGAGCAAATGGTCGATGGGTTCGAATACAAGGCGCTCAACACGTTGGTGCATCGCCGTGACCGGGTGCTGACGATCACCGTGGGCGCTGACATCCCGCCGGATTTGACGGCAGCACAGGTTCACTCCGAAGTCCGCGCTGCCATCGAGGGCATGGAGCTGCCGCCGGGGTATCGGATGGAATGGGGGGGGGAGTTCGAAAACGCTGGAGAAGCGAATGAAAGTCTTGGCCGCCAGCTGCCGCTGAGCCTGCTGATCATGGTGCTGATCTCGGTGTTGATCTTCAACGCAATCCGTCAGCCGATCATCATCTGGCTGCTGGTTCCGATGTCGGTGAACGGCGTGGTGATCGGTCTGCTTGGCACCGGTCTTCCATTTACCTTTACCGCGCTGCTTGGATTGCTCAGCCTGTCGGGGATGCTGATCAAGAACGGCATCGTTCTGGTCGAAGAGATCGATCTGGTCCGCGCCACCGGCAAACCCTTGAGAGAAGCGATTGTCGAGGCTTCAGTCTCGCGTCTGCGCCCCGTGATGCTGGCGGCAATCACCACCATTCTGGGGATGGCACCGCTGCTGACCGATGCGTTCTTCCGGTCCATGGCGGTGACGATCATGGGGGGCTTGGCCTTCGCCACGATCCTGACAATGGTTGCCGCGCCGGTCTTTTACCTCGTGTTTTTTGCACGGGATGAAAAGCGCGAGGCCGCAACGACCTGACGAATACCGGGTGGCTGCTTCAGTCGCCCGGATCTTCTGCCGGGTCGTAGTGATAGAAAAAACACGACAGCTTGTTGCCATCCGGGTCGCGCAGATAGGCGACATAGAAATCGGGCGCGTAGGAATCACGTGTGCCCGGAGCACCTTCGTCGGTGCCGCCGTGGTGCAGCCCCGTCGCGTGAAACCGCCGGACCTGCGCGGCACTTTGGGCAGGGAAGGCCATCATGGTTCCGTTGCCGACGCTGGCGGCCCTGCCGTCAAAAGGGGAACAGACCCAAAATCCGGTTCCGTCTTCCGGTTGCTTTCCCCAACCCGCGCGATTCCCGGACCATCCTGGCAGGCGGGGCTGTACCAGAATAGCAAAGATCGCGTCATAGAACCGGATGGCCCGTTTCAGGTCATTTGTGCCGTATGTGGTGTAAAGGCGCATGGCGCTCCTGCTGGTTTCAAGAAAGCATCATGCAGCGCACGTACGCACAGGGACATCAAAAACAGTGCTGAAGGCCGCTTCAGATCAGCGGAACCAGCGGTATGTCACACGCGGCCAACGTCATCAGAGTGGCGAAAACCATAAACCTGCGCATTTCTTTATCCTTCTGCTCGTTTGCAGAAAAGATGCGCGCCCGAAGACTCGGGGTCAACGGGCGCGTAAAAGGTGTTGGATATAAGCGGGTTCGGGCCGATCAGCCCTGCAGCGACTTCACCTCGACATCCCCTTCGGCCTGCGCCTTGATCGCCAACGCTGCGGCATGGCTGGCGGCAGCGGTGGTGAAATAGGGGATCTTGTCATAGAGCGCGATCGAGCGGATGGATTTACTGTCCTCGACCGCCTGTGCGCCTTCGGTGGTGTTCATCAGCAGTTGAACCTGACCGTCTTTCAGCATGTCAACGACGTCCGGACGGCCTTCATAGACCTTGTTGACCACGTCGCAGTTCACGCCGTGATTGGACAGCCAGCTTTGGGTGCCGCGGGTCGCAATCAGCTTGAACCCTTGCTGGGTCAAGACCTGAACGGCCTCGAGCATCGCGGCGGTCTTGTCAGCATCCTTGATCGAGATAAACGCGCGGCCCGAGGACGGCAGCACCATACCGGCCCCCATCTGTGCCTTAAGAAAAGCGCGCGGGAAGTCGCGGTCCCAGCCCATCACCTCACCGGTCGAGCGCATTTCCGGGCCCAAAATGGTGTCAACGCCGGGGAAACGGGCAAAGGGCAGCACGGCCTCTTTCACCGAGAACCACGGCATGTCCGGATCGGCCAGGGTCATCTGGTCGGCGATCTTGGTGTCCTTGCCTTCCTGATACGGCGGACGCATCGGGAAGTTCGACAGTTTCTCGCCTGCCATGACTCGCGCGGCAATCGAGGCAATCGCGCTGTCTGTCGCCTTGGCCACAAAGGGCACGGTGCGCGAGGCACGCGGGTTGACTTCGATCAGGTAGATTTCATCATCCTTGATCGCGAACTGTACGTTCATCAGGCCAACGACATTCAGTGCCTTGGCCAGTTTGAAGGTCTGATCCTTGATCTGTTCGATAATCTCTTTTGACAGCGAGTAGGGCGGCAACGAACAGGCCGAGTCACCCGAGTGAACACCGGCTTCTTCGATGTGCTGCATGATGCCTGCGACGTGCACGTCGGTGCCGTCGCACAGCGCGTCGACGTCCAGTTCGACCGCACCGGCCAAATAGCTGTCCAGCAGAACGGGGCTATCGCCTGAGACCACCACTGCCTCGTTGATGTAACGCTTCAACTGATCCATATCGCGCACGATTTCCATCGCGCGGCCACCCAAAACGTAAGAGGGGCGGATAACCAGCGGAAAGCCAATCTCTTCGGCAATTTCCAGCGCCTTTTCGTCGGTCGAAGCGATGCCGTTTTTCGGCTGTTTCAGGCCCAGATCGTTGACCAACGCCTGGAACCGCTCACGGTCTTCGGCCAGATCGATGGCGTCAGGCGTGGTGCCGAGGATCGGGATGCCCTCGACCTCGAGCGCATTGGCCAGTTTCAGCGGGGTCTGGCCGCCGAACTGAACAATGACGCCGTGCAGAGTGCCGTTTTCCTGTTCCTTCGCCAGGATTTCCATGACGTGTTCGAAGGTCAGCGGCTCGAAATACAGACGGTCCGAGGTGTCGTAGTCGGTCGAGACCGTCTCGGGATTGCAATTGACCATGATGGTCTCATACCCAGCCTCGGTCAGCGCGAAGCAGGCATGACAGCAGCAATAGTCGAACTCGATGCCCTGACCGATCCGGTTCGGACCACCGCCGAGAATGACAACCTTCTTACGGTCACTCGGACGAGCCTCACACTCGACTTCACCCATCATTGGCGCTTCATAGGTCGAATACATATAAGGTGTCTGAGCCTCGAACTCGGCCGCGCAGGTGTCGATGCGTTTGAACACAGCGGTGACGCCCAGATTGCGGCGGGCACGGCGGACGTTGTCCTCGTCCCGGCCCGTCAGGTTACCCAAGCGCGCATCAGTGAAGCCCAGCATTTTCAGCCTACGGATGCCTGCTTCGGTGACGGGCAGGCCGTCTTTGCGGACCTGGCGCTCGGCTTCGATAATCTCGCGAATACGGGCAAGAAACCATGGGTCGAACTTGGTGACGCCAAAGATCTCGTCATCAGTCAGGCCGTGACGCATCGCCTGTGCGATGGTGCGCAGACGGTCGGGCGTCTGCTGGCTGATTGCCTTGATCACAGCCGCCTTGTCGTCGGCTTCTTCCCAGACACCGACATTCAGGCCGGGAATCTCGATTTCGTCAAAGCCGGTCAGGCCGGATTCCATCGAGGCCAGCGCCTTTTGCATCGACTCGTGGATGGTGCGGCCAATGGACATGGCCTCACCCACCGATTTCATGGCGGTGGTCAGGTAGGGTTCTGAGCCTGGGAACTTCTCGAACGCAAACTTCGGGATCTTGGTGACGACATAATCGATGGTCGGCTCGAACGAGGCCGGGGTGACCTTGGTGATGTCGTTGTCCAACTCGTCAAGGGTGTAACCTACGGCCAGCTTTGCGGCGATCTTGGCAATTGGGAAACCGGTCGCCTTGGACGCCAGCGCGGACGACCGCGACACGCGCGGGTTCATCTCGATCACGACCATCCGGCCATCTTCAGGATTGATCGCCCACTGAACGTTCGAACCGCCGGTTTCGACCCCAATCTCACGCAGAACGGCAATCGAGCCGTTACGCATGATCTGGTATTCCTTGTCGGTCAGCGTCAGGGCAGGGGCCACGGTGATCGAGTCACCAGTGTGCACGCCCATCGGGTCAATGTTTTCGATGGAACAGACGATGATCGCGTTGTCGGCGGTGTCGCGCACCACCTCCATCTCGTACTCTTTCCAGCCCAGCAGGCTTTCGTCGACGAGGATCTGGTTGACCGGCGAGGCATCCATGCCAGAGCGGCAGAAATGGATATAATCCTCGCGGTTATAAGCCACACCGCCGCCGGTACCGCCCAAAGTAAAGGCGGGGCGGATGATGGCAGGCAGGCCGATCTCTTCCAACTCGTCCAGCGCCATCTGTACGCCTGCGTCCAGATCGGTGCCGCCGTTTTCGGTCTTGGGCGCGGTTATGATAGTAGCCTTGGGATTTTCCAGACCCAGCCGGTCCATCGCCTCGCGGAACAGTTTGCGGTCTTCGGCCATCTCGATAGCGTCCCGCTTGGCTCCGATCATCTCAACGCCGAATTTGTCTAAAACCCCCATCTCTTCCAGTGCCAGTGAGGTGTTCAGGCCGGTCTGCCCGCCCATGGTGGGTAGCAGCGCGTCGGGACGTTCTTTTTCGATGATCTTGGCAACAACCTCGGGGGTGATAGGCTCGATATAGGTGGCGTCCGCTAGCCCGGGGTCGGTCATGATCGTCGCCGGGTTTGAATTCACCAGAATGACCCGGTATCCTTCTTCGCGCAGCGCCTTACAGGCCTGAGCGCCGGAATAGTCGAACTCGCAGGCCTGACCAATAACAATGGGGCCCGCCCCGATGATCATGATCGACTTGATGTCGGTTCTTCTCGGCATGGCCCTGTTCCTTCGATTGTCCGCGAGTCAGGGCACCCCCAAGTGCCCAAATTGTCCTGCGTTATAGGGACCGCGCGAAAAGGTTCAAGGGGTATCGGAATTGGGTGTGAAATTGCCGCTTTCCCCTCTTTCCCTTGCCGCCCTATCCTCTATACCGCGCAACACGGCAAATGAGGATGCAATTGCGTATTCGTTTTGATCAGGGGCCGGCCGGGCCCGGAACCAATTTCGACCGGCCTGCTAAGGTGATCCGCGCGGACAAGGCGGAAGACGTGCCCCACGCGTTGGCGGCGCTGGATGAGGCGCGTGTGGAAGGGGCGTGGCTGGCGGGCTATGCCAGCTACGAGTTGGGCTATGCGCTGGAGCCCCGACTGACCGACCGTTTACCACAGGATCGCCGCCTGCCTTTGTTGTGCTTTGGCGTCTATGATGCACCTGCCCAACATGAGCTGCCTGCGGCCTCGGGCGGTGTCACCGGATTTGAGCCGCGCTGGGACGAACCCCGCTATACCAGAGCCTTTCAGCAGGTTCACGATGCCATCGGGGCCGGGGATATCTATCAGGCCAACCTAACCTTTCCCATCGACCTGACCGTCGAGGGTGACAGCGCCGCGCTTTATGCTGCTTTGGCGAGCGGGCAGCCGGTAGGTCACGGTGCGCTGGTTCAGCAGGACGGTCTGCCTGATCTTCTCAGCCGCTCGCCCGAGTTGTTCTTTCGCACCGAGGCGGATCGGATGATCGAAACCCGTCCGATGAAGGGTACCCAACCCCGCAGCGAGGATATGGCCGAGGACGCTCGGCGGCGAGCCTTCCTTTCGATCGACGAAAAGAATCGGGCCGAGAACCTGATGATCGTCGATCTGCTGCGCAATGATATCAGCCGCGTCGCGCTGCCCGGTTCGGTTAAGGTGCCCGAGCTGTTCAAGGTCGAAACTTATGCCACCGTGCACCAGATGATCTCTCTGGTGCAGGCGCAGCTGCATCTGGGGGCTGAACTGTCAGACATCCTGATGGCACTGTTTCCCTGTGGTTCGATCACTGGCGCACCGAAAATCCGCGCGATGGAGATCCTTTCCGACCTCGAACCCTGGCCCCGCGACATTTATTGTGGCGCCATTGGCTGGGCCGCGCCCGACGGGCGTTCCGAATTCAACGTGGCAATACGAACACTGATGGTTGAAGATGGCACGGCTACCCTTAACGTGGGTGGCGGTGTGGTCTGGGACAGCACGGCCCCGTCCGAATATGAGGAAGCGCTATGGAAAGCCCGCTTTGCCCACCAGCTGACCCTGAATTCCGCCTGATAGAGACTCTGGCCTTTCGGCCGGGGCAGGGGTTTGTTCGGTGTGACCGTCATCTGGCCCGCATGGCCCGGTCGGCCAAAGCTTTTGGGATTCCATTCGATGCCGGCCTGGCTGCTGAATTGCTTAGTGATGTTGTGGATTCATCGACGTTGCGGTGCCGGTTGACGCTGGCAGCAAACGGACGGTTGGATGTGACGACTGGAGCACTGGCCGACACCCCTCCGGTCTGGCGGATGGCCATCGCAAAGCCACGTCTGACCGCGTCTGACATCTGGTTGCAGCACAAGACGACACAACGCGCGATTTATGACACCGCCCGCGCGTCGCTGCCGGAAGGGGTCGATGAGATCCTGTTTCTCAACGAGCGTGATGAGCTGTGCGAAGGTACGATCACTAACCTGTTTCTGCGTATGCCGGACGGCCGCCAATTGACGCCTGCCTTACGCTGTGGGGTTCTGCCGGGTATCCTGCGCGAAGAATTGCTGGAAAGTAAGCAGGTTACCGAAGCCTCCCTGACCTTGACCGACCTGAAAAACGCAACAAAGGTCTATATGGGAAATTCGTTGCGTGGTCTGATCCAGACGGAGTTGGCAATACAGTGAGCAAACAAACAGATTGGGCGGGCAATGCTGCCGCACATCTGCGATTGCGACTGGAATTCGGTTTGTTTTTCATCGCCGCACCAGTTTTGATCGCGGTGTTTCTTCCACCGAACTGGATGTTTCCGTCACTGTTTGCCTTCACGGCCATTGGGATTGTCCTGTTACATATTACGCCGGGATTTGCCTGGGCCGAGCTGCGGTATAACTGGCGCAACTGGTCCTGGAGCGAGATCACTGCCTTTGCGCTTGCCATGACGGCCGTCTGTTCTGCCCTCGTGATGGCCACGCGCCCCGATGCCGCTTTTTTCCTGCTGCGAAACCGCCCCGAGTTCCTGATGGTAATCTGGTTTGCATACCCGATCATGTCAGCGCTGCCACAAGAACTGTTGTTCCGGTCCCTGTTCTTCCGCCGTTATTACGCGATCCTGCCAGATGGGCGGGCGGCTTATCTTCTGAACGCTTCGCTGTTTTCACTGGCGCATCTGATGTACTGGAGTTGGCTTGTCGCCGTCATGACCTTTGCCGGAGGGTTGCTGTTCACCTGGGCATATCGCAAGCGCGGATCGTTTTTCTATGCGGTCCTGCTGCACGCAATTGCGGGGAACGTCATCTTTGCGGCAGGTCTTGGCATCTATTTCTACTCGGGCAACGTGCAAAGGCCGTTTTGAGCGGGATACTTGCCTTGACTTTCCAAGCCTGACGGGGTGTATCGGCGCGACGAATTCTGCGCCCGAAGGGATATGATCCATGCACGCCTATCGCAGCCACACCTGCGCCGCTCTGACCGCCGCCAATGTCGGCGAAACCGTTCGCTTGTCCGGCTGGGTACATCGGGTTCGAGATCACGGTGGCGTTCTGTTCATCGACCTGCGCGACCATTTCGGCGTAACGCAGGTTCTGTGCGACGGCGACAGCGCGGCCTTTGCCGAGTTGGAGAAGGTGCGTTCGGAATGGTGTATCCGGATCGACGGCACCGTTAAAGCGCGTGATCCGGAACTGGTGAACCCAAAACTGCCCACCGGTGAAATCGAAGTTTACGTGCGTGGGCTTGAGGTTCTGGGTGCCGCCGATGAGCTGCCGCTGATGGTGTTCGGCGATCAGGAATACCCCGAGGAAACCCGCCTGCGCTATCGCTATCTGGACCTGCGCCGTGAGGCGATGCAGCAGAATATGACCCTGCGTTCGGACGTCGTGGCCTCGATGCGCCGCCGTATGTGGGATCAGGGCTTCCGTGAGTATCAAACGCCGATCATCACGGCATCCTCGCCCGAAGGTGCGCGTGATTTCCTGGTGCCTTCGCGTCTGCATCCGGGCAAGTTCTATGCGCTACCGCAGGCACCGCAACTGTTCAAACAGCTGATCATGGTGTCGGGCTTTGACAAGTATTTCCAGATCGCACCGTGTTTCCGCGACGAAGACCCGCGCGCCGACCGCTCGCCTACCGATTTCTACCAGCTTGACCTCGAGATGTCGTTTGTCGAGCAGCAGGACGTGTTCGACACCATCCAACCCGTTCTGACCGGCGTGTTCGAAGAGTTCGGCGGTGGCCGCAAGGTTGACCAGGACTGGCCGCAGATTTCCTATAAGGACGCGGCGCTGTGGTACGGTTCTGACAAGCCCGACCTGCGCAATCCGATTAAAATGCAAGTGGTCTCCGACCACTTCCGCGGGTCCGGCTTCGCGATTTTCGCGAAGCTGCTGGAGCAGGAAGGCACCGAAATCCGCGCCATCCCTGCACCAACTGGCGGCAGCCGCAAGTTCTGCGACCGCATGAACGCCTTTGCCCAGAAAGAGGGTCTGCCCGGTATGGGCTACATCTTCTGGCGCGATCAGGGTGAGGGTATGGAGGCTGCGGGACCGCTGGCCAAGAACATCGGCCCCGAGCGGACCGAAGCGATCCGGCAGCAGCTGGGTCTGGGCGTCGGCGATGCTGCGTTCTTCCTCGGCGGCAAGCCGAAAGCCTTTGAAAAGGTCGCAGGCAAGGCGCGCGATGTGATCGGTGAGGAACTGAACCTGACCGAAAAAGACCGTTTCGCCTTTGCCTGGATCGTGGACTTCCCGATCTACGAGCAGGACGAGGAAACCGGCGCGATTGATTTTGAACACAACCCGTTCTCGATGCCGCAGGGTGGTTTGGATGCCCTGAACGGTAACCCGCTGGATGTTCGCGGCTATCAGTACGATCTGGCCTGCAACGGCTATGAGCTGGTTTCGGGCGCGATCCGGAACCACAAGCCCGAAATCATGCTGAAAGCCTTTGAACTGGCAGGTTATGGCGAGGACGAAGTAAAATCTCGCTTTGGTGCTTTGTTCAGCGCTTTCCACTACGGCGCCCCGCCGCACGGCGGCTGTGCTGCCGGGATCGACCGGATCGTGATGCTGCTGGCTGATGAGGCCAACATCCGCGAAGTCATGATGTTCCCGATGAACCAGCGCGCCGAGGACCTGATGATGGACGCGCCCTCGGATCCGACCTCGGATCAGTTGATGGAACTGGGATTGCGCATCATCCCGCAGGATTGAGCAAAGGCCCGTCGCAAACTATGCGGCGGGTTTTTCGTTTGGAACTCTCTCGGAGAGTGCGTGGTTCAATCACTTACCGGGCCTGACAAGCGCGGGGCTGCTGTCTGACGCGGTACACATGGGGCAGGGGGTTGTTCCACGCGCGACCCGGATGTTCCTGGCCGTCGTTCTGGTCTGATAATAGGCCCAGATACTCAGGATCGTGGCGGTCAGAAAGTAAGCTGTCGCCATCTCAGATCGCCTCGCGCTGTTCCAGCCGCGCCTGAACTATGCCGGCAACCTGAGCGGCCAGCGCGGTAACGGGCGTACCACGTGCACGGGATTCCGCCAGTTTTTGGGCCGCACCGGCCAGAATCGTGTCCTCGGCATCCCGGGCAACGCCGCGCAGGAATTGCGCCGCATAGTCCAGTGTGCGGCGATCGTTCGGCCCGGCCAGAACATCCGCGATATGTGCCATGTCGTCCTGATAGGCCATCGGGTCGGGGCGAATGACCTCATCCCGAATGGCATGCAGGCTGTTGGGACGGCGGTCTTCGGGCAAGCTTTCTAAAATGAACTGCTGGAAGTGCGACAGTGATTTCAGCGGTTTGGCCAGAAACCCGTCGGCCCCCGCCTGCAGTGCGGAGTTCTGTGCATGGTCATCCCCGGACATCCCCAGAATGGCACCGATACGCGGGCTGGCCGCGGTCAGTTCGGCGATCAGATCAGCCCCGGAGCCATCCGGAAGGCCGATATCCACCAGGATGACCGACGGACGATAAATCTGAAGGTGACGTCGCGCCGATGTCAGGCAATCGGCGCGCCGGATGCGGGCACCGCTGTGCAGGCACATAAGCCGGATCGCATCGCAGGCATAGCGGCTGTCTTCAACAACCAGGATGGTTTGACCCAGCAGAGGCCGCGTGGCCGTCGGCTGCGCGGGGGAGGTGAAGGGGCTCGAATCGTCCATGGCAGAACTCCTAATCAGCAGATGCCCCACGCTAGGAAGTTCTGGCTAACACGACGTTAACGGCAATTTGGCGCACTTGTTCTTTGGTCAAACAGTCCCCATAACCGCTGCAACGCAGAACGGAGGAGAGTTCCATGATTGGTCGTCTGAACCATGTCGCCATTGCCGTGCCCGATCTTGAGGCCGCATCCGAGCAGTATCGCAGCGCACTGGGTGCCAAGGTCGGCGCGCCGCAAGACGAACCCGATCACGGCGTGACTGTGGTGTTCATTGAACTGCCCAACACCAAGATCGAACTGCTCTATCCGCTGGGCGACGACAGCCCGATCAACGGATTTCTGGAAAAGAACCCGGCCGGCGGCATTCACCATGTGTGCTATGAGGTTGAGGATATCATCGCGGCCCGCGACCATCTGAAGGAATCCGGTGCCCGCGTTCTGGGATCAGGAGAACCCAAGATCGGCGCGCATGGCAAGCCGGTGCTGTTCCTGCACCCCAAGGATTTCAACGGCTGCCTGGTCGAACTGGAACAGGTCTGAACCAAGCGAGGCTGTCATGACGATCACCGCTGCACTGGTTTTGTTTGCCGTCATCTGGTTCATGACACTGTTGGTTGTGCTGCCGATCCGCATCAAGACGCAGGGTGATCTGGGCGACATCGTTCCGGGCACCCATGCAGGTGCGCCGGAAGTGCATCACATGAAGAAAAAGCTCTGGATCACCACCGGGATTTCGGTGGTGCTCTGGGCGATCATTGCCGGGATCATAATCTCGGGCGTGATCTCGGTGCGCGACTTTGACTGGCTGAACCAGCTTGAGCCGCGGGATTAAGTGTCAGGACGCAGGCCCCGACAGCTTGTGATAGATATGGGTGAAGGTGGCTGCCCCGAGGATCGGGATCACCAGATTCACCAGCGGCACCGACAGTGGTATGGCCATCAGGGTGCCGGCCAGCCAGATAGTAGGTGTATGCTTGGCGCGCAGCTTGCGCGCGCCTTCACGTCCGATCCGACGCATCGCGGCCAGTGTGAAATACTCCCGACCCAGCAGAAACCCGTTCATCGCCCAGAAAATGAACGGGGCCAGCGGCGTGAAAATCGCATATAGGATCAGCGCCAGCAGGTTGGCAATAATCAGAACGCCCATAAAGCTCAGAGCGTCGCGCATTCCTTCGCTGAGAGGAATGCCGGGCACGGTGGGCAGTGTGGGATAGTGCTTGTCCTCAACCGCCTGCGCGACCTCTTCCAGAAACATCGAAATGATGGCCGAGGCGACAGGCATCATCAGGAAAACCGGCAGGATCAGCACCACGAATATGCCGGAGTAGTTCAACACGTCGTTCAGCCACGGCACAGCGCCGATCCAGGGCAGCGAAATCTCATCCCCGGACAGCCAGTTGATCAGCCAGATTGCACCGGCACAGGCTGCGATCAACAGCACAATCGTCAGACCAACACCGCGCAGCAGAACGGCGCGGAACTTGGGATCTCCGATCTGACCAAGCGCTGCGAAGAACGCGTTGAAGATCATCATTCCGAGACCCACTCGGTCAGTGCCGTCACATCGGGGCGTGGACGTTCGGGCGGGGCGCTGCCTTCTGTTGCAATATGGATCAGGCCGGCGATGCGTTCGTTGTTTTGCAGCCCAAAGGCCTGACGACAGAACGCGGGGTCATGGACCTGCCAGCCGGACAGCCAGTTCGCGCCCCAACCGGTCGCCAATGCTGCATTCAATAGCGCCAGGCACACAGCACCTGCGGAGTAGGTCTGTTCGATCGCCGGGACCTTTTCCGACGGCTTTTGGACCTCGACCACCGCCACGGCCAGATGGCCCATGTCAAACTGGCTCCGGGCTTTTGCGATGTCCTCGGGTGCTTTTCCCAGTCTCTCGCCACAGTCCTGCGTTAATGCCGACAGGCGGTCCATTGCGCCTTTTTCAAGTACGATAAAACGCCAGGGTTCCAGCTTGCCGTGATCCGGGCTGCGGGCGGCGGCAGTCAGCAAGGGCAAAAGCTCTTCGCGTGTTGGTGCCGGAGCGACCAGCGTCTTCGCAGGACGGGACCGGCGCGATTGAAGAAATTCCAGGGCGGCCGGGTTTTTCAAGGACATATGTTAACTTCCTTTACATGGGCAGTCTGTATCTGGTTGAGCATCTGGCGCGTTTCAAGTGCAAACAGCTGGAGATGCGGGATCAATTTCATTCCCCGATCCGCCGTGCAAGAGTGTTTGCGAGCAAGAGGAAAAAGATGGCAAAACCTAAACTGCGCGATGTGCCGGATTTAAGTGCCCATGCCACTGCCGGCGCGGCAATTCCGGTCCGGGTGACGCCCAAAGCGGCAAAGGACAGCATTGTCTTGGAAAAGGGCACAATCCGCATCACCGTGACCGCTCCACCCGAAAACGGCAAAGCGAATGACGCCGTGCGTCGGATACTGGCCGTTGCCATGGGCGTTGCCCCGTCCGAATTGACCCTGAAACAGGGGCAGACCGCGCGGGACAAGCTGTTTGTCTATGCGCCCTGATCCGGTTTTTCGTGGATCTGATACACGCCCTCGGGCAGGTCCAGCGCGGCAGCCAGATCGCGCACCTGTTCGGGCGACAGGGTTATCTTCTGAATCTGGTCCGTACGAGGGTCCAATTGCTCAAGCGTCACACATTCGGCGAAGCTGTTGATGACGACATCCTCTTGCAAAGGCTTGGGGCCTTCGTCCACCAGAGTAATGACTGTCGAGTCGAATTCATGCTCAATCGAAAACATGAAACCAAAGTGCAGGGCGTTGGGCGGCAATGCAACCCGTTCCCTTGCAGTCACGTGGTGGCAGTCCCGCGCGGGGCGCGCTATGGTTTTTCAAACGGGATCGCCGTTTCAAAGGAATATGAATGCGCCGTCTGACCTATTTACTGTTTCCTCTGGTGCTGGCGGCCTGCAGCACCGGTGTCCTGCGTGTACAACCGGCGGCGGAATGGTCGCAGGATTCGAGTGAATTTCTCGTCGATGCGAAAACCTTTCAGGAGATCAGCCGCGCAGTTGGCAAAGAGGCCCGGACGGAGTGCCTGCGCCAGGCCCGGGTCAGCAATTGTGATTTCACGGTTCTGGTCGATCTGAATCCGCGTGCACCGGCTAATGCGTTTCAGACTCGCGACGACAGGGATCAGCCAGTGATCATCTTTACTCGTGCGATGATTCAGTCGGCGGAAAATGCCGACGAGCTGGCCTTTGTGATGGGGCATGAAGCGGCCCATCACGTGTTGGGGCATATCGACCGGCAATCGCAAAACGCGCAGGAAAGTGCCGCGATCTTCAACGATCTGGGCAAGCTGCATGGCGAGGATGGCGAAGACCTCGAGCGCTCGCAGAAGCTGGGGGCCGAGGTCGGCGTGCAGGTGAATGTAAAGGCCTTTGAACTGGAAGCGGATCAACTGGGAACAATCATCACCCACAACGCAGGATATAACCCTCTGATCGGCGCAAAATATTTCGACCGCCTTCCTGATCCGGGGGATAAGTTTCTGGGCACACATCCCCCAAATGCAGCGCGGGTTCAGATCGTTCAGGATACAGCAAGACAGTTGGGTCTGACACAATGACGTCTGTGACACGACTGGGCGTGATCCTGACGGACCGGGGATCCAAATATGCAGTGACGGGTGCACGCGTCAGCACGCGTGCGGATGTTGACGCGGTGTTGCAGGACCTCAAGTCGGACAAGGCCTATGCGAAGGCCACGCACAACACCTGGGCGGCTGTTTTGTCCACGGGTGCGCTCAAGGCGGATGACGGCGAAAGCGGCGCTGGCATGGTGATCCTGCGTATGTTGGAACGTGCAGGGATGGATAACCACGTGGTGATCGTCACCCGCTGGTATGGCGGAAAAAAGCTGGGTGGGGACCGTTTCCGCCGCGTGCAGGATGCCACCCGGGCCTATCTGGATCACATCGGAATGGGGTCTTGACCTGAGTCAAAGGCCCGTTTGGGGCGTTGAGCTATCCTGTTCTGGACGCGTGACAGAAAGGATCTTCGATGCCCAACCGAGAAGTTCTGAAACTCCATGCCGGTCTGGTGGACCGGATGGCCTCCAAACTGGGGGTGGATTTGCAAGAGGCGGCTATCGGTGGCGACGTGTCGATCGACCAGCTGTCCGACGCTGTACTGAATTGCACGGACTGCCCGAACCCCGGCCATTGCCTGCGTTTTCTGAATCAGTCCGCCTTGGTTACCCGAACGCCGGAATACTGTCGCAACCAGGAACTGCTCGGCAGACTTACCCCCTAACCACCGGAGAACCCGATGCCGCATCTCGGAGAGATCATGACCCATCTGCGTCTTGTCCTGCATATGGGACAGGTGACCGGAACGGACATGGTCGAGGCGCACCAGAAAGGGCACCTGACCCAGCAGGACTGGTCAGAGATGATACAATATTGTCGGGGCTGCAGTTGGGCCAACCGGTGCCCCGACTGGCTGGATCAACATGAAACCGTAGCTGGCGCTCCGCAAACCTGCAAAAACCGACAACGGTTTGCGGCGCTCAAAGCAAGACAAGTGCAGGAAAACGCATGAAACGGGTTGCTCTGGGAGATGTCGAGAAACACTTTTGGCTCAGCCGGTCTGTGGCGCGGTGCATGAATATCTCGCTGACCGAAGCGATGGCCGAAGGTCGACTGTCACCGGATCGATACGCTGAACTGGTGACTCGCTGCCGAGCATCGAGTTGCAGTGGCCAATGCGCAATATGGTTGTCCGAACAACAATCCGAGGCCCACGCGGCCCCGGATTTCTGCGCCAATGCCGATCTGTTGAACGCGCTGAAGTCCTGATCAGACCTTGGAGTGAGTCCCGTCACATAGCGGCGGTTTTGCGCTGTGCTTGCACCCACAGAAAAAGACTTTCTTGCTGCCGTTCGCCGTGTATTTGACCGGCTCGAACCCGGTGCCCTTGTGGGATCCGTCGCAAAACGGTTGCCGCTTGGATTGGCCGCACGCGCACCAGAAATAGCTTTTTCCTTCGGTTACCTCGACCGGGAAGGGACCTTTTTGCGCGATGGTGGGGCTGTCTGACATGGGGCTACTCCGTCTTTGGCTGATGTCATCCCAAGAGTGTAGACCGATGCGTGGAAAACGGTAGCTTATACTCATAAATCCGCTGTTTCTGAGGGGGTTACCAGCGTGGTTCCGCCTTTACTCACAAACCTGTGATTGAATTCGTTGCAAAAAAATCTTCAAGGCCCTATTCTATGCCCGGCCCCGAATTCTTGGGCAATATCAGGAAATTAATAGAGGAATGACGGACATGAAACTCAAATTTGCTGCCGTAGGTGCATTTGCCCTTGTTTTGGCTGCTTGCTCTCAGCAGGAAGAGCCGGCACCGGTATACATCACGCCTGAGTATGACAAATACGGCACGCCGAGCTGCCCGGCAGGGACCGAGCTGGCCACGACCGAAGCTGGTCAGACCGTCTGTAACCCGGTCGCTCAATAAGAACTCCGCGGGTGGCTTTTTGCCAAAGCCGCCCGCACAAATATCACTGACATGGCCGCCCACTGGGCGGTTTCTTCTTGTCTGCCGGGCACTATTTCGGTTTCAGTTTCAGCCAGCAAAAGTTGAGGGCAGATGAGAACCTTTTTTACCCGTCTCAAGGACCGCACCCGCTGGAGTTGGCAGGGCGTCGTCGCCACATGGCATGCAGAATACTCGTTCCGGTCGTGGGTCTGGGCGAACCTGGTGTCCGCAGCATTGGCGCTGTGGTTGCCGGTGGGCGATGGAATACGCGCATTGATACTGGCTTTGGGGCTGCTTGTCCTGGTGGCCGAATTGCTCAACACCGCGATTGAGCGTGCCGTTGACCACACCTCAACCGATCACAATGTGCTGGCCGGTCAGGCCAAGGACGCAGCCAGTGCAGCAGTTGCGTTGACGGCTGTGGCCACAGGGGTGGCCTGGATAGTCGGGTTAGTCAGCCTTCTCTGAGGCAAGCCGCGGCTTTCCTACCAGCCAAAGCGAAAACCCCGGCGCTGTATGCCGTAGTTTTGTGGAATGTGGTAAGGCGAGGTGTGTCTCTTTGGGAATCCCCGCGCCGAGCGGTGGTGTCGTTTCGTCGGTTTCAGGTAATAAGCTTTGGGCTTGGTCTTTTGGTAGTAGACCTTGGGTTTCGCCTTGTGATGATAAACCTTGGTCTTAGGCTGATGAACCCTGGCCTTGGAGTGATAGGCGTTGGGCGCGCCATAGTATCTGTGCACGTGGTGCTTGCTGCGAAGATGAAGGCTCAGCGGTTTGGAGCCGATGATAATGAACCCGCCCGAGCTGACGCTTTCGGCAATGGCGGGCACCGCATAAAGCTGGGCGGCAAGGATCGTTGCTATACATTTCAGGCCGAAGGGGCGCGGACAAGACATTGAACCCTCCTTCACACAAGGCGGAATGTCCTGTCATCATCCACGAATCGCGTCGTAAACGCCAATAAACTTGGCTCACGCTTTGCCCAGACAAGGTGAATGGGTCAGACCAGCTTGCCCCACAGGTCGTATTCGCCGGCCTCATCGACCTCGACCGAGACGATATCGCCGGGTTTGAGGGTTTCAAAGCCTTCGTCGATGAACAGATTGCCATCAATCTCGGGCGCGTCGGACTTAGTACGGCAGGTGGCGGCCTCGTCATCGACCTCGTCTACGATCACGTCAATTGTCTGGCCAGCCTTTGCGGCCAGCTTGGCCTCAGAGATCGCCTGCGCCTTTTCCATGAACCTTTCCCAGCGATCCTGCTTGACCTCGGCCGGAATGTGATCGGGCAGGTCGTTCGACCGCGCACCATCCACGTTTTCGTATTGAAAGCATCCCACACGATCCAGTTGCGCCTCATCCATCCAGTCCAGCAGAGTTTGGAACTCGGCGTCGGTCTCACCGGGATAGCCAACGATGAAGGTCGACCGCAAGGTGATGTCGGGGCAGGTCGCGCGCCACGCCGCGATTTCGTCCAGCGTCCTGGCGGCCGCAGCTGGCCGGGCCATGCGCTTCAGAACGTCCGGGTGGGCGTGTTGGAACGGAATGTCCAGATAAGGCAGCACGTTACAGCCTGCATCTGCCATCAGCGGAATCAACTCACGTACATGCGGGTAGGGATAGACGTAATGCAGGCGGACCCAGGCATTGAGCTGCCCGAGTTCACGCGCCAGATCCGTGACGTGGCTGCGCACCTCACGGTCTTTCCACGGGTTCACATCATATTTTCGGTCGAGCCCATAGGCCGAGGTGTCCTGCGAGATCACCAGCAATTCACGCACGCCATTGGCGACCAGCTTTTCGGCTTCACGCAACACCGCATGAGCCGGACGGCTGACCAGTTTGCCGCGCATGTCCGGGATGATGCAGAACTTGCACTTGTGGTTACAGCCCTCGGAGATTTTCAGGTAGCTGTAGTGGCGCGGGGTCAGTTGCACACTGGCGGCGGGCAGCAGGTCCACGAAGGGGTCTGGGTCGGGTGGAACAGCGGTGTGCACGGCATCCAGCACCTGTTCGTACTGATGCGGCCCTGTCACGGCCATGATACGGGGATGATGTTCGCGGATGTAATCTGGCTCAGCCCCCAGACATCCGGTCACGATGACTTTGCCGTTTTCCACTAAAGCTTCGCCAATAGCATCCAGAGATTCAGCCTTTGCGCTGTCGAGGAACCCGCAAGTGTTCACAATCACGGCATCGGCCCCGGAGTAATCCGGCGAAATACCGTACCCTTCTGCTCGCAGGCGGGTCAGAATCCGCTCGCTATCGACCAACGCCTTGGGGCAACCCAGTGACACCATACCAATGGTCGGCTGGTTCAGACGCGGCGTGTCGGTGATCCGGGCAGCAGGTGCCAGGTCGGGGCGGAGGTTTGGCGGGTTTGAGCTCATGGCGCGGCATATAGTGGGGAAAGCTTCCCCTTGCAAATGGGGGCTAGGCTTTGAATGATCTTTTCAACGCATGCCCAATAAGCGGAGAGCAGAAAAATGAAGTGGCTGTTGCGCATTCTCTTCCTGTTTGTGGTCGCCATCGGCCTTGTCATCGGCGCGTTATTGCTGATGCCGGGCGACAAGCTGGCCGCGATCCTGGTCGAACAGGTCAAAAAGGAGACGGGCCGCGAGTTGACCCTGTCCGGAGAAGTGAACCTGTCTTTTTGGCCGGTTCTGGGGGTTGAGACCGGTCCTGTTACGTTCGGCAATGCGCCTTGGGCAGGGCCGGACCCGATGCTCAGTGCCGAAAGCCTGGCGGTTGGGGTTGATGCTGCCGGATTGTGGAATGGTGACTTCCGGATACGTCGAGTCATTGCAGACAAGCCGGTCCTACGGTTGGAACTGTCAGACGGGCGCGGGAATTGGGAGCTAAGCACCGCCAGCCCTCAGCCGACCTCTGGTGGCGGCACTGCACCTTCCGAAGCGTCTTCGCAGGGGGTGGTGACTCTGGACCGTCTGGAACTGACCAACGCGCGCCTTCTTTATATCGAGAATGGCACGACGACGTATGATTTTTCGAATGTTGATCTGTCCGCCAACTGGCCTGACCCGACTGCTCCTATGATAATGGAGGCGCGGATGGCCGTTCCGGGCGGCAACGTGAAGGTGGATTTGGAAATCCCGGACCTGCCCGCCTACGCCTCGGGTGCTGTAACGCCGCTGCAACTGGCCCTGACAGCGCCGGGAGGAGAGTTCGGGTTTGACGGCCGCGTCAACACTGCAGGCGAGATGGACGGAAATCTGGAGGTTAAGACCAAAAGTACAGAAAAGATGCTGGCCGCATTCGGGCAGGACGGTGTCGGGGTGCCGTTGGGGTTGGGTCGTGCCGCCGATGTGACGGGACATATGACCTATACGAGTGATGGCCGTATATCGTTGCGAAACTTGGTGGCGCAGCTGGATCACAACCGTTTCACCGGTGAGGCGGATATCGAGATTTCGGACCCACCCAAAATCACAGCGCGGCTAAAGGGCGGCGATATCGACCTGTCCCGCTACAACGACCCACCTACTCTGACCGGGGGTGAATCCGATACGACATCAACACCGGAAAGCGGTTGGTCAGCCGTTCCAATCGATGCTTCTGCCTTGGCCTTGGCGAATGGAGAGATTCGCCTGACGGCTTCATCCATTGCCGTACCAGAACTGACATTGGGGCCAAGTGACCTGACGCTCAGCCTCGACCGGTCGCGGGCGGTGCTGCGGATGAGCCCGGCCACTTTGTTTGCAGGTCAGGTGAACGGGCAGGTGGTTGCCAATAACAGGAACGGTCTGTCAGTCGGCGGTAAGCTGAACGCCCAAGGCATCGACCTGAAACAAGCCCTGTCCGCAGTGGCCGGGATAAACCGTTTGACGGGTGCAGCTTCCGGTGATTTCGAGTTTTTGGGCGTCGGGCAGACCGAGGACCAGATTATGCGATCCCTCAGCGGCAAAGGTAGCCTGAATGTAGGGCAGGGTGTAATTTCGGGCTTTGACCTAGACCGCCTGATGGGGCGGGGCAAGGGGGCTGGCGGGACGACGGTGTTCAACAGTCTGACGGCCAGCTTCATCATCGATCAGGGTATTCTGACCAACAATGACCTGTTGATGTCGCTGGATAATTTCCGGGCTGACGGAACTGGACAGGTCAATATCGGGGCGCAAACGATTGACTATCTGTTCACGCCTACTGCTCTCAGGGCCAATTCCGGGCAGGGCTTGTCGGTACCGGTTCGCGTTGTTGGGCCGTGGAGCGACCCGTCCATCAAGCCTGACCTGACAAAAGTGATCGAAGCCGCAGCCGAGGGGCAACTCAAGGACCTGGAAGACGACGCCAAGCAAAAGGTGCTGGACAAGGTCAGCGATGAGTTGGGCACCGTGGTGACCGACAGTGAAAGCGCAGAGGACGCTTTAAAAAACAAGCTGGAAGAAGAGGCTAGGAAAGGCCTGCTCAAGCTGTTGGGCGGAGACTAAAACGGGGCGCCCACGGGCACCCCAATTCTGTTTCCGATCAGATGGTCTGGTCGTAATCGCCGACGCCGGGTTCGGTCCGGATCACGGCGTCGATATCGGCGAAGATGGCGCGCATTTCGTCTTCGCTGTGGCTGCTTTCGCAGACCACAACAAGGTTGGGCGTGTTCGAGGACGCGCGCACCAGCCCCCAGCTGCCATTGTCCAGAATGACCCGCGCGCCGTTGACGGTGACTACCTCCTTGATCGCGCGACCCGCAAACGCCTCGCCCGCGTCGGCTTTGGCGACCAGCTTGTCGACCAGACGCTTGAGGATGTCGTACTTTTCGGTGTCGGCGGCATAGGGCGACATGGTCGGGGTCGACCAGGTTTTCGGCAGCGCCTTGCGCAGGTCCGACATGCTTTTGTCCGGGTTACGATCCATCAGTTTGCAGATTTCAACCGCGACCCGCATGCCGCAGTCATAGCCGCGCCCGATCGGCTCGGCCAGGAAGTAGTGGCCCGATTTCTCAAACCCGGCCAGAGCGTTGATTTCCTTGACCCGGCGCTTCATATGGCTGTGACCGGTTTTCCAATAGTCAGCTTTGACCCCATGGGCCTGCAACTCGGGGTCGCTGGCGAAAAGACCGGTTGATTTGACATCAGCCACAAACGTCGCGTTGGGGTACAGCTTGGCCAGATCGCGGGCCATGATCACGCCGACCTTGTCGGCAAAAATTTCTTCACCCTCGTCATCAACAACGCCGCAACGGTCGCCGTCCCCATCAAACCCCAGCGCCATGTCAGCGCCGCTGGATTTCACGGTGTCGGACATGTCGTGCAGCATCTCCATGGCCTCGGGGTTGGGGTTGTAGTTCGAGAAAGTGTAGTCCAGTCGGTTGTGGCTGGGCACCACCTCGACACCCATCCGTTCAAAAACCTCCGGTGCAAAGGCCGAGGCCGTTCCGTTGCCAGTCGCGCATACGACCTTCAACGGACGGGACATTTTGAAATCACCGACCAGATCGTCGATATACGCCTCTTTCACGCCATCCACAAATTCGTACGAGCCGCCTTCGTGCGGATCACCTTCGCCGTTCAGAACAATATCGCGCAGCTCCGACATCTCGTCCGGGCCATGGGTCAGCGGGCGCTCAAAGCCCATCTTCACACCCGTCCAGCCGTTGGGATTGTGGCTGGCGGTGACCATGGCCACGGCGGGCACGTCCAGATGGAACTGGGCGAAATAGGCCATGGGGCTAAGCGCCGGGCCGATATCCTTGACTTGGATTCCTGCCTGCATCAGGCCCAGGATCAGCGCGTTTTTGATCGCCAGAGAATAGTCGCGATAATCATTGCCGACCGCAATCACAGGCTCGATCCCGCGTTTGCGCATCTGGGTGCCCAGACCCAGACCCAATGCTGTCATACCGGGCAGATTGATCTCTTCGGGATATTTCCAGCGGGCATCGTATTCCCGGAAACCCGTGGGTTTTATCATTGGGTCGCGTAAAAAGCTCCAGGTGTTCGGGGTCACCTCAGGGATGGGTTTGGTCATGCTATCGCTCTTGATTAAATCTGAATTGGGTTGGCTTTGGCCAATGCATCAAAGCGCATCAATGTGTCAATCAATTGAGGCATTTGGTCCAGATAGATCATATTCGGACCATCACAGGGCGCGTTGTCCGGGTCCTGATGCGTTTCCATAAACACAGCTCCAGTACCAACCGCCACCGCAGCCCGTGCCATGACCGGGGCAAATTCTCTCTGTCCGCCAGACGAACCGCCCTGTCCACCGGGTTGCTGCACCGAATGGGTGGCGTCCATCACCACCGGGTACCCAGTCTGGGCCATCTGCGGCAGCGACCGCATGTCGGCAACCAGCGTATTGTATCCAAACGACGAGCCGCGTTCCGTCAGCAGGATTTTCGTGTTCCCGGTGCTTTCGATCTTGGCCACGATGTTCGGCATTTCCCACGGGGCAAGAAACTGACCCTTCTTGACGTTGATCACAGCGCCGGTGTTGCCAGCAGCCAGCAGCATATCGGTCTGGCGGCACAGGAAAGCCGGGATTTGCAGTACATCAACCGCATCGGCGACAATGGCGCACTGGGTCTCAGTGTGAACGTCAGTCAGAACCGGAATGCCCATCGTCTTGCGGATATCGTCCAGAACCTTCAGCCCGGCATCAATCCCCATGCCGCGCGCGCCGGACAATGATGTCCGGTTGGCTTTGTCATACGAAGCCTTGAAGACATACTGCGCACCGGCGGCATCGCAGGCCTCTTTCATTTTACCGGCGATCATCTGGGCATGATCTGCGGTTTCAAGCTGGCAAGGACCGGCAATGATCGTCAGAGGCAGATCATTGCCGACCGTGAGATCGGAGATTTTTACATGTTTCATGGGTCTTAAGAGGATACCTGTTCACGAAGGACCGACGCGGTAAGCGAGATCATCAGGTAGATACCAGCAAACAACAGGAAAGCCAAAATCGTATTTTCGAACTTGCGCGGATAGGTCGGTTCTTCGCTTGCGACGGGGTTCACCGAAACCGTCAGGTAACGCACTTTGCGGTTGGCCTCGGTCCGCGTGGTTTCCATCTGCTCCATTGCGGTTTGCAGCATCAAATCGCGTGCCACAAGGTCGGCCTGCGCCATCTGAATCCGCACACTCAGCCGTGCCAACGAGTTTTCACCTGCCGAGACGTCCAGCATTTCGTCATTCAGTTCGGCCAATACGACCTCGAGCCTTTGAATGTCTGCGCGGACACCGTCAACCTTGGCCTGGTTCGGGCGCAGGTTGTCCAGAAGAGCGGCGAGCTGCAGTTCCTTTTCCTGCAATTCGATTTCGATCACATTGATCCGCGCCCGCAGCCCGGCAAGGACGTTTTCCGGATCCAGCACCGCCCCCTGCAATTGCAGTTCAATCAGTTCTTCCTGCGCTTTTCTGCGTTCTTCCTGCGCCAGTTCAAATCCGGCCCGGGCATCGCGCATCTGATCTTCGCGCTTCAATTCAGTCAAACCGTTGATGGTTTCCTCGGCGTAAGACAGCAGAAGAGAGGACAGCTCGACCGATATTTCCGGGCTTGGGGCCGCTACCTCCATACGGATGATGCCGTCACTTGGGTCATACCCGATGGTGACCATCCGTTTGTACAGCTTATAAGTATCCTCCAGCGTCGCGTCCTGAGGCAGGCGCTGAATCGGGTCTATCCACTCCTGCTTGAAAATCTCCGAGAAATCAGTGTCGTTCTCAAGCCGGACCAGCGCGTCCTTTGATTCCAGAAACTCCTGTGTGGCGACCGAGTCCTGCGCGGTGGCGTATTGGGTGCCTGCCAGGAACCCGCCAAAGGACGCACCACCGCCATCTGCCTGCAGGATCGAAAAGGCCGAGTCGCTTGCATACATCGGTGTTGCAACCCGGTAGAAATAAGTACCGACGGTCACAGTCGGGAGCAGAACAAACACCGCGAGCCGAGCGAACAGCGCAAACAGTTTACGTCTGCGACGGCGCGCGATGTCCCTTTGGATTTCACCGATTTCCAGATTGCGCCGTTCTGCAGGGCTCAACTCGGGGCCCGGCAGGGTTTGGGGTGATTCTTTGACCGTCTGCGGCAGCTGGATGGTGATTTTGTCCCTGGCCTTGTCTTCCACGTCTTTCTTCTCGGCCGCCAGATCCAGCAGATTGGCCCTCTCGAAGGGGTCGATGCCCTTTTGACGCAGCAGTCGCACCGCGTCGTAATCCGACGTCGCTGCTAGGCCGTTTTTCTGCGCCAGGCGCCGCGCCACGCGAAGTTGCCGCCCGGTCAGACCCTCACGCTTGATCGCATCTATATCGGTCGCGGGCTGAGGATCATTTGCAACCTCAGATGTTTGCGTTGCCTTTCTTATGCGCGAAATGGCATCGGCACGCGCGTCCGCTGAGCTCGCGTCCTGACGGTCGCGTCGCCAGCGGTATTTCTTAGCCTTGGGCTTGGTAGTCATATAGCTGTCGTGCCTCTTCCAAGGTTTCGAACATGTAAAGCTGCCCGTCCAGAAGAACGGCAGCTTGCTGTGCAAACTTCTCGAGAACGGTGGGGCTGTGCGATACAATGACCAGAGTCGTTGTGCGCAACCGCTCTTTCAGGATGTCGCCCGCCTTTCGGTTGAATTCCACATCCGTTGTTGCCGGCATCCCTTCGTCAATCAGGTACATGTCGAAATCCAACGCCAACATCAGGGCAAAGGTAAAGCGTGCCCGCATACCGGATGAATAGGTGCCGAGCGGTTGGTCGAAGTATTCACCCAGGCCACATAGCCATTTGCAATACGCTTCGACATAGTCGGGGTCCATACCGTAGATTTTCGCGATATAGCGGGCATTTTCCAGGGCAGAGAGTTTTTTTGCCACGCCGCCGGAGAACCCCATCGGGAACGAGATTCGACAGGATTTGCGGATTACGCCCTCGTCGGGTTTTTCCAGCCCGGCCATCATGTTGATCAGCGTGGTCTTGCCGGTGCCATTTGGGGCCAGAATGCCGACGGATCGGCCAAGCTCGATCCGGAACGAGACCCGGTCCAGGATCACCTTGCGGCGCGTCCCGGTCCAGAAGGACTTGCTGACATTCTCGAACTCAAGCATCCAAGACCTGCTGTTCTTGCATTTGTTGCACCGATCCGACCGGTGAGGGAACGGAGAATTTACCGGTCCATATTGGCTACATTATGTCGAAATATGAAACAAATGATCAATGCGCGTGGAAGCGACCATTTGGTACTGTGACTAATGCATCGGTTGGACCGCAGCAACGCGTTGACTATCTTTCACTTCGACCGTCAACCAGTTTGATACAGGAAATCTTGCGATCTGATGAACTCTTTGCAGAAAGAGATTGAAGCCTGCCGCATCTGCGCAGACAGATTTAGGGCCACGCAAACCGCGCATGAACCGCGCCCAGTGGTCTGGTTTCAGAACGGCACACCGCTGCTGATTGCGGGGCAGGCGCCAGGCGCGCGGGTTCATGCCTCGGGCCGTCCGTTCACTGATCCGTCCGGCGACCGCTTGCGAGACTGGCTGGGGATAGATGCGGAGATGTTTTATGACCGCGCTCGCGTGTCGATCGTGCCGATGGCGTTCTGCTTTCCGGGTTACAACGAACGCAAAGCCGACCTGCCGCCTCCGCCGGTCTGCGGTCGAACGTGGCACAACAGAGTGATGGACGAGCTGGGGCAGGTGCCGCTGACTATTCTAGTCGGTGGGCACGCGCACAAGTACCACCTTGGTGCACGCGGTTCGGTTACGGATACGGTGCGGGGCTGGCAAGACCATGCGCCGCAGGTCTTTCCCTTGCCTCATCCGTCCTGGCGGAATACGGCATGGTTGAAGAATAACCCGTGGTTCGAAACCGAACTGCTGCCGGTTCTGCGCGCGCGGGTGCAAGAGGTTCTGAATGACTGACACGACCGCCCTTGATACCGCCCACGCCGCTATGGAGGCCAATCCGCAGGACGACGCAGCGCGGTTGCGCTTCTTCGAAAGGCTCGCCGACGGCGAACTGTTCCTGTTGCTGGCCGAAGAGGCACAGGATGAAAACATTACGCCCGAGCTGTTCGATGTCGCCGATGGCCGGTTCGTATTGGCCTTCGATCGCGAAGACCGACTGGCCCGGTTCGCAGAACGCCCCGTGTCCTACGTGGCGCTTTCGGGGCGGGTTCTGTCCGGGATGCTGGCGGGGCAGGGGATCGGTCTTGGACTGAACCTCGAGGTCGCGCCGTCCTCGATGCTGATCCCGGCTGAGGCGCTGGGCTGGCTGGCTACAACGCTGGAACATGCGCCGGAAGAGGTGCACCAACGTCTGGCCGAGTTTCAACCTCCGGCCGGCTTGCCGGATGTATTGCTGAAGGCGCTGGACGCGAAGCTGGCGACAGCCACTGGCTTGGCCGAAGCCGCATTTCTGGTTGGCACCAAATCAGAAGATGGAGGCGCAGGGCATCTGCTGGGCTTTGTCGGCGCGGTTGAAGGCGCTGAATCTGCGCTGGCCAAAGCGGCATCCGAGGCTCTGACCTTCTCCGGTATCGAAGCCGGGGCGATGGATGTCGGGTTCTTCGGCCCGCATGACCCCGTGGCGGCAGCATTGGCACGTGTTGGTTTGAAATTCGACCTGCCGCAGCCCGAACAAAGGATGGTTCAACAGATCACACCAGGCAGCGACCCGGACAAGCCACCAATTCTGAAATAGGAAAACCCCGCAACCCGTTGGATCGCGGGGCTGTGCGTTGTTATTCCGCTGCGGCTTCGAGTTTATCCTGCGTGCGGGTTTCAAAATCGCTGGCGTCATGGCGCTCGTGCAGCTGGGTGTGCGGCTCACCAAACGCGCGGTTGACCATACGGCCCCGCTGAACCGCGGGGCGCGCATCGACAGCCTTGGCCCAACGCATCACGTTTTTATAGGACGCCACATCCAGGAAGTCGGCCGCGCTGTACAGGCGGCCCAGAACCAGCTGGCCGTACCAGGGCCAGATCGCCATGTCAGCGATGGTATAGTCTTCACCCGCGATATAGGTGTTCTCGGCCAGTTGACGGTCCAGAACGTCCAGTTGGCGCTTGGCTTCCATGGCAAAACGGTTGATCGGGTATTCCCATTTCTCGGGTGCGTAGGCGTAGAAATGGCCGAAGCCCCCGCCCAGATAAGGCGCACTGCCCATCTGCCAGAAGACCCAGTTCATAACTTCGGTCCGTTCGGGGCCCGATTTCGGCAAGAAAGCGTCGAACTTCTCCGCCAGATGAAACAGGATCGAAGCGCTTTCAAAGACACGCATAGGTTCATCGCCAGACCGGTCCCACAGCGCGGGGATTTTCGAGTTCGGGTTCGCCTCGACAAAGCCCGAGCTGAACTGGTCGCCCTCGCCGATATTGATCAGCCACGCGTTGTATTCGGCACCTTCATGACCCAGTGCCAGCAATTCCTCCAGCATGACGGTCACTTTGACACCATTGGGGGTCGCCAGCGAATACAGCTGCAGCGGATGGCGCCCGACCGGCAGGTCCTTGTCATGGGTGGCACCAGCGATGGGGCGGTTGATGTTGGCAAACTGGCCGCCGCTTTCGCTGTCCCAGGTCCAGACTTTGGGGGGCGTGTATGGGGATTGCTCGGTCATCTGTCGTCTTTCTCAGCAAAGTTCGAGTGAATTGTCCGTCCGCCACAACAGCTAATGTTGCAAAGCCCCGAGTCCAACCCCGGATGTCAAAGAGGTTTTGTAACAATCGGGGTCGAACCTCTCACGTTTTTTCATCCGACCTCACAGCGGCGCGAGCAGGACTGCCCATCGGAGCGAAAATACCTATTCTCTCTGCAACGCCAAACCCAAAGGACAAAAGGATTGACCCTATGAAACGCTTTGCCCTGACTTTCGCGACTGCTCTGACCCTTGCCGTTCCGGCTTTTGCCGGGGATCAATATGTGGACGGCACCGGGTTTGCCGTGTCGGGTTATGACGTAGTCGCCTATCGCGGCCTGGATCAGGTGCCAGTTGGCCAGTCCCAGCCCGAAGCGGTACGCGGTAATGCGGATATCACGGCAGAGTACAACGGCGTGACCTGGGCGTTTTCGTCCGAAGAGAATCGCGACAAGTTCCTTGAAAACCCGGCTTATTACGCACCGCAGTACGATGGCCACTGCGCCTATGGTGTCTCTAAAGGCGGAAAGGTTCCGGCGAACCCGAACCTATGGCGGATTGTTGACGACAAGCTGTACCTGAACATCACGGATGTTGTTGTTGGGTTCTGGGAAGAGGATGTCCCTGGGAACATCAATCTTGCTGAAGGAAACTGGCCGGGGATCGAAGCCGATGGCGCATCAACAAGTGTTATTCCGAAATTCACCTCGGAAGGGCCGGTTGCGAACTAAACCACCGCTCGTCAAAGATGAACCCGGTCTTCACCAGGCCGGGTTTTTTCTATTCAGCTGGCTAGCCAAAAGTCATCCCGCATTTGCTGATCCGCATCGAACTTTATGCGTACGCTTTTCGCTCCGGGGAATTTTCGCGCTGTGATCGTTTCCGGAACCACGACCTCACCCGCACCGGAATCATTGGACTGAAAGCTCAGCACCTCGGTTTCCATTCGCCGGGCCGCAGCCAGGAACGAGGTCGGCAGCGCCACACGGTTCGACCCTTCCTGCACCGGGGTCGGAACGAAATAGGTCAGATGACGGCCATAGAAACCGACCGCATCGGGGACATGGTCCGCTTCGGCGATGCCGTGTGGGTCTGGGTTTGGTTCAGCACCGTCCGGGCTGTGCGCCAAAGCGGTGTTCAGCAATATGCGGCAGGCGTCTATGTCGGTGCTTTCAAGTTCGATCACGCGTTTGCGCAGCTTCGGCCGCCGGGGCGCGCCGGTGGTTTTCCCTTTGGTGGTCAGTCCTTCGCGGCGCAAAAAGTCATACGCCTCTTTGGCACGCGCAAAATGGGTGCAGTCGCCGTTTCTATGATCTGGATGAGCACGAAATGCGATGTGGCGCCAGGCATCCCGGATATCGTTGGACTCTGCTGTCTGGTCCAATCCCAGAGCCGCCAATGCGTCAGCGCGCGCATTTATCTTCTCAACTGGCTCCATACCCAAGTAACTCTTTAAACAAACACAACAACCTCAGTTTGAAGAAGTGCAGGGCTTTGTCAAATTTTGCGAATATTTATCGCGGCTCAGGGGACAGTCTGTCCAAGAGCAGATTATTGTTCTTGCATGAGCTGCGGCTGCCAAAAGTGCCGCAACCCCACGAAAAAAGCCCGGAGCCTGAGCGGGATCCGGGCGAAGATGATTAACAGGAAGGTTCAGGCGACGTTCTGCAGTTCGGCCCGCGGTGTAATACCCAGCGCAAAGCACACGTCACGTGTCAGCTCCGGCCGGTTCAGCGTGTAGAAATGCAGCTTGTCCACGCCGCCATCGATCAGGTCGGAACACAGCTCAGTACACAGAGCGGTGGCCAGCAGATCTTCACGATCATCGCGAACTGCCTTTTCAAAGGCGTGTTCGATCCAGTCGGGAATATGTGTTCCACACCGGCGGGCAAAGTTGCGGGCACCTTTCCAGTTCTCGATCGGCAGGATGCCGGGCACGATGGGCTTGTCGATGCCAGCCTTTTCGCAAGCGTCGCGGAACCGGAAAAACGTCTCGGCTTCGAAGAAGAACTGAGTCAGCGCTTCGTCCGCACCGGCGTCCAGCTTGGCCTTGAGCCAGTCAACATCCGCCGCAAAATCACGCGCTTCTGGGTGCTTGTCGGGATATGCCCCAACGCGAATGCTGAACATCTCGGTTTCCGACAGCGCTTCGATCAGTTCAACCGAATTGGCGAATCCTTCTGGGTGTGGCTGGAAGCGATCCTGGCCCTTGGGGGGATCGCCTCGAAGGGCAACAATACTCTGCACTCCGGCTCGTGCGAAGGTATCGGCGATTTCAAGTGTCTCTTGGCGTGACGCGTCAACGCATGTCAGATGTGCGGCTACCTGCAGGCCAGATGACTTGTGCAGCGTTGCCACCGCCTCGCGCGTCAACTCTCGCGTTGTGCCCCCTGCGCCATAGGTGACTGAGACAAAACGCGGCTCCAAAGGTGCCAGAGTCTGAACCGTGTCCCAAAGACGGAACGACGCCTCAAGCGATTGCGGAGGGAAGAACTCGAATGAGATTTCAGGTTTCGTCATAATTGCCTCACACGTCCAAACTGAGACACTTGTGCCAGTTTCTGCATTGTGAGACAAACTCATATTACTCAAGAACAACATGAGCCTTATTGCAATGCACATTGAATTTCGCCACCTGCGTACGATCAAAGCCATTCATGAATGCGGTGGCCTGGCCCGTGCAGCAGACCAGTTGAATATTACGCAATCGGCTTTGAGTCATCAAATCAAGGGGTTGGAGGATCAGGCCGGGGTCGAGCTGTTTCAGCGCCGGTCCAAGCCGATGAAGCTGTCGGCGGCAGGTTTGCGCCTGTTGCGGTTGGCAGAACAGATTCTGCCGCAGGTCGAAGCGACGCAACAGGAGTTTTCGTCGCTGCGTGATGGCCGCACCGGGCGAATGCATATCGCTATCGAATGCCACGCCTGTTTTGAATGGCTGTTTCCGGTGCTTGAGTCCTTCCGTAAGTCCTGGGGCGATGTAGATGTCGATATCCGTCCGGGACTTGCTTTTGACGCATTGCCCGCTTTGCAGAAGGAAGAGGTCGATCTGGTCGTCTCATCCGACCCCGAGGATCTGCCGGGTGTCGAGTTCATCGAACTGTTCGACTATGACGCGGTTTTTGTTGCGGCCTCAACGCACCCATTGGCGCAGAAGGATTTCATCGAGGCCGAGGATTTCCGGGGCCAGACCCTGATCACTTATCCGGTCGAACGCACACGCCTGGATATCTTTAGCCAGTTGCTGATCCCCGCACGCGTCGAACCTGCCGCGATCCGGCAGGTCGAACTGACCGCGGTGATCCTGTTGCTGGTGGCGTCGAACAGGGGTGTTTCAGTGCTGCCCGACTGGGTCGTGCGTGAGGTGAAGTACAATTCCGACTACGTCACCCGTCCACTGACTAAAGACGGGATCACCCGCAGGCTTTACGCTGCGGTGCGCACCGAAGATCTTGAAAAACCCTATGTACAAAAGCTAATCGAACTGGCTGAAACCGAGGCGCGCAAACTGCAGAAGCAATAGGTGCGAAACGCGGATCTGCTATGCGCATCATTCCTCTTGGCAAGGGCGCGTTGCCCCAGTATACGCGCGGTTTGACCGAACAGGAGCCGTTGGACAATGGTAGGCAGTGCAAACCTCAACATCATGATCAAGGCCGCGCGCAAGGCGGGGCGTTCGTTGGTCAAGGATTTTCGCGAAGTCGAGAACCTTCAGGTGTCGATGAAAGGCGCGGGTGACTTTGTCTCCAAGGCTGATATTGCAGCCGAGGAAATCCTGAAAGAGGAACTGCTGGGCGCGCGCCCGACCTATGGCTGGCTAGCCGAAGAGGGCGGTTCCATCGCTGGCGAAGACCCGACCCGCCGCTGGATCGTTGACCCGCTGGACGGCACTACCAACTTTCTGCACGGCCTGCCGCACTGGGCGATCTCAATCGCACTGGAGCACAAGGGTAAGATTGTCGCCGGTGTGATCTATGACGCCGCCAAGGACGAGATGTTCTTTGCCGAAAAAGGCGAAGGCGCATGGATGAACGACACCCGTATCCGTGTTTCGGGCCGGCATCGCATGATCGAGTCGATCTTCTCGACCGGTCTGCCTTTCGGCGGTCGTTCGGACCTGCCTGCAACACTGCAGGACCTGGCTCGTCTGATGCCTGCCTGCGCCGGTGTGCGCCGCTGGGGGTCTGCGGCGCTGGACATGGCCTATGTGGCTGCTGGCCGTTACGAAGGATTCTGGGAACGTCGTCTCAACGCCTGGGATCTGGCCGCGGGGATCATCATCGTGAAAGAAGCCGGTGGTTTCGTGCAAGCCCTGAAGCCCGAAGGCAGCGTGCTTGAGGATGGTGAGGTGATCTGTTCGAACGAACCGATCTTTGACCAGTTCTCCAAGATGATCCGGGGTTGATACACCGACATACCAGTTGATCAAGCGCGCCCCGTTCAAGGCGCGCTTTTTCGTTTCAGAGGTTGGTGCGGCGCGCCAGACCGGTCTCATCCGCCAAATGCGCGACAACAGAGGCGACGGCGAGGTTCTGTAGCCCGACGCCGTTTCCATCAAACAGGGTGATCTCATCCTAGCTTGTCCGTCTAGGATGATTGCGGTCGATCACCGCACCGATGGGGGTGACTTGCGCGGCGTTCAGGTCACAGCTGGCGACGACAAGTTTTTTCTTGCAAATGGAAATCGACTGGCCGACCTCGTCGGCGAATACAGTGACGTATACGACCCAATTGATGCTCACTTGAAGATAACCGAAGATGGCAGCAAAGAGTTCTTTTCGTTCTTAACGTTTGGTCTGCTTGGCGAGCAGACTACGTCGTTCACTTACAAACTAAAAGCCGGGGAAATCAAAGAGGTTAAGTTTGAAGATATCGGTATTGCCAAAGAGCCGAAAGTCATCCGTTTCAACCAAACAACATACTGTCTGATGAAGACAAGCAAGCTCAGATTGCAATTGGTGTAAAGGACAACTTCCTCATTGTTTCAGTGCTTCAATCCAACGAATCCTCAGCCGAAACATTTGGTTCTAGCATAGGTTTGGTAGGCGTTCCGACCCAACCTCCAATGGCAACGGAAACATCGATCAGTGCTATTATTCAAGTAACGGTGAGTTGGTTGCCCCCGGAAGCATCGATGAGTTTTCCCCCTCGGTATCCGCACTGCAAGCCTATTACAGAGATGCACTCCCGGAGGCAGTAATTGCGGCAAGCGCTTCAGTTGAACGTGCGCTCTATAGCACTTGTGATCTCGCACTCCGTGGGGTCGCAGGAAAGGGCAAAAGGGAGAACTTTCTTGAGAACCAATGCAATTTCTCCGGGCAAATTAACATTCTAAGCAAGATCATCTATGATTTGATATTCAACGGAACTCTTCCGAAGAGCTTTACCGTGTTTCTGAACCGTCTGAAAAACTTGCGGAATGACGTAGCTCATTATGGTGCGTTCAAAAAAGATGTAAGCGCTGAAGAGGTTTACCGCCTCATTTGCATCGTTGAATTTGGCGCTCATTTGTTTCGCGCGATGACCTTGGTGCTGCGTGGGAAACCATTGACACCGCATCCTCCAACATCGGCGGCATTCAGCCTTGGAGGTAAGGCTATGTGGCTTAACTGCTAAATCCGTCATCGCTACAACCTCAACTAAGGCGGCAACATTGTACAACATCCATAGCTACTTCTCTCACGGAGTGCTGCTTGGGCTATGGCTACTTCTTCGGTAAAGGGATGAACTCCTGATCATCCCCGGGTGGCAGGTGGAACCGTGGGTTGCTATCCCACGCCTCGGCCCTCCAAGCTTCCTTGGCTTCCTCGATGCGCTCTTTGGACGAAGCCACGAAGTTCCACCAGATATGCCGGGGTCCTTCAAGCGTCTCACCGCCCAAAAGCATCACCCGTGCGCCTCGTTCACCCGCTTTCATCGACACCCGATCACCGGGACGAAAAACCATCATCTGACCCGCATTGAAGGTATCCCCGGAGACGGTCACTGAACCTTCAACGACGTACACACCCCGATCCTCGTGGTCATCTGGTAGTGGCAAGCTTGCTCCTGCTTGAAGGACAGCATCGGCGTAGAACATTTCTGCAGGCGTCTCGACCGGCGCACGTTCCCCGTAGGCGTTACCGAGGATCAGGCGCACCTCTTTGCCTTCACTTTCCAACACCGGCAAAGCATCGGCAGGGGCGTGTTCAAAGGTGGGGTCTAGGTCCTCATGGTCCTTTGGGAGCGCAACCCAAGTTTGAATACCGAAGAACGGCATGGGGTCCACTTGGGTTTCATCGTCGGTTCTCTCCGAGTGTGTGATGCCTCGACCAGCTACCATCCAGTTCACCGCACCCGGCTCGATCCATGAGTCAGTCCCGAGGCTGTCGCGGTGGTGCATACGCCCACGGTGGAGATAGCTGATCGTTGCTAATCCGATGTGAGGGTGGGGGCGTACGTCCATCCCCTTTGAGGGCAGAAACTCAACGGGTCCCATTTGATCGAAAAAGATAAAACTTCCAACCATCTGGCGCTTCGGCGCCGGCAGGGCGCGGCGTACTTCGAAGCCACCCAGATCGCGGGCGCGAGGGACGATTACGGTTTCGATTGCATCCACGGCGTCACCAGTGGGACAATGGGGGTCTAGCGCAGGGTTCCAAGACATGGGGCGTACTCCTTTGGCTCTGCTATTAAGATGGCCCAAAGGAACGGGGAGTGAACCCCAGGGGACGCTCAGGGAGTGCGCGGGTTTGCACACTTAATCACTTAAGATCAGGTGGTGTGCTTTTTGGGTCAAAAACCTGAGTGGGTTACGATTGCTTAATCCTGCCCGCTATCCCCCGTGGCCTCTTGGATTACCCCGGGATAACCTGCGAGATACCCACGGGATGCTCCGGTTGGCCGTGCGCCGCCTAGAAAACCACTGGGTTGGCGCTATTTGATAGGCCCTAAACATATTATCGAATAAAATTCTTCGACCAGATGGGCCCCGCCCAGTTCATCACCGATGGCGGCATCGACGTTCGCCCGCATCCGCATATCGGTCTGGGCACCGTCACTTACCTGTATCAGGGTGAATTCGAACATCGCGACAGTCTTGGCACCCATCAGATGATTTACCCAGGCGAGGTCAACTGGATGGTCGCCGGGCGTGGCGTCACTCATTCGGAGCGCACCAGTGTGGAAACGCGTGCCCAAAAACACAGCCTGTTTGGTATCCAGACCTGAATTGCCTTGCCAGAAGCGCATAAGGATATGGCCCCCGATTTCGAGCATCACAAACAAACCGCCTTGCCGCACATTCAAGACAACGGGGTCAGTGCCCGCCTGATCCTCGGCTCGGCTTTTGGCGAGACCAGCCCGGTCACGATGTTATCCGAGACCTTTTATCTGGACGTACAGCTTGACCCGGATGCCGCGTTCCCCCTGCCGGACGATCACGAGGACCGGGGCGTCTACGTCACGCAGGGCTCGGTCGAGATTGCCGGTGACAGGTTCGAGGAAGGCCGCATGATGGTGTTCCGCCCGGGTGACCGCCTTTCGGTCCAAGCCGGACCTCTGGGCGCGCGGCTCATGCTATTGGGTGGTGCGACGCTGAACGAGGATCGTTATATCTGGTGGAATTTCGTGTCATCGTCGAAGGAAAAGATCGAGGCCGCCACCCGTGAATGGAAAATCGCCGATTGGGCGAATGGCGCGTTCCACCTGCCTCCGGGGGATGATCGGGAGTTCATTCCGATCTCGGAAGAACTGGAGCGCACTCGGCCACGATTGGCGCGCTGACCAAGCGTCATGGGGCCTTGCCTGAGGCGCTGATCCCGGCGATCCTTCGCGCCGGGGAGGGGCTTCATGAAGATCGTGATCGCAGGCGCAGGTAGTATCGGGTGCTTTTGTGGGGCCTTACTGGCCAATGCGGGCCATGGCGTAACCCTGCTGGGCCGGTCGCGCATTTTGGACCCGATCCGCGACAAGGGGCTAACGGTCACGGACTACTCGGGCCTGAACCGTCACGTGCCCGCGCGGTTGTTGACCTTAACCGAGGACCCAAGCTGTCTGACCAACGCAGAAGCCGCGATTGTGACAGTCAAGACTGGCGCGACGGCTGAAATTGCCGCCCGGATTGCCCAATATACACCGTTAGACACCCCGGTCCTGTCTTGGCAGAACGGGATGGACAACGCCCGTATTCTGCGTGCGGCCCTACCGGAACACGACGTTAGGGCCGGGATGGTGCCATTTAACGTAGTGCCGACCGACCCGTCTTGTTTTCACCGTGCGACCTCGGGCGAGATTGTCATTCAAAGCGGTCCCGCTGCGCTGGGCAAAAGGCTCGGAAACCCCGATCTGCCGGTCGTCGAGAGCGACAGCATCGACGCGGTACAATGGGGCAAGCTGGTGATCAATCTCAACAATGCGTTGAACGCGCTGTCGGGCCTGACGTTGAAAGAGCAACTATTGGACCGCAACTGGCGGCGGCTGATGGCGGATCAGATGGTCGAAGCTCTGGCGGTTCTCAAGGCAGCAGATCACCCGGTGGCTTCGACCACACCGCTGCCTGCGTGGGTAACACCGCATATCCTGCGGCTGCCGACGCCGGTTTTCTCGCGGATAGCGGCGCGGATGCTGACCATCGATCCCAGCGCGCGAACCTCGATGTCATATGACCTGATGGCAAGGCGCTCGACTGAGATTGACAGCCTGCAAGGTGAGATCATTCGCCTTGGCGCGCAGTTTGGTGTGGCGACCCCGATCTGTGCCAAAGTGCGGGCGTTGATCGAACAGGCGCCCGAAACCGCACTGTTGCCGGGCCAGATCTCGCTCTAGCCGGGTCAGGTAAAGGCCGTCAGAAACACGAATGTCGCCGCTGACATCGTCGCAGCCGCGGGTACGGTAATGACCCAGGCCGCCACAATCGTCATGAAATGCGAGCGACGCACAAGCTTGCGGCGCTGACGCTCTTCGCGGGCCAGACGCTGTTCGGCGGGGCGCTGGCGGTTCGTTTGCTTCCAGCGGCGATCCGAGTGCCATTCGCGGTAGAATCCAACTCCGAACACCGCACCCACGGCGATGTGGGTGGAACTGACCGGCAGTCCCAGCCAACTGGCCACGATCACCGTGATTGCAGCCGACAGCGCCACACAGAAGGCGCGCATCGGGTTCAGTTTGGTGATCTGGCTGCCCACCATCCGGATCAGTTTGGGGCCGAACAGGAACAGACCGAACGAAATCCCAAAGGCACCGATCACCATGACCCAGCTTGGGATTGCCACTTTCGAGGCGAAATCGCCAAACTCAGCCGCGTGTACGATGGCCGCCAGAGGGCCAACAGCATTGGCAACGTCATTGGCGCCATGCGCGAAGCTGAGGAATGCGGCCGAGATCACTAGCGGCAGGCCAAACAGTGTTTTCAGAGACTTGGTGCGGTTTTCCATCCCTTCGGACTTGCGCCGTACCCATGGCACCGTAACCGACCAGGCCAGCAGGCCCGAGGCCAGACCAATCAGCAGGGCCATCTCCAGCTCGATCTTCACGATCCGCTTCAGCCCTTTGACGGCCAGATAGGTGGCAAATGCTGCCGCCATGACGGCGACAAGGATTGGAACCCATCGCCGAGCGGCGGCAATCTTGTCGTCTTGATATTGGATCTTGGTCTTGATCAACGCCAGAAAGCACGCTGCAATCACCCCGCCCAGAACCGGTGAGATCACCCAGCTTGCGGCGATGGCGCTCATCGTGCCCCAGCTGACAGCGCTCAGACCTGCTGCAGCAATGCCTGCGCCCATCACGCCCCCAACGACCGAATGCGTGGTCGAAACCGGTGCACCGACCCAGGTGGCAAGATTGACCCACATTGCCGAAGATATCAGCGCGGCCATCATTGCCCAGATGAATACACTGCTGTTCTGGACCGAGGCCGGGTCGATGATTCCCTTTGAAATGGTCGAAACCACATCTCCGCCAGCCAGTAACGCGCCCGCGCTTTCCGCGATGGCCGCGATAACGATCGCACCGCCCATGGTCAGAGCATTTGCGCCAACCGCAGGCCCCATGTTGTTGGCCACATCGTTGGCACCGATATTGACCGCCATGTAAGCCCCGAAAACCGCTGCGGCGACTACGATCAAACCGCCATCGGCCTGTCCGAAAAACACTGCAGCCGACAGACCGGCCAATGCGATAAAGGCCAGTGCGATGCCGGGTGCCATCATCGGGCGCGCAACATGGACACTCGCACTTTCGACACGCGAGATGCGGTGCAGGTCGCTGTCCAGCGCCTGCCAACGGGGTTTTGTAGTCATGTTCGACATGGGATTTCGCGGCTTATTTGCGTTGCCGAACGCGGCTAGACGGTTTCACGAGCGTGAGCAACCGCTTTGTCTTCAATTTTTTGCGAAACTGTTACAGTTGGAGCAGTATGTCGCGCAGTTCCGGCTCATTTACACGCTCAGCCGCTGTCGCAGGAGCAACCCAAGCCCGCTTGCGTTCATCTGCTTCTGGAAACGCATTCGCAAGATTCAGAACCTCGATCCGGTAGACACTGGTCAACACTGGAAGGGCCGACCCATCTTTCAGGATTTTCTCGTAGGTAAAATGGCCTATCGGCTCTTTGGCAGGGATGAGCGCGCGCACGCCAGCCTCTTCCCAGGCTTCCTGCAGGGCGGTTTCCGCACCATCCTTGCCATCAATCGGCCAGCCCTTGGGGATGATCCAGCGTCCGGTATCTCGGCTGGTGATCAGCAAAACCTCTGGCCCGGCCTCGCGTTCCCGGGTGCACAGCGCAGCAACCTGCACCCGCTTGGGGCGCAAGAATATGGGTCGTGCGACCTCATCCCAGATGTTTCGCAACCATTTTGTCATAAACTGATCAATTGCACGCGCGTTACCGTTAAGCCGCAGAGATATAGCAACACAAAGCTGCATCTTCAATGAGCCTTTTTTGTAAGTTAGTGCGCCTTCGTTGCCTGCCCAGATATCTCGTTGAAAACCTGAACAAAAGGTCAATCGCGGTTTTGTCTCCTTCGGTTGGCGCGCAGGGTGGGGTCGGCTTGGGTTGGGTCTTCGGGCCAGGGATGTTTGGGGTATTGCGCGCGCATATCCTTGCGAACGTCCGCATATGACCCGGCCCAGAAACCCGGCAGGTCCCGAGTGATCTGGATCGGGCGTTGCGCCGGAGACAGCAGGGTGATCTTCAGCGCCTCGCCGCCCACTACGGGATGGCGGGTTACACCGAACAATTCTTGCAGGCGGACCGAAATCTCGGGCACCGCGCCCCCGTAATCAATCGGTACCTTACGCCCCAGTGGTGTTTCAAACGAGCCCGGCGCGCGGCGGTCCAGCTCTTGCGTCTGGTTCCAGTCCAGTCGGGTGCACAGGGCGGGCAGCAGGTCAAACCGTTTCCACTCGTCGACGTTGCGCACACCCGAGAGCATCGGCAACAGCCAGTCTTCAAGGGTATCGGTAAGTCCCTCGACGGTGAAATCGGGCAGGTCCGCACCCTCAGCCCGCACCAGTTCCACCCGTGCAGCGAGCCGCGCCGCGGCGCCGTCAAGTCGCAGGCCAAGATCGCGCACACCGTTCAGCATTGCATGTGCCACCACATCGTCAGGCACGTCCTTCCAGATGCGGTCGTTCAGAGTGATTGCGCCGAATCGCTCTTGTTGGCGCGCCACTACCCGACGGTGGCGCTTTGACCATTCGCAGCTGTCGATCCATTCGATCTGATCCGCAAACATATCGCGGATTTCCCGTTCCGAGATCTGGGCCGCCATGCGCACGCGTGCCTCACGCGGGTTGCCGCCGGTATCCGTGACCACGAGATAGGGCGCGGCGGCTAGTGTGTCGCTACTGTCCAGCACAACCCCTTTTCCGCCCGACAGGACATAGCGCGGCACATCGCCCTTGCGGCGTTGTCCGATTCGGTCGGGATAGGCCAGCGCGGCCATGGATGCGGGACTCAGGTCGGAGGAGTTGCCTTGTTTGCGCAGCCGTTTGGCTTCGGCCTTGATCCGATCCACTGCACCCGGGTTCACCGTCCAGACACGGTTACGTTGAAACGCGCGTATGTCGCGCAATGCTTCCAACCGCAGCAGCATATCCGCCGGGGCACCTTTGAGTGGATCGCGGTCTGCCATCAGCGCGGCCAAAGGTGCGGCGCCTGATCCAGCCCGAACCAGCATATGTCCCAAACGCGGGTGCAGAGGCAACGTGGCCAGTGCGCGCCCGTGATCGGTGATCCGCCCCTTGGCATCCAGCGCGCCCAGCATGTTCAGCAGGGCCTCGGCCTCGGCCATGGCGCCTTCAGGCGGCGACGTCAGGAAGGCCAGGTCGCCCGGCCCCGCGCCCCATAGCGCCAGTTCCAAGGCCAGCCCGGTCAGGTCGGCCGCCTCGATTTCGGCCGGGGGATAGGCGGCCAGAGCGCCTTCTTCTCCTTTGGACCACAACCGATAGCAGACCCCTTCGGCCACGCGCCCGGCGCGGCCTGCGCGCTGGGTGGCCTCGGCTCGCGTCACGCGCTCGGTCACCAGCCGTGACATGCCCGAGCCCGGATCGAAACGCGCCCGCCGCGCTTGGCCCATGTCGACTACCACACGGATGTCGGGAATGGTCAGCGAGGTTTCGGCGATCGACGTGGCCAGCACCACTTTGCGCCCCTCGTCAACTGGCGCAATCGCGGTTCGTTGGGCGGAAAAGGGCATCGCTCCGAACAAGAGACGTACCACGCAATCGCCAGGCAAACGTCCGGACAAGGCGGTCTCGGCGCGCCGGATTTCGCCCTCGCCGGGTAGGAAGACAAGAACACCGCCGCCGGCTTTGCGCGTGTCCCTTTCAGCCTGAATCACAAGATCGACCAGAGCGTCCAATCGCCTTGCCTGCGGAGCCAAAGGCCGGTCCAGCCAGCGGGATTCGACCGTATAGCTGCGCCCCTCGGAGGTGACCAGAGGGGCCTCCATCAGCCGCCCTACGGGCTCAGCATCCAGTGTCGCCGACATGGCCAACAGGATCAGGTCGTCCCGCAGCGCGCCGGTAACCTCAAGGCACAAGGCCAGCCCCAGATCGGCGTTCAGAGAGCGTTCATGGAATTCGTCAAAGATCACCGCACTAACGCCGGGCAGGTCGGGATCGGATTGCAGCATTCGGGTCAGGATACCCTCGGTGACCACCTCGATCCGCGTTGATTTCGACACCTTGGCGTCACCACGCACGCGGTAGCCGACAGTTTCACCCGCGCGCTGGCCCAGCGTTTCAGCCATACGTTCGGCGGCTGCGCGCGCGGCCAGCCTGCGTGGTTCCAGCATCACGATCTTGTCGTCGCACAAACCCGCCTCGAGCATCGCCAAGGGTACCCGCGTCGTTTTGCCCGCACCCGGAGGGGCCTGCAGAACGGCGCGGCCCGAGGCCTTGAGAGCCGCAAGCAGGTCGGGGATGGCATCGTCGATGGGCAGGCGTGTCATGTGGGCTTTATCCGCCAACCGCCCGGCAAGGTCCAGTTCCGACGCACTGCGTCAATTCTCATGGTTCTTGGCACTGGACAAACCCCGTTCTGCTACGCCATCAAGGCGAAAATCGGGTAGAGGGACGCGCATGAATACTGTTGAGCTGGGCGACAAGATTTTGAACGGTGAACGACGCGCGCTGGCCCGGGCGATCACTCTGGTCGAAAGCGGTCGCGATGACCACCGGGCACAGGCGACCGAGTTGCTGGCCCATGTAGCCAAGCTCCAACGGCAATCTTTGCGCATTGGTCTGTCGGGTACGCCAGGGGTGGGTAAATCCACCTTTATCGAAAGTTTCGGTATGATGCTGATCGGGCAGGGCCTACGCGTTGCGGTTTTGGCGGTCGATCCCAGCTCGGCCCGGTCGGGTGGCTCGATTTTGGGTGATAAAACCCGGATGGAACGTCTGAGCCGTGAAAAAAACGCCTTTATCCGCCCGTCGCCCAGCCAGTCGCATCTGGGCGGTGTTGCGCGCCGCACGCGTGAGGCGATTGCCCTGTGCGAAGCGGCTGACTTCGATGTCGTACTGATTGAAACCGTGGGCGTGGGCCAATCGGAAACCGTGGTGTCGGAAATGTCGGACCTGTTCCTGTTGCTGTTGGCGCCTGCAGGCGGGGACGAACTGCAGGGCGTCAAGCGCGGCATCATGGAGATGGCAGACATGATCTTGGTCAACAAGGCGGATGGAGACCTGAAGGCCACCGCCACCCGAACCTGCGCCGACTATGCTGGGGCTCTTCGCCTGCTGCGCAAACGCCCGCAGGACCCAGAAGGGTTCCCCAAGGCGATGACGGTCTCGGCGGTCGAAGAACACGGGTTGGAGGATGCGTGGTCCGAGATGCAATCCCTCGCCGAGTCGCGCCGGGAAAGTGGCCACTGGGACGCGAACAGGGCGGCGCAGGCGCAGTATTGGTTCGAGCAGGAGGTGCGCGCTGCGCTTCTGGCGCAGCTGTCTACCGCGCAGGCGCGAGCTGATATGGAAAACTTGGGCGCGCAGGTGCGGGCGGGCGGGCTGAGCCCCTCAGCTGCTGCGGAAACCATGCTGATGTCACTGATTTCGCGTTAGCAACTGTTCCGGACCGGGGCGCGGCGGACCTTCCATCCAGAGTTGTGTTGTTACCTGACGGTGGCGCAGAATAGTGTTATTCTGACACTCCCGAAGTACTGGACTGGTCCGAATGCCCCGCATAAATGGGACAAATAGCGACGACGATATCGACGTCACAAACAATAGCGGTACCCTGAACGGGAACCCGCAGGGGTCTCCTATTGACAATATCCGGGGGCGGGGTGGTGACGACGACATTAACGTCACCAACAGCGTCATCGCCGACAACGTGATCGGCAATGCCGGAAGCGACACCATAATCGTTACCAACAGCACCGTTGGCGGCCGCGTTGCATCGGGGTCGGATGCCGACACCGTTGACATCACCGGCTCGACCGTTGGTTCCATTCGCCTGGGGGGCGGTGACGATACCCTGAATTTCAGCAGCACATCCGTCGACGGCGATATCCGCGGTGGCAACGGAACGGATACACTGAACCTGCCCGTAGGGACGGTGATCAATGACAGCGTTTTCGGCACCATCACGGTTGAGGATGGTGTCGGCTATTCGTTGTCCAGTGGCACATTTACCCTGCCGTCCGGGATCGCGGTCACGTATTCGACGTTCGAAAACGGCTCGGGGGTTCCCTGCTTTACCCGCGACACCGCTGTACTGACGCAGACCGGAGAGCGCCCGATTCAAAATCTGCGGATCGGGGATATGATCCCCACCATGGAGCACGGGCTGCAAAGCATCCGGTGGATTGGCCGTCGTGGGTTTGACCGGGCTGCATTGCTGAACAATCCGCGCCTTTGGCCGGTTCGCATCTTGGCCGGGGCGCTGGGCAACGGGCTGCCCCGGCGCGACCTGCTGGTTTCGCGTCAGCACAGGATGCTGGTGCAGTCAAAGATCGCAGAACGCATGTTTGGCACATCCGAAGTGCTGATCCCGGCGATCAAGTTAACCGTTTTGCCGGGGATTTTCGTCGATGAAACCGTTGCGGTAGTAGAGTATTATCATCTTTTATTTGACTGCCATCAGGTGATCTTCGCCGAAAACGCCCCGACCGAAAGCCTGTTCACCGGGGCTGAGGCCCTGAAATCGATTGGTGCGGACGCAAGGCGTGAGATTCTTGAGGTTTTTCCTGAACTGATCGAAAGGCGACTAACGCCACGGCCCGCGCGGTTTATTCCGCGTGGAAGGCAGCAGGCGCGCCTGCTGGAACGGCACCGAAAAAACAACAAACCGCTGTTGCGGGCACAAACCTACCCGGGCAGTGACGTCGGCTTAAAGAATTCGCGTGATCCGTCTTGACCCTTCCCGCGATTCCCACTACACGCATCCAACCAGTTTTCGGGCGCGACTTCGGGTTGCGCCCCTTGTGATTTGGCCGAGGGTGTAGTGCCCGGCCTCCAGAAACAAAGGAAGAAACCATGTCGCGCCGTTGCGAACTGACCGGAAAAGGCCCGATGACTGGCAACAATGTCAGCCACGCCAAAAACAGAACTCGTCGTCGTTTTCTGCCCAACCTGAACGACGTTACCCTGCAGTCCGAATCCCTGGGTCGTGGCGTCAAGCTGCGCATCTCGGCTGCCGCTCTGCGTTCGGTTGACCACCGCGGTGGTCTGGACGCGTTCCTGGCCAAAGCCAAGGACGAAGAACTGTCGGCAAACGCGCTGAAAGTGAAAAAGGAAATCGCCAAGGCACAAGCCTCGGCCTAAGCCCTTTTTTCTTGCGAAGAATTCGGCCCTGTACCGCAAGGTGCAGGGTCTTTTCTTTCTCGGGCCGTTCCTAAATTGGAACTAAAATTCCTCCCTTGGTGATATTGTTCACATACACATTGCTCTACCCGTCTTATGGTTAGTCATATTCATCTGGCGGAGTTCAGTCTCATGTCTTTTAAATTATCTGATTATTTCTCCCTGTTGGCGGCCTTTTTAGGCAAAACGTTTGGGACATGCTTTCGGATGCAACGACAGGTGAACAGGTTGCATACGAGCCTGACCAAAGGGTCTGTCAAACGTCCCGGCGTGGATAGCTGAAACGTAATCTGAATTAGAGGGCTTCAGGCGCATCCGTTTGCGCTTGAAGCCCGCTTTGCGTCGGGCTTATATCGGGCGCAGAATGAAACATCTTCTGAACAGATTCCTGCCTTTGGCACTGTCACTGCTCGTTATTCTTACGGGGCAGGGGGTGTCCGCATCGCGCGGAATGGATAGAGTGGTGGGGCAGGTGGTGCTGTGCACTGGCTCGGGTCCGGTGGTGGTCTATGTGGACGCCGAGGGCCAGCCGACGCAGCCTCCGCATTTCTGCCCCGATTATGCACTGACCCTTTTGGGTGCGATTGCGGTCGCGGCGCCCGAATTACCTGTGGCACCGGTGGCAGCACTGCCCGCGCCCTTGCACAAGACAGATAACCTGATTGCACTACCGGTACCGTACAGACCGGCGCGTGCGCCGCCGGTTCCGTTCTAGAAATTTTTCCATTCCTATCAAATATCTACGTAAGGAGAGACGCGATGTCCCTCAAATCCAAACTGTTCGCCACTTTGGCTGCTGCAACCTTGGCCACAACGGCTTTTGCGCAAGATACAATTTCGGTCGATGACGCCTATGCCCGGTCGTCAGGTAAATCGGCCAAGGCTGGCGCGGCCTTCATGATGATCCAGAACACCGGTGAAGCCGACGACCGGTTGATCGGCGCGGAATCCGATGTGGCGGCGCGGGTCGAACTGCATACCCATCAGGTTGATGACAGCGGTGTGGCCAAGATGGTGCACGTCGAAGAAGGTTTTGCCATTCCTGCGGGCGAAACCCAGATGCTGAAACGTGGCGGCGACCATGTGATGTTTATGGGACTGACCGCTCCGTTCGAGCAGGGCGCGACGATTCCCGTAACCCTGATCTTTGAAAAAGCAGGCGAGGTTGAGATCGAAGTTCCCGTCGATCTGGAACGTCAGGACGAGGGCGGTCACGGGTCGCACTCGAACTGAGGTTACGCCTGTCTTCGAGCCGCGTTGCAGCCGTCATCCATACGTCAGGCCGGGCTTTGCCCGGCCTGTATGCGTTGTGGCGATTAGTTCAGCGATTGACCACCCGCATCGCCACGCGATCATGGGCGCGTTTGAAACGGGCGGTCAGCCAGAACATCACGGCCGAAACGGCCAGTGCCCCGAACGCGATAGCCCAGCCCAGCGCCACCATGCCGCTTCCGGGCCAGAAGATCAGCACCAGCCCGATCACCAGCGCCACGATTCCCGAGTTGCGGACCGAAGCGGCATCGGGGTGTTGATCCGACATCTGTCGCCAGGCCATCAGAGAACCAACGCCCATGATCAGCGCCCATGCGCCCAGCAGGAAGAAGGTCAGCCGGGCCACGCCCTCGGGCCAGATCAGTAAGACCAACCCGATCAACAGGGCGCCGATGCCAGCGCCTCCGATCAGGCCGCGCCGTCCGAATCCCAGCAGGGTCAGACCGCCGTCGAACACCAGCAACAGGCCGACCAGCCGCAGCAAAAGCGAGATGCTGCCCGTCGGCCAGAACAGGGCCGCGATGCCCAGCGCTCCGGCCAAAACCCCACGCAGCAGGAATGTCCACCACAGCCCCGCTAACTGGTCTCCCAGCGCATCACGCCCGTCCAGGCTGCTGTCGTCCAGGATCTCTTCGCGTGGAGATCGGGGGTCTGTCATGATGTTCTCCCGGCTTGTTAGACCTTCACTATAAACAATAATATCAGCTTGTGTCTGTGGGAAATGCGATCAGGGCCGCGCAAGTAGCGCGTCCACCCAGTGCGGAACTGTTTCCGACGCCGGGCCGAGGATGACTTCATCAAAACTGGATGCCCCATCTGAGGGGGCGAGGTTCAATTCGATTGTTCGCGCGCCGGACATGCGGGCCTCGTGCACAAAGGCGGCCGCGGGGTAGACCTGACCCGAGGTGCCGATCGCCGCGAACAAGGTTGCGTTGGCCAGATGGTCGTAGATTGCGTCCATGTGGTACGGCATCTCGCCAAACCAGACCACATCCGGTCGCGCCGAGGGGGAGTTGCAGGCTGGGCAGGGCTCCCCTACAGACATCTCGGGCGGGGCGGACCATCGGTGATTACAGGCTGCACACAGCGCCCCGGCCAGCGTGCCATGCATGTGGATCACGTTTCGGGCGCCGCCGGCCTCGTGTAGGCTATCGACGTTCTGAGTGACGATCACCACGTCGCCGGGAAAGCCCTGTTGCAGGCGGGCCAACGCCTGATGCGCTGCGTTAGGCACGGCCTTGGCCGCCTGCACCCGGCGGGCGTTGTAGAAGCCGTGAACCAGGGCGGGATCGCGGGCAAAGCCCTCGGGTGTGGCGACATCCTCGATCCGGTGCTTTGCCCACAGGCCGCCTTCGTCGCGGAACGTGCCCAACCCGCTTTCGGCGGAGATTCCGGCCCCTGTCAGAATGACGATCTTTTCCATCTTTGCCTCACGCGCTACACCTTGGCCCATGACCCACCGTATCCTCTTTGTCTGTCTCGGCAATATCTGCCGTCCTCCCGCTGCCGAAGGTGCGTTTCGCGCCCGTGCTCCCCAATACATGACTGACAGTGCCGGGACTTCGGGCTGGCATATCGGCGACCCGCCCTATGGGCCGATGCAGACGGCGGCGCGAGCGCGGGGTATTGAACTGAGCGACTTGCGGGCGCGGCAATTCGGGATCGAGGATTTTGATTGGTTCGATCTGGTCATCGGTATGGACGCTGAGAATATCAGGAACATCGAGTCTTTGCGGCCTGCGGGGAATGAGACCCCGGTCCACTTGCTAACCGATTTCGCGCCACATACGGGAGCTGACCACGTGCCCGACCCGTACTATACGCGGGATTTTGAAGAGGCGCTGGACCTGATCGAGACCGCCGTGGCGGGGCTCGACGCGTATCTGCAGACCTAGCCCATCACCTTCAGGCGGTCGGCAAGCCACGGCAATTGCGCCAGCGCCGGATCGACGATCTGGTTGCGCATCAGACGACGCATCATGCCTGCAACCTCTTGTGGAACCTGATCGGACCAGCCGGTACGGGTGAACAGGGAAATCGTGCGTGCAAAATCCCCAAACGGGGCGGGATGCGCTTCGAGTGCATCGTGAAACCGGGTTGCCCGCATGTAGCCCAGAGGCGTGGTGATAGCCCATCCCAACCCACGCGCAACCATCGCCATCAGTGCCAGATGTGAGCCGATTTCGAACCGCTCTTCATAGTCCAGCCGCTGCCGGGCCAGATGTGCCTCGATCTGACGGCTGATCAATTGATCGCGGGCATAGCGCAAGAAGGGAAGTTCCTGAATGGCATTCTCAACCCCTTTGGGCGTCACCAGGATGAACGGGTCCTGCACCAAGGGGTATTCGACCACGCCCTCCAGCACCTCGCCGGAATGGGCCGATACCATAAGATGCAGGCGTTGGGCTTCTAGCTCTTCGAACAAATCCAGACTGGGCAGGGTGAGCAGCTTGAAGTTCGAACGGGTCAGGCTGTCGGCAAGCAGGGTCGCAAGCCGAGGTGTCAGGTCATTGTCGAAATCGTCGATCAGCCCAATGGACAGGGTGGTTAGATGGCCCAGATCCATCACGGTCAATTCGCTTTGGGCCATCTGCAACTCGGCCAGCACTGCCTCGGTCCGGGCCAGAAAGCTACGCCCCGCCTGCGTCAACCGCATCGGGCGGCGCCCGTGATCGACCAGCTCGGTCCCCAGGGCGTTTTCCAGATTGCGCAACTGTTGCGATACCGAGGGTTGACTGAGTCCCGTGATCTCGGCGGCCTGCGCCACCGAGCCCGTACGCGCCAGGGCCTCGAACACTTCGAGCCCGCGCAGGGTCAGCCCTTTCATAACCATCAGATATACCTTTCGCTGCGCCTTTTCTGGGGCGCAGTGCGGATCAGGTCAAGGATTGATCAGCTTAGTTGCAGACGGCTTGTGCCATCTGGCCGAAGCTCCGATAGCGATCCCACAGCGCATCATCACGCGCGGTTTTTGACATCTTCAGCTCTTGCGCCTGATGGGGATCGTTGAACCACTTGGCGACGGTCTTCTGGTCGCTGCGGGTAAGCGCCTGATCCGCGACGCGCTGGATGCAGTTGCACCGGTCCCGCGTTGCGGCCGTTCGGTCGGACGCCAGACACGCCCGTTTGATCTGCGCCGCCTCAGCGGTTTGCGGGGCCGCCGCTGAGATTGACGTGGCACAAAGTGCGATTAAGAGGAACTGTTTCATGCTCGAGCCTCGTTTTTGCCTGCCCGGAGGGATCTGTCGCCCCTCTCGATCTGGGCGGGATTATGAATCAAACGTCCCCTTGGATCAATGGACAAGATTTTCTGGATCAAAAACGCGGCATCGCGGCGCCTCAGAGCTAACCTTGCGGTTTGCGTTGCGTCTGAGTTTTGCTCGGCGAGATCGGAAAAGAACAGGGCGTCGGGGTCATCCGATGCGCCCTTTGATGCAACAAGCAGGCTTTCAGAAGCCGTGCCATTGGCATTGATTACCGAATGCTGATCCAGCAGAAGGTGATGATAGCAGGCCGTTTTTTCGGCTGATAGCTCGGCGAGACCGACGTCCACAAGGCAGACGGCCGGGACAAAAACCTCGGAAACACCGAAATGTAGCTCGGCAATAGGGTGCGTAACCAGAAGCCGATGTTGTTGCGACACGAAAAGCGAGGCAAAGTTGGACAGTACGCCAGCGGGAATTTCGACCATCCTGAAGCGCCCGGTTGCGATCACATTCCGCGACCCGACCCAGCGCACGGGGGTATACCCGTCATCCAGCGTCCAGACTAGGTCGCCGGGTTTCACCGTCTCGATAGGAGTATTTCCTTGGTCGGTGCGTATCAATGTCCCGCGGCGGTAGCAGATCGGCGTGACATAATCGACCGCGGCAAAACTGGGCCCCTCCTGCGTACTGACAACCTGCAGCTCAACCCCGGCTGGGGGAAACTCTCCCGGGCCGCCGATAAAGGCAATGCCTTCAACCGTCGCATAGGACGGGGAAGAGTTGTTCACGTTGAAGGCAACGGCCTGATAGGTGTTTACCCCGTCCGTCAGCGTTATGCCGTATTCGGCCTCAACCCGCGTACCGTCGGTAAACAGTGTCCCGTCAATCGTCTGATCGCCATCCAGTCGCTGATTGCCGTCATTGTCGGCAAAATCGGCATCGTTGCCTCCATCGCGGATGAGCACCTCGGTGGCCGAGCGGGAGTCGATCGTAATGGTCTGGCCAATCAGGTGACTGCCGTCACCCTGATTGAGGCCGTCCAGGCCCTGCGCCAAGGAAATTGTCAGCTGGCTTTCACCCAGAACAAATATGGAATAATCAGCCATGTATTAAACTGCTTTCTCACCGGCGCTTTAATCCGTTGCTACCAAAATCACCGGCGGACCTCAATTTACAGTAAACGCGGCCAGTCAATATCGCGCTCTGAGTGTCTTTTCAGGGCGCTTCCCGGCTTGACGAAGGGCCAATCTACGGACATATCCCCAACCCATGACAGACCTCGCTCATATCCGCAATTTCTCCATCGTCGCGCATATCGACCATGGCAAATCCACCCTTGCTGACCGGCTCATCCAAGAGACCGGAACAGTCAAGGATCGCGACATGAAGGAACAGCTGCTCGACAGCATGGATATCGAGCGGGAACGCGGCATCACCATCAAGGCCAACACGGTTCGCATCGACTATACCGCCGACAATGGCGAAGCATACGTGCTGAACCTGATCGACACCCCCGGCCACGTGGACTTTGCCTATGAGGTCAGCCGGTCGATGCGCGCGGTCGAAGGCTCGCTGCTGGTCGTGGACTCGACCCAAGGTGTTGAAGCGCAGACGTTGGCGAATGTCTATCAGGCCATCGACGCCGATCACGAGATCGTGCCGGTGCTGAACAAGATCGACCTGCCCGCGTCCGACTGTGACCGCGTGGCCGAACAGATCGAGGATGTGATTGGCATCGACGCGACCGACGCCATTCAGGTCAGCGCCAAGACCGGGCAGGGCATCCACGAAACGCTTGAGGCCATCGTTCAGCAACTGCCCGCGCCGCAGGGCAATCTGGACGCGCCGCTTAAGGCGATGCTGGTGGATTCCTGGTACGACGCCTATCTCGGCGTCATCGTTCTGGTCCGCATCATGGACGGCACGCTGAAAAAGGGCATGCGGGTCAAGTTTATGTCGAACAACACCCTGCACCATGTCGACCGCGTCGGCGTCTTCCGGCCTGAGATGGAAATGGTTAACTCCTTAGGCCCCGGTGAGATCGGCTTCCTGACCGCTTCGATCAAGCAGGTCCGCGACACCCGTGTCGGCGACACCATCACCAATGACCGCAACGGCACTGAAATCGCGCTGGACGGCTTCAAACCCGCGCAGCCGGTGGTGTTCTGTGGCCTCTTCCCCGTCGACAGTTCCGAATTCGAAGACCTGCGTGATGCGATCGACAAGCTGGCCCTGAACGACGCCTCGTTCTCGTTCGAAATGGAAACCTCGGCAGCGCTTGGCTTTGGCTTCCGCTGCGGCTTCCTGGGCCTTCTGCACCTTGAGGTCATCCGCGACCGTATCGAACGCGAATATGATATCGAGCTCATCACCACCGCGCCGTCGGTGATCTATCACGTCTTCATGAAAGACGGTGAGATGATCGAGCTGCACAACCCCGCCGACATGCCCGACCCGTCCAAGGTCGACCATATCGAGGAACCGCGCATCAAGGCGACCATTCTGGTGCCCGACGAATTCCTCGGCGACGTGCTGAAACTGTGTCAGGACCGCCGCGGCATCCAAATGGACCTGACCTATGCGGGCAGCCGCGCCATGGTCGTCTATGACCTGCCGCTGAACGAGGTCGTCTTTGACTTCTACGACCGCCTGAAATCGGTGACCAAGGGCTATGCCTCGTTCGACTACCAGATGACCGGCTATACCGAGGATAATCTGGTCAAGATGTCGGTGCTGGTGAATGACGAACCGGTTGATGCACTGTCGACCATGGTTCACCGCGACCGGGCCGAGATGCGGGGCCGGGCGATGTGCGAAAAGCTGAAAGATTTGATCCCGCGCCACATGTTCAAAATCCCGATCCAGGCCGCCATCGGAGGCAAGGTCATCGCCCGCGAGACCCTCTCGGCGCTGCGCAAGGACGTGACCGCGAAGTGCTACGGAGGCGACGCCACGCGGAAACGCAAACTGCTGGACAAGCAGAAGGCGGGGAAAAAGAAGATGCGCCAGTTCGGGAAGGTGGATATCCCGCAAGAGGCGTTTATTTCTGCTTTGAAGATGGACAGCTAAGTTTGCTACCAGTTCGAACGAAGGATTTGCTTGGAAATTGGAACCAGATTTTCTGAAACCAGTTTCTCGATTGATGCAAGGTAACTGTATATAGATGTCTGAATTCGTAGTGGATTGCCCACGATGTGGCGCTGTTCGTTCAACGCACGATGTTTTTTCAAGTGTTGTGATTGGAATTCGATATAATTGGAAGCAATTTGCCGAAATCTCAGGAATTTGTAGATCCTGTCACAAAATGAGCGTGAAAATCGTCTCAAGATTGAGCTCTGACCGGTCGTTGAACAGCTACTTTGGGGACGTTGGATCTCTAAACACGCTGAGCAGCTACAATGGGTCTCTGAATGATATTGTCGAATTTGAGCGGAATGTGACGCTTCGCGACCGAATTCAAGCCGCTCCACCCGACCACGTTCCGGAAAAAATTGAAAACGTTATTCGTGAAGGCAATGCTTGTCTTGCAACTGAATGTTGGAATGCGGCCGCAGCCATGTATCGCTTGGCCCTAGACATGGCAACGAAGGGATTATTGCCAGACAATGGGGAGCCTCCGGCGAAAGTTAGGCGCAGTCTGGGTTTGAGAATCCAATGGTTATTCGACAACCAACAATTACCTCCCGACCTGCAGGGATTAGCGGACTGTCTCCAGCAGGATGGAAACGACGGAGCGCATGATGGAACACTTGAGAAGGAAGATGCAGACGATCTCCACGATTTCTGTTTTGAATTGATGCGTAGACTGTACACGGAGCCAAAAAGAGTGGAGCTCGCTGAAGCCCGGCGGGCTGCAAGACGACAGGGGTAAACCCATCGTTCGACACTGTCTGCATTGTCTTTTGATCCGTGACTAAACCCGCTCGCCCGGCGGCACCGCCGGGCCGCGCCGACCCGCCCCCATGGGGCGGCGCTGCCCTCCGTTCTGCAATTCAACCGTTACAAGCGTGTTTGCGCCCCAGGGCTCCGCCCGTTCGGCCCTGAAGCGGTCCACTGGACCGATCCCAAGACGGGCCTCACCCCACTGTGACCCACCTCACAGCCCCAACTGAACCCTCCTGCTACACTTGACCCAACGGAACCCTCTGCAGGAGGCCCAAATGTCCACATCCATGATTCCCCTTATCGCCCTCGGGTCGGCGGGTCTCTATTCCGTGGCCATGATCGCGATGAAGTTCTGGTGGAAACTTCCCGGCGTAGGACTTGGCCTGCTGATCGTCGCAACGCTGCTGGCTGGGGCCACGCTGGAACTCGCCGCGTTGCGCGAGGAACGGCTGGGGATCATCTATACCGGCATTCTGGGGGCCGAAGTCATTCTGATCGCCATCGCCTCATTCTTTCTGTTCGGCGAAAACTTCTCTTATCGTGAAGCCGCAGGGATTGGGCTTGTTCTGGTTGGCACGGCATTGGCATGGGCCTGATCGCGCCGCGCTAATTGGGCCGCGCGATTGCATTTCATCCGGGGTCGGTCGCTGCCCCCATTTTCGCTAATCATTGGCCGCTAATATGCCTTGGTGCGCTGCGTATTCTGACCCAGATCAAGGACCGTTCCTGGCCCTGATTCTAGGGTCCGCAGAAACGCACTGGTAAAAAAATGAGGCCCCTATGTCGCCCCTGACGCTGATCCTTCACATCTTCCTTGGTTCCACCCTTGCCGGGTCCGCTGTGATTGCGGTTCTGGTTATGGGCCACGCATCGTGGACAACCCTGCTGATCGCTGCGGTCATTGGTTTTGTGGCGGCGTTTCCGGTCTCGTTTCTGGTGGCCCGCAAGCTCGAAAGCTGAACGCCCGGTTTAGACGCAAAGATCGGAATGTGTTATCCTCCGCGCGGGGGGCCGCGTTCAGGCGGTTTTTTCTTTACATGCTTGCAACGCCTGACCCTCAGAAATGAGAGGTTATTATGCACAAGTTCTTAATTGCGACCGCAACCACAGCTCTGACCCTCGTCCTGTCTGCAGGTCTGGCCATGGCCGAGACCTATGACGCCACCAGCAAAGGCATGGGGACGAATGCGAACCAGGTCTATGGCATCTCGGACGGCCACGCGGTGGTGAAAACGCAGACCGATTATGACAGTTTCGAGGTCGTCGCCGGGCACCCTTTGGAAGGGGCGAGTGGATCGTGCTTTGGCGCGGTGCTGATCAATGGGGCCGGGGTCTCGGGCACCGGGAATTGCGTGTTTGATACTGCCGCAGGGGAAAAGGCGGTTATGACTTGGACGGCCACGGGGATCGGTGAGGACGGCGCCTTGACCGGTGAATGGACGGTTTCGGGCGGTTCGGGCAACTGGGCCAGCGCAACCGGAGGTGGAAGCTTTTCCTCTTTGACCGACCCCGATACCAAGAAATTCGTGAATACGATCAATGGCAGTATCACGGTTGAATAAGTTAACTCTTACAATGAATTAAGACGGGGGCCATGCCTCCGTCCACTGGAAACATCTGAGGGATCAATGAACCACAGATGAAGTTTCCCTTAGGTAAGTTGTAACCGGGTCTCTCGCTTCCAATGTGTTCAGCAGGCCAGGGACGGCCACCGTTTTGGAGGAGAGAGCCAATGACCAGATATATGACTGCCGGAGCAGCCGCTCTGGCCGCGACCCTCACCCTTGGAACGGCCGCTTTGGCCGATGCGCCGGACCTGCGCGGTACATGGCTGGGGTCGTATACGACTGTCTCGCCGTCTCATACACATCGCGGCGAAGAACCCAGGTTCAATCAAGCCGAGTGGATGCTGGATATCCAGATCCAGGAGGAAAACGTCTTCTGGGGCCCCAGCAAGTGGCGGCGCGAAGGTGACACCGAATGGAATGTGAATGAGGCCACCGGCACTATCAGCCTCGATGGGTCCGGCAGCATCGGGATCACCGAAACCTCACCTCTGATCATCGGCGCGAATGCGCTGATTGATGCCCGGTACGAATACGGAAAGATTTTTGCGGATTTCCGTAGCCTGCGTAACGGAACGACCTACAGCACCGTTCTGGAACGTCAGGTGAACTGAAGCGTCTCTGGCCCGAGCGGTCTGTAGGGGGTACTGGCTGCTATTTGTTGCAGCGCATAATGGTAAACCCGGTCGGGCCGGAGCGCTTCGCAGGAAACGGAACCAAAGCCTCCGACGGAAAGAGGCGGGTCGGACGGCCACTGCGCTGCCTGCGACAGGGTTTGGATCGCTACGTGCCGGATTGCGGCGTAGGCCGACATGGGTAGTCCGGACCTCGTGAACCTTCAGCACGGTGTCGCAGGAGGGGCAGGGCGCGTCCAGCCCTGGTTCCGTTTCCATGTCTATTGGCCGTATGAGTCTCGGGCCGTGACACGAATCGCGGAATCGGAAATTGGCACAAGACGCCCAGGTTTCACGCCGAGGTGTCCGTTTAATCCCTTTGCAGTCGCAGAAACGCAGTCTGATTAGTCGTTTTGGCATTGCTCAAAGTTTTCCTTCCTCAAACCGGCCCTGCCGCGCGACTTCCGGAGTTATCCCCAAAACGCTCCCAATGGATATCAACACGTTATCCCCGACTAAATTTCATGCTGCAGTGCTATTCTCTTGCCGGACCCCGGCCCCGGTGCAACGATCACCCTACCACAACGGTTCCTAGGAACTTGGGTGGGGCGCAAAGGCCAGGGGGTCGGCACAGTGAGGGCGGATTTTAGGATCTGACTTGTTGCGCAGAGACTTACCGGTGGATGGACAGTTGATCGGGATTTCGAATCCGGATCAGTTGACCAACCTCTCAGAAGGCCGGCGCGGGCTGTGATGTGCCTGTCGGCACGGCACGGCGGCCGTGGTTCTTATCAGGGCCATGGTAACTGGCTCGGGACGTCCCCCGGACGTGTCGACCCGGCAAGGCGTCAGGAGTGTCCGCAAGGATACGTGCACGGACCGCGTCTGCGCACCTGACGCCTTTTCCTTTTGTCGTATTTCGGCTTGAAACAGGCTGCCACTTTACTCTTGCTCGAAAAAAAACAGCGGGGTCTTGAGCGTTCGCAAGACCCCGCTGCCTTGTCAGAAATGCAATACCGCGCCTATGCACCAGTAGGCTGAATCCTGCGGCAGGTCGGCTGAATCATCAACTGTACGTTGGGTTTGCGCTTTGCGACCTAACGATATCTGGGGCGTCAAAGGTTCTCCTGAACGTCCGTGGCTGCGTTCTGAATCGCGTCACCCGCTTTCTCAATGTCTTTGCCAGCGCCCTTTGTGGTTTCGCAGGCGGTGAGGGTGAACAGGGCAAGCCCAATCAGAATTGCACGGATCATCAGTATCTCCATTCGTGTCAGTTTTTTGTTGCGTAGCAGCTTTTCTTGAATTGAACCAGTGCCTTGAAGCCTGTTCGGTCTTTAAGGATCGCCGAACAAAGCACGGCGAACAGAACGTGTCAGGACTGTGCAATCAGCCTTTGTCTTCGCCGCAGAACATATCGTAGATCAGTTCGATCAAGCGACGGGGGCGGTCATCCGCCAGGCGATAGTAGATCGCCTTGCCGTCGCGGCGGGGCGTTACCAGCCCTTCGAGGCGCAAACGGGACAGCTGCTGGGACACGGCCGCCTGGCGGGCGGACAATAACCCTTCCAACTCGGTTACTGATTTTTCACCTGACACCAGATGGCACAGGATCATCAAGCGACCTTCGTGGCTGATGGCTTTCAGGAAATTCGACGCGCGCGTTGCGTTTTCAACCATCTTGTCGAACGACTCGGGAGGTATATCTTGCGAAAGCTGGGGAAGGGCCATCGTGTTTTCCTTGTCTACTCATAAAACGTGTGAGCGTTGAGTGAGGGTTCTCTGAGTGAGAGCCTTGGTTACATATTTTGCGCATGTATTTCCATATGCATGAATCAAAATGATGTGATGTGAGGGCGTCAATATGTGATTACGCTGTCCGAACTGATAACAAAAGAGCAGGTTCAACACTCAAATCCCGGCTGCAGGGCCTGAAGTCTTCGGTCCCCCTTGCAGCCCCCCTGTGGCGACACTAAGACTCGGGTAACGTTTCTTCGGGTAATGTCCCGATCCATAGCAAAGCAGGCAGGTTCAGAATGTTCGATCCAGTTGATACCTATATGAATACGCTCGTCCCGATGGTGGTCGAACAGACCAGCCGGGGTGAACGCGCCTACGATATTTTCTCACGCCTTCTGAAAGAGCGGATCATCTTCATCAACGGCCCGATCCATGATGGCATGAGTCATCTGGTCGTTGCCCAATTGCTGCATCTCGAGGCGGAAAATCCCAGCAAAGAAATCTCGATTTACATCAACTCGCCCGGCGGTGTTGTGACCAGCGGTTTGTCGATTTACGACACAATGCAGTATATCAAGCCGAAATGTTCGACATTGGTCATCGGTCAGGCGGCCTCGATGGGGTCAGTTTTGCTGGCCGGTGGCGAGAAGGGAATGCGGTTCTCGCTGCCCAACAGCCGCATCATGGTGCACCAGCCCAGCGGCGGCTATCAGGGTCAGGCCAGCGACATCATGATTCATGCGGCCGAGACGCAGAAACTGAAAGATCGCCTGTATGACATCTACGTGCGTCATACCGGGCAGACCAAAAAGGCGGTTGAAAAGGCGCTGGATCGTGACAATTTCATGAGCCCGGAAGAGGCGAAAGATTGGGGTCACATCGACGAAATCGTCGAAAACCGCGCAAAAATGGACGGTGACGAAGCCTAAGGTTTAGCCTCTGCGCGCGTTGCGCGGAGGCGCATTTTGAGATTGTAGCCGTCTCGGTGCTAGCCTAAGCTGCACCAATAGGTGGCAAGCGGTCCTAGAGGGACCGCAGGGACGAAGCCCGAAAGGTAGAACATGGCGACGAATTCAGGCGGCGACGGCAAGAACACGCTCTACTGTAGCTTCTGCGGCAAAAGCCAGCATGAGGTACGCAAGCTGATTGCCGGACCGACCGTGTTTATCTGCGATGAATGCGTCGAACTGTGCATGGACATCATCCGCGAGGAAACCAAAGCCAGCGGGCTGAAATCCTCGGACGGTGTTCCGACACCCAAGGACATTTGCGAGGTTCTGGACGATTACGTGATCGGTCAGGCCACGGCCAAGCGGGTTTTGTCGGTCGCTGTGCACAATCATTACAAGCGGCTGAACCATGCCCAGAAAGCGGGCAGCGATATTGAGTTGGCCAAGTCCAACATCCTGCTGATCGGGCCGACCGGTTGCGGTAAGACCCTGCTGGCGCAGACACTGGCACGAATTCTGGATGTGCCGTTCACCATGGCGGATGCGACCACGCTGACCGAAGCCGGTTATGTGGGTGAAGATGTCGAGAACATCATCCTGAAACTGCTGCAGGCCAGCGAGTATAACGTCGAGCGTGCGCAGCGCGGCATCGTCTATATCGATGAGGTCGACAAAATCACGCGCAAGTCCGAAAACCCCTCGATTACCCGCGATGTGTCGGGTGAGGGCGTGCAGCAGGCTCTGTTGAAGCTGATGGAAGGTACTGTGGCCAGTGTGCCGCCGCAAGGTGGCCGCAAGCATCCGCAACAGGAATTTCTTCAGGTGGATACCACGAACATCTTGTTCATCTGCGGTGGTGCGTTTGCCGGTCTGGACAAGATCATCGCGCAGCGCGGCAAGGGGTCGGCCATGGGATTTGGCGCCGATGTGCGCGACAATGACGAGCGTGGTGTCGGTGAAATCTTTAAGGATCTCGAACCGGAAGACCTGCTGAAGTTCGGCCTCATCCCGGAATTCGTCGGCCGTCTACCGGTTCTGGCGACGCTGGAAGATCTGGACGAAGATGCGCTGGTCACCATCCTGACCAAGCCAAAAAACGCTCTGGTCAAGCAGTATCAGCGCCTGTTCGAACTGGAAGATGCCGAATTGGCCTTTACCGACGATGCGCTGAAGTCGATTGCCAAAAAAGCCATTGAACGGAAAACCGGTGCGCGTGGTCTGCGTTCGATCCTTGAAGACATCCTGCTGGACACGATGTTCGAACTGCCCGGCATGAAGAACGTGACCGAGGTTGTGGTCAACGAAGAGGCGGTGTCGTCCGACAAGCAGCCTTTGATCATCTACGCGGATGCAGCGGAATCGGCCTCGGCCGGGTAAGTTCAAATCGAATTACCAGTCACGGCGCGGCACTGACCGCGCCGTTTTCTTGTGAGGGGTACCATGACGATCAAACGTATTTCCTCAGGCGGAGAATTCGAGGCCAAAATCGGCTATTGCCGCGCGGTGGTCGCCGGTGATTGGGTTCATGTCGCCGGAACGGTCGGGCAGGGCGATGACGTGACCGCTCAGTGCCAGTCGGCACTCGAAACGATCGGCAAGGCTCTGACCGAAGCCGGGGCCAGTTTTGCCGATGTCGTGCGCGTGACCTACATGCTTCCGGACCGGTCAGAGTTCGAACCCTGTTGGCCGATTCTGAGGGAATACTTCGGCGACAATCCACCGGTCGCAACGATGATCGAATGCGGTTTGATCGACCCGAAATACCGGATCGAAATTGAAGTAACGGCATATTTGCCGGAATAGCAGGTGCGGCCCTGGTGGCACTGGACCTTAGCGAGCCTTTGGTCCATATCTGCAGGAACAGAAATGTCGGAGGCAGCCGATGGGTATCCTGAACAGTCTTTTGCGGGCCGTAACCTGGTGGAACGGGGCCACCTTGAACACGCAGATCTATACTGCGCGGAAAGGTGAGAAAGTCGGCGAAGACAACGAAGGCAACGTCTTCTACCGCAATGCCGACGACAGCAAGCGCTGGGTGATTTTCAACGGTGAAGCCGAGGCCAGCCGGATCGACCCCGATTGGCACGGATGGCTACACCGCACTTGGGATGAGCCGCCGACCGATAAGCCGCTGCAGCACAAACCCTGGGAAAAACCGCATCAGGAGAACCTGACGGGAACAGCTTTAGCCTATACCCCTGCGGGGTCTCTGCGTCGGCAAGACCCGGTCAAGCGCACGGATTACGAGGCCTGGAGCCCGGAGTAAACGAGGCGAGCAATGTCGACCTACAACGTTACCGAAGTTCTTGTCGGTGGGGCCGTTCTGGCCTGCGCCGTTGCCTTTGGCGTCTATGCCAGCCAGTCCACCGGCCTGTCGCAGGGTGGTACTGGATATCAGCTTGAGGCATCTTTCCGCTCGCTCGAAGGTGTGGGTGTGGGCACCGATGTGCGTCTGGCCGGGGTCAAGATCGGCACTGTAACGGGCGTAACTCTGAACCCGGACACTTATCGTGCGGACACGACATTCTCGATTGCGGACGGCATCTTGGTGCCGGACGACAGTGCCATCATCATTTCGTCCGAAGGTTTGCTTGGCGGCAATTTCGTTGAGGTGATGCCGGGCGGTTCTCCGTTCTATTTTGAACCCGGCGATCAGGTCGAAGATACGCAAGGCGCGGTCAGCCTGATCTCGCTGCTGGTCAAGTTCGTGGCCGGGGACGGCGGCGAATGAAGCGTTTTGCCTTGATCGCGGCACTTCTGGCTGCCACGGGCGCAATGGCGCAGCAAAAGGCGCAGTCAGGCCCCGGGGCGATCCTGCGGGGCTTGGACAAGGTCAATGGCCAGACCGTTGATGTGGAAATGCAGAGCGGTGAGACCACGGCGGTTTTTGGTCTGGATGTGGCACTTGGGGAATGCAGGTACCCGGCCGAGAACCCGACCGGTGATGCCTTTGCCTATCTGACGATCTGGGAAAAAGGCAAATCGGATCAATTGTTTGATGGTTGGATGATTGCCACATCTCCGGCGCTGAACGCGCTGGATCACGCGCGTTACGACGTCTGGGTGATCCGCTGTATAACCCCTTCGGGTGACTGATCCAGCGGCGCGGTAAAATCCGCGCTGGCGTTGATCGCCTCTTCCAGGTCCCGCCGGTACTGCGTTCGGGGAATTTCAATCGCGCCCAATGACGCCAGATGCGCAGTCAGAAACTGCGTATCGAACAGCTGAAACCCGGTTTGCCGCAGGCGATCCACCAGGTAGGCCAGAGCGATTTTTGACGCGTCCTTTCGGCGCGAGAACATGCTTTCCCCAAAAAACGCAGCCCCCAGTGCAACACCGAAGACACCGCCAACCAGATGGTCGGCCTCCCACACCTCGAGCGAGTGCGCGTGACCCAAGTGGTGAATTTGTAGATAAAGGTCCCGCAACTCGGTGTTGATCCAAGTGTCCGCGCGATCCGCGCAGCCATCGACAACCTTTGCAAAGTCCTGATTGATCGTTACCGAATACCCGCAATTGCGGATACGGCGTGCAAGGCTGCGCGAAATATGGAAGCCGTCGAGGGGAAAGACACCGCGAAACTTGGGGTCAACCCAGAACAACTCTGCGGCGTCACGGTTTTCGGCCATCGGAAAAATGCCGATGGAATATCCGTGCAACAAGAGTTCCGGAGAAAGGCTCATGCAGAATGCCCGAAGGTCGAAGGGTTGGCACCCTTCGACCCTGCTGAATTAATCGGCCATGTTCTCCGCAAGCCAGCGCTCCAGCCAGTGGATGTTGTAGTTGCCGCTGAGGATGTCGGACTCCTGCAACAGGGCGTGGAACAGCGGTACGGTGGTGTCGATGCCGTCCACGATCAGTTCACCCAAAGCCCGTTCCAGACGCGCGAGCGCCTCGGCCCGGTCACGCCCCTGAACAATCAGTTTAGCAATCAGCGAGTCGTAATAGGGTGGAATCGAATACCCATCATACAGAGCCGAATCCATCCGCACACCCAGTCCGCCCGGCGCGTGATAGGCTGAGATTTTGCCTGGGCAGGGCGAGAAGTTCGGCAGTTTTTCGGCGTTGATCCGAACCTCGATGGCGTGGCCGTTGATCACCAGATCATCCTGACCAAAAGACATGTCCTCACCAGCGGCGACAAGGATTTGTTCGCGCACCAGATCGACGCCAAAAATCCCCTCGGTTACCGGGTGTTCCACCTGCAGGCGGGTGTTCATCTCGATGAAGTAGAACTCGCCGTTTTCATACAGGAACTCGATCGTACCCGCGCCGATATAGTTGATCTTGGCCACGGCGTCGGCGCAGATCTTACCGATCTTGGCGCGCTCTTCCGGGCTGATGGCAGGGCCGGGGGCTTCTTCGAATACCTTCTGGTGGCGGCGCTGCAGCGAGCAGTCGCGCTCACCCAGGTGGACCGCCTTGCCCTTACCGTCGCCAAAGACCTGAATCTCGATATGGCGTGGCGTGGTCAGGTATTTCTCGATATAGACCTCGTCGTTGCCAAAGGCGGCTTTGCCCTCGGCACGGGCGGTCATGAAGGCGCTTTCCATCTCACCCGCACTCTGCGCGACTTTCATGCCGCGCCCGCCGCCGCCGGCGGTGGCTTTAATGATAACGGGATAGCCGAATTTTTCACCGATCTTTTTGGCGGTGGCCAGATCGGGCACGCCGCCGTCCGAGCCCGGAACGCAAGGCACACCCAGCGCCTTCATGGTATCCTTGGCGGTGATCTTGTCGCCCATTACGCGGATATGCTCCGCGGTGGGGCCAATGAAGGTGATGCCGTGGTCTTCGACGATCTGCACGAACTCGGCGTTCTCGGACAGGAAGCCATAGCCGGGGTGGATCGCCTGTGCGCCGGTGATTTCACAGGCCGAGATGATCGCGGGCACGGACAGATAGCTTTGCGGGCTGGGCGGAGGGCCGATGCACACCGATTCGTCCGCCATGCGCACATGCATTGCGTCGCTGTCGGCGGTAGAGTGGACGGCGACCGTCTTAATCCCCATCTCGCGTGCGGCGCGGATGACGCGCAAGGCGATCTCGCCTCGGTTGGCAATCAGGATCTTGTCGAACATAGGACCGCCTTACTCAACGATGACCAGAGGGGTGCCGAATTCTACAGCGTCGCCGTCACCCACCAGAATACGCTTAATGGTGCCAGACTTGGGCGCGTGGATGTGGTTCATGGTTTTCATTGCTTCGACGATCAGCAGCGTATCGCCTTCGGATACCGACGCGCCGACCGAGATGAACGAGGGCGCACCCGGCTCGGGTTGCATATACACGGTGCCGACCATGGGCGAGGTCACAGCCCCGGGGTGGCTGGCCGGATCTTCCTGCGCTGCGGGTGCCTCAGCGACAGCAGGTGCCGGTGCGGCAGCCGGTGCGACCGGTGCGGCGGCCGGAACCGCGACTTGAACCGGAGCAGCGGCGACCTGGTTCATGCGGCTGACGCGTACGTTCAGGCTGTCTTCCTCGCCATATTCGCGTTTGACCTGCAACTCGGTCAGGTCGTTTTCGCGCAGCAATTCGGCCAGTGCCTTGATGAATGCCACATCCGCTTCGTGTTTGGTGTCTGTCATGAGTGTCCTCGACGGTTCCCCTTTGGCCCGTCTGTTCCATGCGGGCTTTGGTCTGATTACGCAGCGTTATAAGCCATGCGTCCGGCCATGAAAAGCGCGTCTGGCCCTGTCAGATGGCGGTTTTAACGAAGATTTCGAGGGGAAAGGGGATTACAGCGGCATTCCCGATAGTTTCGCCACCAGTTCGGGCAGTTTGCGGGCCCCGAATTTCTCCAGAAGGCGGGCACGGTAGGCCTCGATCGTGCGATAGCTGAGGTCCAGTTCGGCCCCGATTTCCTTGGCGGACAGGCCGCGACAGGACAAGATCGCGACCTCGCGTTCGCGCGCGGTCAGCTCGACCAGGGGGCGTTCTTCCGAGATGTCTGAAAAGCTCCAGATTCCGTGGCGAAACGGGTCGTCGGGGGTCAGTGAGCGTCCGCGCGCGCGGCACCAGAACAGGTCGCTGTTGCGTCGCCGCATGACGCGTTCGTCCGTGTAATACCCGGTGTCGCGCATCACCTGCAGGCTGCGCGCGCCGATGCGTTCCCAGTCCGCTACGGACGGATAAAGGTGCAACAGGGGCATGTTGCGGTAGTCCGCGGCCTCGCCACCAAAGGTGCGAGCGAACTGCAGATTGCAGCGCCGGATGATCCGGTTCTCCAATTCGACAAGCCCGATTGGTGCATATTCAAAGGCGGGATCGCTCATGCGGCTATCGTGCAGGGATTTCAGGGGAATTAGAAGGGGGCCAGCGCAGATTCTGCGTGGGCATAGCCCGCATCTGGCGAGTGTGTTTTGTCAAGTTTGTAAATGATCTATGAAAACTCCGGCATAACTACTAGAAATACATCAAGAGTTCTGAAAACAAATTGGGGTCAAAATCGGATGGTTTCGCTTTGGAAGGGGTGAGAACATGCGCGATACGCTGACAGGCAGTCGTATCCGGGAAAGGCGTCAGATTGCCGGTCTCCGGCAGGCGGAACTCGCGCGTCAGGTCGGGATTTCAGCGTCATATCTGAACCTTATCGAACATAATCGCCGCCGGATTGGCGGCAAGTTGCTGGTCGATATCGCGGCGACGCTGGCCGTGGAGCCGTCGGTTCTGACGCAGGGGGTCGAGGCCACGTTGATCGCGGCGCTGCGCGAGGCCGCGGCCGACGCCGTAGGCCAGCAGGCGGAACTGGACGGGCTCGAGGAGTTTGCCGGGCGGTTTCCCGGATGGGCGGGGGTGTTGGCGCAGATGCACCGCCGGGTCGTGTCGTTGGAGCGCACCGTGGAAACGTTGTCGGACCGTCTGACGCACGATCCGCACCTGGCGGCCTCGATGCACGAGGTTCTGTCGACCGCTGCCGCGATTCGGTCAACCGCTGCAATCCTGGCGGACACGCAGGACATCGAACCCGAATGGCAGGACCGTTTTCACAGCAACCTGCATCAGGATGCCGAGCGTTTGGCTGAAAGCTCCAAGTCGCTGGTCGCTTATCTAGATGAAAGCGATTCTGACGGCGATCATCGCGGCGTACCGTTGGAAGATGTCGAAGCGTTTTTTGAGGCGCACGAGCACCATTTTCCCGAGATCGAAAGGGGCGGAGGGGACGCTGATATTGACCTAAGTGATCTGGACTCGAGTGCGGCAAGAACCTTGACCAGCGACTTTCTCAAAGTCTACGCCGCGGATGCCCGGGTAATGCCGCTGGACCAACTGCAGGCCGCGCTGGCTGAGGCCCCTATGGACCCGCTGCAACTGGCGGCGCGGTTTTCAGTCAACGTTGCAACGGTGCTGAGGCGGCTGGCGACTCTGCCGGGCGGGTATCTTGGGCGGCCGACGGGGCTCGTGGTGTGCGATGCCTCCGGCAGTATACTGTTCAGCAAGTCCGTGACTGGTTTTGCAATGCCGCGCTTTGGTGAGGCCTGCCCCCTGTGGCCGCTGTTTCAGGCGTTGAACCGGCCGTTGGTCCCCATCCGCAAACGCATCGTGCAACTTGGGCGAACTGCGGCGGTGTTCGATTGCTATGCCTATGCGTGGCCGCAGCACATATCCGGCTTTGATGACGGACCGGTCTACCGTTCAGTGATGCTGGTGCGGTCGGTCGAAGAAGTTGCGCAAGATGAACAAGCGGTTGCCCGGGTTGGTCCCAGCTGCAGGGTCTGCCCCAACAGCGATTGCGTATCCCGTCGTGAACCGTCGATTCTGAGCGAAGGTTTTTGACAGATTCCTGACAGAACGCGTAAGCTGGCAGAGACGGGTCGATCAGTTTTTGACCCGTCACGGGGAGGACAGATAATCATGAGCCGAAAGGTTCTGCTAATTGAGGATGAGCCGAACATCGCCGAGGCCATTCGGTTCCTGCTGACACGTGAGGGTTGGCAGGTTCAAACGCACGCCGAAGGCAGCGACGCATTACAGGTTATTCAGGGCGCAAGTCCGGATCTCGTAATTCTTGATGTGATGCTGCCGGGCAAAAACGGGATGGAGATTTTAAGAGACCTGCGCGAAGTGGACGGTATGCAGAGCTTGCCGGTTCTGATGCTGACCGCGCGAGGGCAGTCTCGGGATCGGGAGATGGCCGAAAACGCCGGTGTCAGTCGTTTCATGACCAAGCCGTTTTCCAATACCGAGATGCTGACTGCAGTGCGGGACCTGCACGCGCAGGCAACACAGTCATGAGTTCGGACGAAGACCGTCAGCCTTCGGGCGTCCGGCCTTCGCTGTTTCTCGAGCGGCAGAGCTATCGCCGCCGCAGGTTGTCTGATGCCGCACGACTGTTGCCCTTTTTGGGCGCGGCCTTGTTAGCCATCCCGTTGTTATGGCCCGACGGTCAAGGCACGCAGGAGGGCGTGCCCCTGTCTTCTGCGATCTTTTACATCTTCACCTGCTGGGCAGCGATGATCCTGGCCGGTCTGGTGTTTGGATTTGCCGCCAGGCGCATGGGGCGCCATGATGAATCCGAACCCGAGACGGATCGATGGCAACGCTGAACATTCTGATTCTGGTTTGCCTGGGCTACGTGGTGCTGTTGTTCGGCGTCGCCTTTGCAGCTGACAGGTTGGCGGCCGCCGGGCGGGGTGCATGGCTGCGCTCGCCGCTGGTTTATACACTTTCTTTGTCGATTTACTGCACCGCCTGGACGTTTTACGGAGCGGTGGGCAACGCCGCGCGGTCGGGGCTGGAGTTCGTCACGATCTACCTGGGTCCAACGCTGGTCATGGTCAGCTGGTGGTGGGGGTTGCGCAAGTTGGTGCGCGTCGGGCGCAGCCAAAGGGTGACCTCAATTGCTGACCTGATTTCTTCGCGTTATGGCAAGTCCAATACGCTGGCGATCTGCGTGACTATTCTGGCCGTATTGGGCGGCACCCCCTATATCGCATTGCAACTACAATCCATTACCCTGTCATTCTCGATTTTTGCCGAGGCTGACCCCTCGGGCCTTTATCGCGAAGGTTCCAGTGTGTTCTGGGTGGCTGCGGGTTTGGCGGTGTTTGCCATCCTGTTCGGTACGCGCAATCTGGACGTCAATGAACGCCACCACGGTATCGTTACGGCAATTGCGCTGGAATCGGTGGTTAAGCTGTTTGCCCTGCTTGCGGTGGGCGCGTTTGTGGTCTGGGGCATCGCGGGCGGCGTTGGGCCGATGATGGACCGCATTGACGCGTCCGAGATCGGCCAATGGAACGTGGATGCTGGGCGCTGGACCACCTTTATATTTCTGTCTGCAGCAGCCTTTGTCTGCCTGCCGCGCATGTTTCAGGTCATGGTGGTCGAGAACGCGGATGAAGGCCACCTGAGAACCGCTGCGTGGGCTTTCCCACTGTACCTGTTGCTGATGAGCCTCTTTGTGGTGCCGATCGCAGTTGTTGGTCTGGACCTGCTGCCCGAAGGCTCGAACCCTGATCTGTTCGTGCTGACCGTGCCGCTGTCTCAGGGCAATGACTGGCTGGCGATGCTGTCCTTTATCGGTGGTTTCTCTTCGGCCACGTCCATGGTCATCGTCACGGCCATGGCGCTGTCGACGATGGTGTCGAACCACGTGGTCATGCCAATCTGGTTGAGCACACAGGAAGGGTCTGGCTCCGTGTCCGGCGACGTCAGGAACGTCGTGCTGGTGGCGCGGCGGGTGTCGATCGCGGTTATCATGGCACTGGGCTACTATTACTATCGCCTGTCAGGGGGCGGGGCGGCACTGGCCTCGATCGGATTGATTGCCTTTGCCGGGATTTCCCAGATTCTACCCGCTTTGGTTGGTGGTCTGTTCTGGCGCGGCGCGACACGGACCGGTGCCTTGGTGGGTCTGACCGTGGGGTTCCTGCTGTGGGTCTACACGCTTTTGCTGCCGGGGATGGGTGGTGCGCTGATGCCCGACACGGTGCTGCAAAACGGCCCGTTCGGCTTGGGTTGGATGCGCCCGCAGGCCCTGTTCGGGATCGAGGGTATGGACCCGATGGTACATACTGTAATGTGGTCGCTGTCCCTGAACGCCATCGCGTTCTGCGTTGCATCACTGCTCAGCTTCCCCAGCCCGCTGGAACGACTGCAGGGGGCGCAGTTTGTAAACGTCTTCGATCACTCGGTCGCACCGCGTGGCTGGTCCGGGTCGGTTGCGCAAAGCGAAGACCTGATGATCATGACCCAGCGTATACTGGGTGCAGGTCCCGCACAGGAGTTTTTTCAAGCTGAGGCGGACCTGCAGGGAGGGCGCTCCGGCCTGCCGGAACCAACCCCTGCATTTCTGGAACGGCTGGAACGCGAGCTGAGCGGCTCCGTCGGTGCCGCCACAGCGCATGCGATGATTGGTCAGATCGTCGGCGGCTCGCACGTGTCGGTCGAGGATCTACTGGCCGTGGCTGACGAATCCGCGCAGCTGCTGGAGTATTCCAGCCAGTTGGAGGTGAAATCTGCAGAACTAAGCCGAACCGCGCGGCAATTGCGTGAGGCAAACACCAAGCTGACGCAAATCTCGGAACAGAAGGACAGCTTCCTCAGCCAGGTCAGTCACGAACTGCGCACCCCCATGACCTCGATCCGCGCGTTTTCCGAGATCATGCGCGATACCGAGGGGCTGAGTGGGGAAGAGCAAACGCGTTATGCCGCCATCATTCACGACGAAGCCTTGCGCCTGACCCGGTTGCTTGACGACCTTCTGGACCTGAGCGTGTTGGAAAGCGGGCGGGTTAATTTGAATGTAGGTGACGACACGCTGCGCTCAGTGCTGGATCGGGCCGTGTCCAGCGCGCTGGCCGGATCGAACCGGAAGCTAACGGTGCGGCGCTCGAAAACTGCTGAACGTATCCCGTTGCAGACCGATCTGGACCGGCTGGGGCAGGTCTTTATCAACCTGATTTCCAATGCGCAGAAATACTGTGATGCCGAAGAACCGGTGCTGACGATCTCGGCCCATGACGTCGGTGAGCAGGTGGTAATAGACTTTGCCGACAATGGCAGCGGCATCCCGCCCGAGGCACGCTCCATGGTGTTCGAGAAATTCGCCCGCGTGGGCGTCGACAAGGCTGGCGGGGCCGGGCTGGGCCTGGCGATCTGCCGTGAAATCATGCAGCGTTTGGGCGGAGAAATCACTTATCTGCCGGGGCAGGGCGGGGCGGCGTTTCGTGTCAGGCTGCCAATGGCGCACCGACAGGCAGCGCAGTGACGCGGTTGTAAAGACATTCGTAACCTGAACCGGGTTAGACCGAGTATCAGATACAGCAATCAACAGCGGTTTCGGGCATGACGCAGTCGGTCAGCGCAGCTTTGGCGCGCAAGCTTTCAGTGGGGCAGGAAGAACAGGGTGACAAGCCGCGTTCGATCCTGCGGGCGCTGCGGCTGGCCTTTGCCCGGGCCGCCGGGGATCGGTTGCAGCTGTCCATGGTCGTAATCGGCGCCAGACAATCCCACCGAACGTCGGATGTGTTGGCGGAACAGGTCGCGGAAGACTGGCTGCTGTTGCAGTTTGTCGACGCTGACGGAATGTCTGCGGCCATCTGCATGGATCTGGGTGCGGTTTCGGCCGTCGTTCAGGTGCAAACCATTGGCGAGGTGATGGCGGACGCGCCTTCGCCCCGCGCGTTTACACATACGGATGGGGCAATGGTGGCGCCTTTTATCGAAGATGCCTTGGCGCGCGCGGTCGATCTGGTGGAGGCGCCGTTGGATCAATCCAGCTTGTCGGGGTTTGAATTTGCCGCCCGTTTTACTGATTTGCGCACGTTGTCGCTGGCCATGGCCGAAGACGCGTATCGGGTGTTTGACCTGACCGTGGAACTGGGTGGCGGTTTGCGTCAAGGGCAGATTTCCGTGTTCCTGCCGGACCGAACCGCAGAAGACTCCGACGAAGTCACGCAAGGGAACACGGGTCCAAATCTTGAACAGGCTTCGGGGGTGTTGCGGGCCGAACTGAATACGGTGATCTGCCGCATGTCGCTGCCTCTGGCAACTCTATCGCAACTCAAGGTGGGCGACGTTCTACCGCTGACGGTGGCAAGGCTGGATCGTGCGGAAGTCCTGACAATTGATTGCAGCCTTGCCGCAATTGGCCGGTTGGGGCAATGCGGAGGGATGCGCGCGGTGCGTCTGAACGAATACGCGCCGCTGGCGGCGTTAACCCAATCTGAGGCTGAGGAGTTTCTTGAGGCTCGCTCGACCACAACGCTGCGACCTGATCCGGACCTGCCCGCGCCAACGGAACTGTCGCAAATGCCGGCCACGCTCGATCCGGGCGTAACAGGCGATTTCAAATCCAACCTAGACTTCACCGATTCAGACCAGATGGTGGCCGAGATATCGCAACTTGCCGGCCTGAAGCTATCGGACACAGATCCAGACGGTCTAAGTTAAATTAATCGGTAACGCCGCGAATTTGGTCAAGGGTCGGGCGCAGGTTTTCCAGCGCGTAACCCGCTTTGGTGGTGGCATCCAGAATGGCGTCGGTGCTCATCCGATCACACTGACCCAGCGCCCAAACCACAGAACACCGTGTGCCCGAGGCGCAATAGGCCAGAACCGGCCCGTTGCAGCTTTCGGCCAGCTCGCGTTGCAGGGCTACATTCGCGGGTGTCATGGTCTGGTGCGTCAGCTCCAGAACTTCGTACTCCAGTCCCGCCGCACGTACTGCTTCACCGATCGCATCCGATTGCATATTCGCCGGAACTTCGACATTGGGCCGGTTGCAAATCACTTTGACAAAGCCAGCTTCAGCTATGGCTGGAACGTCCTCGACCGTGATTTGCGGCGAGACGGCGTAGCGGGGGGTAATCGGGCGAATCTCCATGGCAATTGATTAGGCTGCGTTTGCGACTCTGTCCAGTTGCGCGCTCAGAGTAGGTGCCGCGTACATTCCCGCGAGCATGGCAACCAGAAAGACGGCACCACCAACGCCACCATAGCTGAGCGAGGCAATGGCAGGCCCGGGGCATAATCCCGCCAGCGCCCAGCCCATCCCGAACAGCATTGAACCCAGTATTAGGCGGCGGTCCAGTTCGGGTGTGGCCGGTTGCGGAAATTGTCCACCGGTTAGGGGGCGTCGATGGGTCGTCAATCGCCAGGCAATCAGCATTGGCAGGATCGCTCCGCCCATCACGAAGGCAAGCGTTGGGTCCCAGTGCCCGAAAAAATCCAGCCAGCCCTGTACTTTGGTCGTGTCGGTCATACCGGACAGCAGCAGACCTGCGCCGAAAAGTGATCCTGAAAAAAGGGAAATCAGCGCGCGCATCAGATCACCCCCCAAACATTACGGAACAAGGTGATCGTCACAACTCCGGCCCCGATATAGATCAGGGTGGCGACGATGCCGCGCAGCGAGAAGCGTGATATCCCGCAGACGCCGTGACCGGACGTGCACCCGTTGGCGATGCGCGTTCCGGCCCCCACAAGCAAACCGGCGATAATCACCACGGTGATATTGCTGGTCAGATGTGTCTCGGGTGCCGGAGAGAGCATGAGTCGCAGCAACAAGGGCATTCCGACCACGCCTGCCAGAAAACTCAGCCTTTCCAGTGACCGGTCGCTGTTGTCGACCAACCCGCCCAGTATTCCGCTGGCCCCCATGATGCGCCCGTTGCCCAGCAGGTAAACGACGGCGCCAAGCCCAATAAGAAGGCCTCCGCCAAGGCCCCATATCCAATCTGTATGCATATCGTGTCCTTTGCCGTGCTGCGGCCAGTAACTCAGAGTTTGTTCAGGGGAAGCTTCAGAAACACGTCGCCGTGTTCATCTGCCGGAGGCATTTGCCCTGCGCGCATGTTGACTTGCAGGGATGGCAGGATCAGGCGCGGCATGGCCAGCGTCGCATCCCGGGCGTCGCGCATCTCGACAAATTCCTCGATCGAGCGGCCTTGGCCAATGTGAACGTTCAGCGCCTTCTGCTCGCCAACCGTCGTTTCCCAGGCATATTCATCACGCCCGGGTGCTTTGTAATCATGGCCGACAAAAATCCGCGTCTCATCCGGCAGCGCCAGGATTTTCTGGATCGAGTCATACAGCATTGCAGAGGACCCACCGGGAAAGTCGCAGCGCGCTGTGCCGAAGTCCGGCATAAAAAGGGTGTCACCGACAAAAGCCGCATCGCCGATCACATAGGTCAGACATGCGGGTGTATGCCCGGGCGTATGCAGCACGTCGCCGCGCATCTGACCGACGTGAAAACTATCGCCTTCGCGGAAGAGGGCGTCGAACTGACTGCCGTCGCGCTGAAACTCGGTGCCTTCGTTGAAAATTTTGCCAAAGGTTTCCTGAATCGTGACGATCTGGTCACCGATACCGATTTTACCACCCAACTCCTGCTGTAAATAGGGGGCCGCTGACAGGTGATCGGCGTGGACGTGGCTTTCCAGTATCCAGTCGACCCGCAGATCATTCTTCCGTACATGGTCAATGATCTGATCGGCCGAGCGCGTGCCGGTACGGCCCGAGGCGTGGTCGAAATCCAGAACACTGTCGATTACCGCGCAGGAAAGGCCTTCGGGCTCCTGCGCGACGTAGGAAACCGTAAAGGTCTCAGGATCGAAAAACGCTTTCACAATGGGTGTCATGTGGCCCTCCACCGGTTTAGTTATTTCACATATTAATTATGGAATATATTATAATCAACATGCGTAATTTGATGCTGGTCAAGGCAAGGAAGTCTCATTATGAGTAAAATCTAGTCAATTCGCTTTTGGACAACCGGAGCGGCACGGTTTGTCGGCGGATTCCCGCGCTATTTTTGGGTAATCTGGGCGGGTCTTAAAGTGGTCACAAAAATCGGCGTAAATGAAGACATTTGGGAGGATGGAGATGTCATCAATCAATTTATACTCAGAAGCCGAACAACTTGAAAAAAAACTTAACGGCGCGTGCCTGGATACGCGACTTGCCCTTCAGCCAAGTGTAACCAAGGTGATCGAACGGATGCGTCAGGAAGGTATGCACATACCATCGCGCTTGCGGCAACTGGATGCAGCCCTGTGTGAAGATGCCATGGAGGCGCGCTTTGATAATCTGCCAATCTAGGCTGGTAGGCTAGCCAAAGGAAATCCCTAGGATTACCACCATCAAGCCAATCATTGACAGAAATAACGAAGCCAGATTCCACGGCAGAACACCCTGAACAACAGCGCGCAATTCTTCGTCCGAGAGGCCGGATTTGCGCGCTTTCATCACGTGTGCAATACACCAGACTAGGCCCGCAAGCCCGGCAAGCGACAGGGCGGCGCCGCCCCAGGTGATGAATTCGAACATGGTTCCCCACATTTGCTTGTCACGTTCACTTGCGCTTAGCCGAGAACCCCCGCTCACACAAGCCCGCCTGCGATTGGGCGCTTGCGGCGCGGGCGGCAGCGATGTATCCGGCATATTGCCCGCTGCCACAGCAACAGAAATCTACCTCTGGGAGAGACGTAAATGGATGACATGACCGAAGATCAGGCCTCTGCCAACTATCGCGTAACCGCAGGCGAGCTGCGCCAGTTCATCGAACGGTTCGAGCGACTGGATGCGGAAAAGAAGGATCTGGCGGAACAGCAAAAAGAGGTGATGGCCGAGGCCAAAGCCCGTGGCTACGATACCAAGGTCATGCGCAAGGTGATCGCTCTGCGTAAACGCGACAAAGACGATATCGCCGAGGAAGAAGCCGTGCTGGAAATGTACAAGGAAGCGCTTGGCATGAGTTGAAGCTCGCCTGACGGGAACCTTCAGACGTGCGAAACATGTGTGCCCCGCAGGGATTGCGTTGATCCGGGGCACGCGCCACAGGATTTCTTCTTCGGGCCGCGGCGGCCTTGAAGTAAGCGTGAATTGATTCGAGATTTCTGTCGGTCGTACGTGATACAGTTATGGCCTCAAACCGGATGTCCGCGCAGTGCCGGTTTCAGCAAGCCGATGCCCCAAAAGCGGGCTCAGGGTTTCAGAACCCGAACTCCGGGAATCGTGCCAAGCCGTTCGAGATCCTGCTCATATAATTCCGAAAACGCGTCTACGATTTCGGTGCTCCACCCGGGCAGGTCCAGTTCTTCTTCGATTTCTTCCGGTTGCGCGTGATTGTCGAATATTCGAGCCATGTTTTCGTGCAGGCTCTCCTTGCTCTGCCCCGCATCCTGATCAGCCAGCGTCAGGACTTCGTTCTGGCCTGCTTCATCCAGCAAAGACAGCAACAATTCGTGCTCATCCTGCAAGGGCGTTTCTTCGTCCAGGTCAGCCAGAGCGCGAATGATGTCCCCCCAGATGAAGGGGGTGTCTTCGTTGCCCCACAACGTAATCTGGACACTGGGTGCAAGATCCCGAATGTCTTCAATCATGCCAATCCAACTCAGGCAACTCAGATCAGTATCCCGAATTGCGTCGATGCGTGCTTCCTCTGGCAGTGACATCAGCAGTTTTGGGACGAAGCTTCCCGGATTTCTAAGCCCCATGAAGAGCTCAACCTCGTGGTCGTGGAAACCCTGTTCCAGCAAGGCCATCCTGCGGCCTGCGAAAGGGTACAACTGCCCATCCCGCAGCGCCGATTTCGGTTCACCTGCAAAACTGGCGCTGGTGTAGATTGCACGCCGGGTGCCCTCACCACTGGGCAGAATGCCATTGATTTTCTGCTGGATCGGAAACTCGGCTGGAGCGGCTTCGAACCCGTCAAACGCTGGCTTGAATACGCGTTTGTATCGCCGCGGACCAAAAAAGGCGACGCCATGTGTTGCCAAAGCGGATGCGTTTTTATTCAACGAGGCTAACACCCGACCCTCGTCAGTAAGCGCTACGCCTGCGTGGATAGCAATCTGCATTTTCGGTTCTTGTCCTTGCTTTTTGCCCCGCTTGCCGGGTTACCGTCTGGGACCAGAACAGTCAAACCCAAGCCAGTTTGCGCAGAAGGATCTTCGCGCAGTCAGAAAAACTGCCAATCCCTAAGTTAAGATAAAAATATGGGCTTGCAGTCCTCAACAAGAGAAAGTAATCGACACGAAGTGCCCCTATAGCTCAGCTGGTAGAGCAACTGATTTGTAATCAGTAGGTCCGCGGTTCGAGTCCGTGTGGGGGCACCACTATCATCACCTTAGAGCCTTTATTCCCTTGTTTCATTGGGCTAACAGCCTGGAAATTAGGACACAAATGAGGGCACCTTTACTACACGGAGGTGAAAATATGGTGAGCTACAAGCTTCAACATCTGGACGAAATGCGCGGTGGAAAGACCGTTCGGTATCGGCGGCGCTGGCCTAAAGACATCGCTGATCGAATAGATAGCGCCGTTCTGATTGTGTACCTGAAGTACAAATCTGGTCCTAAATTGGTCCGCGAGCATGCAGCCATTGAAGCCATGTTTGAGAAGACGGTTCAGACTATGCGTGAGCGGCAGGCCGGAATAGACGCCAGATCGCCCAGCCAGAAGTTTCACGAAGCTGCCTTGAAAGCGGCGGGTATGCTGGAGGGGGTTAAAGGTCTGGATGAAGATGACCCTTGGTTGCGTGGCCACCTTGCGGAAGTCACCCCTGACCCGATGGTCAAGGAAATCCTCCTCAATCCCAAGGCCGAACCTCCAGCCCCCACGGTGGCCGATGGTATCGCTATGTATCGACGCCTTCGCTGCGTAGATAGCAAGGCCAAGCGTACTCGTTTAGACCGCCTAGCAGGGACCCTCAGAACTGTTTGGGGTTCGCTTGATAAGTTGCCCTTGGAAAAGCTTAAGCGCGCTCATGGTCGTGATCTGGTCGACCACTACAAGTCCCATAGGAAGGGCAACGGAGACCCTCTGAGCGCCGACACCATCAAGCGAGAGGTTGGTCAAGCCTCGGCCCTGATCACCTTGGCTCTGCGTGAGAATGATCTGGCGGGCAAAGTGGCGAACCCTTTGGACGGCATTGAGTTGCCGAAGGCATCCACCCGAAAGGCAGACAAAAGAAAGCCGCTAAGTGACGACGAGTTTGCAAAGGTCTCAGACCGCCTCAATGCTTGCAACATTTACGGCGTGTTTGGGATGACACCATAAGAAACGCATCGTTTCGGTAGTTTTCAGCACCGACACACCCATGTTGAAAAGAAAGCAATGGCTCTTCGCTCGAAAAAATCACGAAGCGTTCTCTGATGGAGCAATGTGAAAGCGTTAGCCAACCACCCTCGAAACCGTGCTTGTCGCGCAGCCTCTCGAAAACCCGCTTTGCCGTGTGCTGCTATTCGCGGCGCCAGTTCAAGTCCTCCGACAACCATTGATCAATGATCCCGGTGCAACCGTCCGGCATCGGGCGCCAGACTGGCTAATGCCGCCGGCAACCGGTGGAACCGGGAACGCCAACATCTTCCGAACGCTGCCCCGAGATATCCCGAATTGACGCTCTGCCTCGCCCTGGCTCACGCCTTCAGAACACGCCAAACGAACCTTGCATTACAAGTCCACGGTGAAGATCCGCCCCCTGCCTCCGTTCACACAGTGGGCAAAGATGGACGACTTTTACGCCCCCTGCGCAGCAGGCTTATTCCGCCGTTAACGTGGAAAACTATCTCATCACCGCCCCCCAAAGACGGATCCGAAGAAGCGCGTGCTCATCCGTTCCAGTTGCAAGAAGAGCGTTCGACAGGTTCTCCTCATAAAGGGCAACTAAGCGGCTTTTCAATCAGTTTGGATGGCGGTATGAGTTCCAGACGTCACCATCCGTGAAATCTCGGTGACGCGCGGATGTGGCGAAACTGGTAAACGCAAGGGACTTAAAATCCCTCGCCCTAGGGCTTGCGGGTTCGATCCCCGCCATCCGCACCACTTTTAAAAACAATAAGTTAGCTAGTTTTTTCCTGCCAGTTCCAAGACGGTGATTTTCTTTACTCACAGTGCTAACTCACACTTTCCCGTTCTGGTCTTGTTCTGTTCTCGTTTCAGAATCGACGGGTTTGGGCGGCCTTGGATAGCCTGCGGCGGTCAGCCCGTTTGCGATAGTAAGCGACCATCTCGGCGCTTTGGTTGGTAACCGCCTGTATCTCAGCGTCTGAACATCCGGCCTCGGCCAAACGGACAATCGCCAGCTTTCGCAGCCCGTGCAGAACGTAGGGCTTTGCATTGGCGCCTAGATCCTTGCGCCAGGCACGAAACGCTTTTTCTACCGCGTGGTATCCCAACGGTTCGGTCAAGCTCTTAGCCAGCACATGTTTGCCCTTCTTGGGCAGACTGGCGAGGTAGTCGCGCAGATCGGCCGGGCAGTAGGTTTCGAATAGTTCGTCGGACTTTTCGTCCAGAACGCCCATCCACTCGCCGCGAAACTGTTTGTGTTCCATTTGAATGGCAGCGTTAGGACGTTGGCCAGTGCCAAGGATCAGTTCAGCCGCAGTGCGGACGACCGCCGGGGCGTCTGGCAGTTTTTCGACCATCCATTCCGGCCACGGTTCAAATTCGCGCTGCTTACCGAAATGGTCGATTCCTTTGGCTGGGTTCGGACCCAAGGGCCAATCCAGTTTGTTTGCCGCATAGTTCCACAGCAGACTGACGGTTTGCAGACGCTTATCTGCCTGCCGTGGAGTCGCTGACATTAGGTCGTGCACATTGCGCAATCCTTGACGGGTCGTGCGTCGAACATCCTTTCCAGAGTTCTTCTCTAATAGAGATTCCATTGCCCGCCGGTATGATTGTTTTGTGCTGTCGCTCAGCCTGGACTGAATGCGCTTATCGGTGCGCCAGGCTTCGACCAGCGATTGCCACGTGTATTTCTCGGTCTTCTGCTGCTTTTCGTGTCGGCCAGACTGACAAGCCCAATAGAGCGTATCCAGCTCTTTCGGGTCGCCTTTCCATTTGAGCAAGATTACCCGTTGTTTCGGCTTGCCGTTCTCGGTCCAAGTGATCCGGAAATAGGGTTCCCAAACCTCTTTCGATTTGTTCCATTTCCAGACAAGCCGGGGTTTTACGATCCGAGGTTTAGGCGGGCGGGTCATACTTCGATATCATCCTCTGGGCGCGCAGCATCGCCGTTTGCGATGGCGCATAGATCCTGCACGTTCCAGCGCTCAAGGCCACCGGCCAGCGTCTTAGGTGGCGGCAATGCGCCATTGTCCACCAATCCGCGAAATTCTTTGGCGGTCATGTCCAACAGCTTAGCCGCGGTCTGTTCTTTGGCAAACAATGGCAGGTTCATGGCAGATGCTCCAATGGTCCTGTTAGGATCGCGTGCGTTGTGCGGCCTTCACCGCGTCATTCACCAGTTCTTTGACGGCCAAGTGTTCTCGGAAGAACTCAGGGGTAACAACTTCTCCAGTGCTTTGCGCGTGCCAAGATAGCCGACCGAACTGCCACCGGAACTTGTCCGACAGCATTGTGCCGATTGGGTTATCAAGAAACTGTTTTGTCAGGTTTGGATTGGCCGAAAGAACGGAAATGATGAGGCCAGCGGCCTCCATTCCGCCGGTTCCCGACTGCGCGCCAAAGGCCTCGGCTGCATCTGCGATTTTATCAATCAGTTCCTGCATGATCGGTCCTTAGATGAAGCTGAGGCGCGACATGGCGTCAGCAGCAAGCAATGCCCCAAATACAGGCAGGGGTGCGGTGAACAGCAGCTTGTTTAAGCCGCCTACAGTGCTCTGAAAGGGCGTGATCGCGAGCAGATAAATCCCGGCCGCTAATTCAATGTATCCCATGTCTGAAATCCCTCTTACGCTGCTTTGGGCTTCGGGCCCCGGCGAAGGCCGGGCAGTTTCAAGCCCAATTTGGATGCGTCCTTGTAGACAAGGCTGTCAGAGCATCCGAGGCGCTGGGCGATTTGCGGGGCTGTCAGGTGCATGTTGATCAGTTGCGCCACCTTTTTGCGGCGCAGGTCCGTTTCGTTGCCTGTAGAGACGTCTTCGTCTTCGGGCTCACGCGGCGTGCAGCGTATCAGGTGTTCACCGCGCCAATCGTTTGTTTCTTGAATGTTCATTGACCGCTATCCTGTTTCAACGCCTCGATCTGTTGCGCGATTTCCTCAAGTGAAAGAGAACCCTTGTGGTTGCGCACCATGTCGGCGGCCTTGTCCAATGCTGCGTTATGAACACGGTCAATGTGTTGGCCTAAAGTGCCTGGATCAAACCCGGCGAGTTGGGCGCGTTTATCGCTATCCTTCATGCTGCTTTCTCCTGCAGTTCTTCGACCAGATGGCCGCAGTTGGCTTGAATAAGGGCGCAGGCGGGGAAGGGGCTGACGCTGTTGCCGCAGCAGCTCACTTGGGTGGTTTTGGAAAACGGCTGCCAGATCCAGTCGCCATCGCGTTCTCGCCAGACGCCCTCGATCACGTAGTCAGACGGGAAACCCTGTGCGTTGAACAGTTCGCGCGGGGTCAGCATTCGCATACCGATATCCACCACAACGAACGTTTGGCCATCGATTTCTAGCGTTACGAACTCGCCACCATCCCAAACGCCATGCCGACGCAGGAATTCAGCGACCTTGCGCGCCTTGGCCTCATGCTCGGGTGCAAACTCAGGCGCGGCCAGTTCGGCTTGCATGTGGCCAAAGCGGTCTTTGGTCGTGACCGTGTGCAGGGGCTCATCGTGGCGCGGGTCCTGATCGGTCCCGTAGTATTTTGCCATCCACGCCGCTACGGGCGCTTGTTGCGATCCTGTTGCCGTTAACGTCGAAAATGGGGCCGAGACACCGCGCCCGGGGTTTACGCCCTGTCTCGCCTTGTTGTGCTGCGCAAGGAAGGCGGCCGCCGGGGCGTGTTTGCCACCACCGGCGACGATCGTGCCCAAAGGCGAGAAGGGATCTAGCGCCCGCGGTGCCTGGCCTTTGCGTTCGCCATAGCCTGTTTGAACCAACATCGGCGAAATAATCGCGTTCTGGTCCTTTCGGCTGGCCGTGAGAGTGTGCGCCGGTTCAGACGCGCTGCGGTTGCTGCCGCCGTGCTGCGCGTAGGTCAGGAGGGGCGCTATGACGGCAGAGTGACCACCGCCAGCCAGAACCGTAGGGTGTGGCGCCGAAACCGCGCTGCCACGGCGTGTGCTGCCCTTAAGGCTCATCAGGTTGGGTGTGATCAGTCCGGACTTGCCGCCACCGCCTGCCGTTGTCGTTGGCGTTGGGTGGTCACAACGTTGGCCGATCGACGCGCCGAAATGACGGACGATTGACGGCGCAACCACAGCCTTTTCGCCGCGGTTGGCGCTGGTGATCGTTCTCATTGGCTCACCGGCGTCTTCAAGCCGCGCACCGTGGGTCAGGTTCACGACAAAAGGTTTGGCCGCGTCCAGCACATAGCGTTTCATGCCGCGCGCGATCCGCGCCTCGGTGTTCTCGGCAAGTGGGCGTTGGGCTTTGAGGCCGTGCTTTTCTTTGATTTCCTCTTTCGTGTCGAAAATCGACGGGCAGGGCAGAGACCAATCGATGCACTCAGCGGCCGTGCGCCACGGTTTCAGCTTTCCGGCCTGAACATCCGCGCTGCTCAGGTCGCCGTGCGTTGGCATTGGCCAAGCGATCGGGCGGCCATCGCAGCGGGCAATCAGGAACAAACGTTTGCGGATAGTCGCCGCGCCATAGTCACACGCGCGCAGTTCGCGCCACTCGACTTTGTAACCCAGCTTGCGCAGGCGGCGGACCCAGAGATTGAACGTCTCACCCTTGCGTTCCGGATCAGGGATCATCAGCGGTTGACCGAAAGCGTCAAACTTAAGTTCGCCCTGTGCGTCTCGCATCTGGATCAGCGGCGCCCACGTCTGGAATTCCTCGACGTTCTCAAGGGCGATTACCTCGGGGCGCACGAGCTCGGCCCAGTGCACGACAACCCACGCAAGGTCTCGGATGTTCTTGTTTACCGGCGTACCGCCGCGCGCCTTTGAAAAGTGCTTACAGTCGGGCGAGAACCAAGCCAGGCCGACGCGCTGCCCCTTTTGAACGATATCGCGCGGGTCAACAGCGTAGATCGACGTTTGCAGATGTTCCGTATCCGGATGGTTGGCCGCGTGAAGGGCAAGCGCCGCTTCGCTGTGGTTGATGGCATAGTCAGGACTGACACCAAGGGCCATTTCAATGCCTGTGCTGGCACCACCGCCGCCTGCGAAACTATCGATGATCAGCGGGTGCGTCATACCGTGCCCCCGTCGTGTTCATGGCGATTTTGAACAGACGGGGGCCGGTTGCCGTGTGTGGCATCGGTTGTCGCCCGGTCAGCCTCATAGGCCATCAGGACATTGCGGGCGGCTTTGACCCAGTTTTTAGGCAGATCCTCAACGTCCTCGGCCATCGCATAGACGCCGAACAGTTCCACTGACTTGATAATCGGATCGTAACCGCCCGCCGCGCTGGGCAAGTCCCAGCGGCCGCCGTTGTGCAGGACTAGATAGCGCAGCACTGCCAGCTTGCAGGCTGGCACGGTCTGTTCCAACTGTTGGACCGCGCCAATGATCCGCGTGATATCTCTGCGCTCGCTCATGCCGCAGCCTTTTGGGCACGGGCCGCGTCGATCCAATTGGTGATCACGTCGGCCTCATCGCCGCCGGTGGCGCGAATACCATGCAGGTTGATTTCGCAGAAGAACCGCGCGCCAGGCATAACGGTGCTGGGGATGTAGTAGACACCGGATGTTTCCAGCACCTCGGTTACCACGCGATCACGACGCCCGGCATAGGGCAGCTGGTCCAGATCGTTCAGCAGGCGGGACAGACGGTTGTTGATCAGGTTGTTCATGGCGATGGTCTCTTTGAAGAAAGGGGCCGGGGGTAAAACTGGGAGGAATCCCCCGGCCAGTTGTCCGCGCAGTACGGCGCGCAGGACGAGGTAGGTCAGGCAATAGCGTCTGGGCAGATCAGGGGAGCGGGGCCGCGCTGGGCGGCACAGGCGCGGATCTTGTCACGCACACGTATTTCCTGAACCGCGCGATCGATGGTCGCGCAGTCGATCCGGTCGACCTGCACGCCCAGCCGGTCAAGGTGCTGGTTGCTGACGGGCTGGCCGCGCAGGGCTTTGAGCTTGCACCACGCGGCGACCGCAACAATCGGGTGATAGATCCGGTTGGGGTCAGTGATTGTCTTGGCGAGTGATTGAAACTGGTCGTGCGTTTTCATGGTGTGCCTTCATCAGTTTTGATGACGGCAGATTGTCCGAAAAATTCGGACCAGTCAATTTGAAAGTCCGAAAAAATCAGATTAAGTTGTGATTGGAGATTGCCGAAACGTTAGCCTAAGTAAGAACAAAAGGGGAACACAGTTGATTCGACTTAGGCTGATGCACGCATGGGTGGCGTTGATGGTCCGATTGGGCGCGGATCTAAATTTCGTATTTGATCCGCTTTGGGCTATTCGGCAGACTGTGCGAGCGCGTCGAAAAGTCGTTCTTGAACGTCGAGCGGCAACTGAGCGAAGTCCCCGTGCAGAAGATAATTGAAGTCAATTCTATGCTGTCTGTAGTAATAGCGCATTGCCTTGATGCTTGGCGCGCCACGGGACTCCTGGGAGTGATAAGTGGTTTTGGAAACTCCAAGGGCTTTGGCAATTTCATTTTGCTGTAGGCCGGCGACTTTGCGGGCCGCGATCAGCCGTTCTCTAATGGCCTCCGGACTTATGTCTCCGGTTCTGGCGAGTTGTTCTTTTTGCTCGATATCCATTAGTCCGGTTTAACCTTGGTTCGAAAAAAGCGAACTGTTTTTATTGCGTACCTTGCAAGTCCGAAAAAATCGGACTAATCCTGAGGTATGCAAACAGATGTTCGAACCTTCGTTGATCAACTTGGTGGCTATCGAATGGTAGCCACGCGTCTGAAGAAACGACCGACAACTGTGCACACCCACATGCAGACCGGCGTTCTTCCAGCCGCTTGGTACGATGCCCTTTGCAAGATGGCGCGCGAAAGGAGCGTGAACGAACCGAAAAAAGAGCTTTTCTCGTTTCTCAAGTTGAATGGGCAGGCAGGGTGATGTCACTTTCAACTCTTCCTCGTGTGATTTCGTCTGGGGTCAAGTTTCTCCTGAACGGGCGCGAAAAATCTTTCGTAGTGAACAGGGTCGAAGCAAGAGAGTTGGCGCGCGGTCGGTTTGCCGAAGCGCTGCGTGAAGCCTTTCCCGGCGCCTCGGACAATGAGGTTGCCCGATTGGCCGCGCCGGTCCTTGGCCGTTCTGAGCGGCAAATTCAGAACTGGCTTTCAGGGATCAGCAGTCCGGTAATCGAGGACGTTTACACAGTTTGCGCCATCCTCGGCGTTTGGAAAACAATGGAAATCCTCACGTCAGACCGCACCCGCAATGACATTTTGGGTCAGATCGGGCAGCGATGAGCGTATTAAGCAGAGAATTTGGCGCACTACTGCACAGCGACTTGTCCTGTGCAGGGGCTGAGGCTGTTTCAGGTACCGTGACATGGTGGGCAACGGTAAGTCTTGCCCATTTTGGGATCGGCATCGCCGTCAGTTCGATCGTTCTGTTTCGGGGCTTGTCTCATGCCTGGCTGTGGGTCGGTATCGCCGGAATTCTTTTGAAAGAAGTTGCAGGCGATATTCCCAACAGTGGTTTCCAAGCCATCGTGATCTTGGACAGCCTGTGGGATTTAGCCTGTTACCTGACCGGCTTTTTCGTGCTGTGGGGACTGATGATGTCCGAGAAAGGGCGCGACGAATGAACGACGCGCCCCTGAAATCTTCACTTCCCGGTCAGATCACCAATCTTGGCGTACTCGTGCCCGTCGAAGGACAAGACGTTCTTGAATACGGTGTGCAGCCACGGAAGGCGCAGCCGCTGGTCAGCGTTGTAAAATCCGGTTGCGGCCAGGGCGTCGTTATAAGCCTTGACGTCGACGGCTCGCATAGTCGGCGGTTCGTTGGCCATAGTGGCAGTCAGTTCAGCAGTGGCGTTGTTGATATCGTCGTCTGTGGGGGCGCTGATTGTCTGGAAACGCGCCAAAGCGTCGTAGTAGTCCCGCTGCAAGACCTGATGTGTTCGCGCGCGCCCGCTAAAATCAAAGGTGAGTTGCAGCGCGCCGATCACCGCCGTGGCCGCGCCCAAATGAACGCTGGTGATGCCGTAGCTTGTAAAAAGGTTAGAGACAGTCGCCGTACCAAGTACAACAACCAGAAAGTTCAGCCACCGCGCCCAGGTTTCAAAAGTTCTGCGGCGAGCGGTGTGGTAAAGCGCGTTGCGCAGGGCGTTGAATTCAAAGTTCTGAGCGTCGGTGATCACCGTCAGTCTCCCTCGTCATCTTCTTTCGGTTTCGTCGGTTGGGCAGGACCCCAACCGCGTTTCTCAGTTCCATCCATGGATGCGTGCGTAACCAGTCCGGTCATATCGGCATCGCTCCTTTCTTGTTTGCGAAGGAAGGTGTGTAGCGGGTCGCGCGTGGTAGGCGCGGCCCGCACCAGAAAGTTACATGATTGCCGGGGCTTGTCCACTGTGTTGGGTGGCAGTGTTGGGAGAAAAAAATACCGAGTTTTGCCGGGACGAACTTCCGCTGAATGTCACGGGACAGCGGACCCGAAATGGCCTCAAACAAGATCGCGCTGCGCGTCAGGCCCGGCACCCGGGAACGGGGATTTCATTCCTGACAAGCGCGACCACCGGGGCACGGGCGGGTGCCAGAGGCAGAGCGGGGCAACGACCCGGTATCTGTCACCGTTCACCACTTTCAACAGCAGCAAATCGAGGCAGGGCACATGAGCCACAAGGCTACACATTGGCTGGCTGATCTATCGCCGGATACCATGACTCACGGCGAATTTCGGGTGCTGTTTCATCTGTGTGATTGCCACAACGCGAGCATGGGTTGTTTCCCCAAGCAAACCTATTTGCGCGAGCATACTGGTCTGTCAAACGGCGGGCTGAACAAGGCGCTGGCTTGTCTTGAGGAAAAAGGCCTGATCCAGCGCAAGCAGGAGCGCGACACGCGCACAAATCGCCAGAAACCGACCCACTATACCTTGGGCTTCGAACTCGACGGCAAACAAAAGCCGTCTCCACTCAGTGGAGGCGGAAATTCAGGCAAAGCCGTCTCCACTTTTGACGCGGTTCCGTCTCCACTTTCAGAATGGGTCCGTCTCCACTCTGGTGGAGCCTATATAGATGAACCTGTAAAAGAACCTGTAAAGGAACCTTGTGTGTCGCCAGAGGCACCACACACACAGGATTTGGTTTTTGAAGATTTTGTTCGCCAGTTCGAAGGGATCTATCCCCGGATCGGCGACGGCGTGGCAACCGAGGCCGCGCTAAAAGCTGCCATCGACGAAGGGGCCGACCCTGCCGCCATCCTTGCTGGTGCCCGTGGCTATGCCGTCGAGCAAAAGGGCAACAACAAACAATACATCGCCTATTCGGAAAACTGGGTGAAGGCCAAGCGCTGGACCCAGCACTCGCCGACCACCTCGGCCACCGACAATCGCGAAAAACTGCTGGAAGCGCACGCCAAGACCATCAAGGAAGGCAAGCCCTTCCTCTGTACCGCGATTACCGATCACACGGCTTGGGAATGCGTGCAGGCCGAGCTTGTGACCATTCAGGAATGTCGCGCCGTGGGGAAACTGCTGTGACGTCGCCGCACGCTGATCCAGCCACCCACGGCCACCGCTTTGGGCAGGTCACCGTGACCGTCGACACCGCCGCCGGTGATTGTGTTGTCATCGCGCCAGGCAGAGGCCCGGTTGCTACGGTGCCGCGCAAGATGCGTCTGCACAGCGTCGAAGAAATCACGGGGGTCTATCGGGTCCAGATTGGTTTGGCCGCAGCCGATCCCGTCGCGCGCGATATCGCCGATGCCCTGAAATTCGCTGGCCAACAACTCAAAGCTAAACAGGTGAGTAAGTGACGGAATGCATGACCGCCATGCAGCTGCGCGCGCTGCAGAACACCGACACTTCGAAAGAGGACAAACGCCGGGTACGCAACGCCCAGCGCACGACAATTGACGGGATCACCTTTGACAGCAAAGCCGAGGCTGATCGGTGGTGTGAACTCAGGCTGCTGCAGCGCGCGGGCAAAATCCGGAACCTACGACGCCAGGTGAAAATCGGCCTTGAGGGGCGAGACGGGCCGATCATGACGGACAGCGGACAGCGGCAACGCACTTGGACGGCTGATTTCGTTTATTTTGATTGTACGCTGGGCGTGCAGGTCATCGAAGACCGTAAGGGACATGCAACCGACAAGTTCTATTTGGTGAAGTCGATCCTAGCCGCGCAGGGCGTTGAGGTGTTGGTCACATGAGTGCGTCGACTGGCCTTGCCCCGCCGCTGCCTGAAAGCGTCGCCGAGATTGCTGAGGTTATCGGGCGGGATCAGGCGTTGCATCTGATCGGCTCCCTGCCTCAATCCGGTTCGCGCGCCTGGCGTGTCTGTGTCTATGTGCCTAAAAGCCTGCCGACGGCGGACCACCAGCTTGTTCGAATTCTTGGATGGGAAGATGCAAACAAGCTAGTGAAGGCATTCGCTGGAATGATTTTGCAGCCCTCGAACTGCCGATTCATCGTGCGTGCTGCACGCAATCGCAGAATCCGAGAAATGGCTGCTGAAGGATGTTCTGTTAAAGAAATCTCACATGGCGTTGACCTGTCCGTCGATTGGGTGCGCGAGATTCTGTCAGGGAGTCGCGTTGGATAAAGAAGATTGGGCGGTAAGAACAGTATCATTCGAGTGGATCAATCGACGCTGTCACCGGTCCTCGTTCCACTGGTTCCCAGTCTGGATTGGTTACCCAAGGCGGTGGTTCGTCGAGTGGCCAAGGTGTGCCAGTCTTCTGAGGGATTGTGCCAGGTTGGCAAATGAATCCCGCGCTCAAGTCATCCTCCGAAATGCCGTACTCTCCAAAACTCACGACCAATACCGGCCACGATTTTGGCTCCGTAGCCCAGCAGGATGGAATAAATAGGGGTTGTCCTGTGTCCGGGTTTGGCAGGTCGGGTAGCAGAGTATGCGGGTTTCCAATTAGCGACAAAAGGCGGTCTTGTGTCAAACTGAAGCTTCCTCTGAAGTCGGTATAATGGGCAGGTGCGGTCAATGTCCCAGTCGCCCATTCTACCGACCTCATCTGCGCACGGCGTAGGTCCGCCCCCTCCATCTGCGCCCCGGTTAGGTTCGCCCCCTCCATCTGCGCTCTGGTTAGGTTCGCCCCCTTCATCTGCGCCCCGGTTAGGTCCGCCCCCTTCATCTGCGCCCCGAATAGGTCCGCCCCCTCCATCCGCGCCTTGCGTAGGTTCGCCCCCTCCATCCGCGCATAGCTCAGGTTCGCCCCCTCCATCCGCGCTTGGCGTAAGTCTGCGCCCTGCATCCGCGCCGCGTATAGGTTCGCCCCCTTCATCCATGCCCCGAATAGGTCCGCGCCCTCCATCTTCGCCCCGCTTAGGTCCGCCCCCTCCACCCGTGCCCCGAATAGGTTCGCCCCCTCCATCCGCGCATGGCTCAGCTTCGCCCCCTGCATTCGCGCCTGGCTCAAGTTCGCGCCCTCCATCTGCGCCCCGGCTAGGTTCGCCCCCTCCATCTGCGCCTCGCGTAGGTTCGCCCCCTCTATCCGCGCCAGGGTCAGGTTCGCCCCCTCCATTCGCGCCCCGGTTAGGTTCGCCCCCTCCATCTGCGCCCGGCGTAAGTCCGCCCCTTCCATCCGCGCCTCGCGTAGGTTCGCCCCCTCCATCCGCGCCCCGAATAGGTCCGCCCCTTCCATCTGCGCCCGCCGCAGGTCCGCGCCCGCCATCACGGAATTAGCCATATTGGCATTGCGGAAATTCACATTTCGCGGAGACCAACTTTCCAACGCCCGAAGTTTTGCTTGCCGCTCGGTTTTCCAAACCTGGCTGAAACGCGTTTCTAGACTTGTAAAAAAGTTTGTGCATTTGGGTTTCGGGGCGTAGCCATTTTCGTCGCACCATATTTCGCGTGCGTTTACATTGTGTGTATCGAGAACTGCACCGTTCTTCGATGGACCGCATGTTTTGGGATCAATTCCCTGTCGCGCGCACCAATTGGCACGAAATTGCTGCCGATGGGCATCGTAGACAAGCCAGTCTTTAGGAAAGGACGTGAACTCGACTTCGATCAAATCAGCGGATGCGATCTGCAGGGCGTAAGGACTTGTGTCATCCTTTGGATCATCAGGCTCAGCCAGAACCCCAACCCCGACTAAGAAGCGATAAGTCGCAGAGTAAGCTCTCTCGGTCGCTAGTCGAAATACCCCCAAGCGCTCTGGACCGTCGGTTTTTGCAACGGTTAGTGCCATAGCCGGTATTAAGATTGCCAAGGTCGGTACGATGGCCAAAAGATGCCACCAGCCGCCTCGGTAGGTCCAGCCATATCGTAGCCGCGTAACTGCAGTGAACACGCTCGACAGCATTGTCATTGTCGTCAGAGCGAAAAGAAGCGCGTTGAAGATCGAAAACCCCAGCTCGTGTGCAGGCCAGTATCGCACCCAAAAATAACCAATCACGATTGGGCCGATGGCAAAGACCAGCAAGAACGTCACGAGATGTGACAACCAATCCATAGGTCGACGATGGAAAGCGTTGTCTCGACGCAGAGCGAGGCCAAGATCGTTGATAAGCCAAGGCGTGACCTGCAGCGACAGCGCCTCACCCTTGGGTCTTGGTGGGGCATCTGCGAGCGTTTCCCACAATTTCAACAAATAGAGATGTAGATAGACGTACAGCGCCGTGCCAAGAATTGGCCCAAAAACAAAAAAGTCGCGGGTGGGGATTTCGACGTCAACAAGAGGTAGTTTCGTTCTTCGGCTTTCAATAAAGAAATCGGCGTCTTGAACTCCCAAAAGTGTGACGCCTGCGAAGGACAGATACGCCAGCAGTGCAAACCAATTGGTGCGTGCGATTTTGGATAGTTCATTAATCCGATCAATCGCGGAGAGATCTGGGGATTTAGGGCGGTTTATGAAAACTCGACGACGCATGAAATATCTCTAAATGTAAGTAATTTAGCATAATTTTCTAATTCAGGCAATTTTGACAGTTCCGTCGTGTTTGAAGGTGTTTGCCCAGGCGCCGAAGCTAGGGGAACCGCCAGAGGATTAAGGCAAACCACTCTCATAGCATCCCTCACAAGTTCCAGAGGCTTGAGGGAACAATGAGCAGAAAGAACTACGACGCTTGCCTGACGCATGTGCTGAAATGGGAAGGCGGTTACGTCGACCACCCTAAAGACCCGGGCGGGGCCACCAAGTACGGTATCACCATCGGCACACTGTCAAAGTTTCGCGGTCGGGCCGTCAGTAAGGACGCCGTTCGCGCCCTGTCGCTGGATGAGGCGGGCCGGATCTACCGCCGGGGGTATTGGAACCCGATCAAAGGCGATGAACTGCCGCAGGGGCTCGACGTGGTGGCTTTTGATGGGTCTGTGAACTCTGGCCCGTCGCGCGGTGCCAAATGGATGCAAAAGGGCCTTGGCGTTGCTGCTGACGGCAAGATCGGGCGCGAGACCCTTGGGGCAGCTCTGAACACCGCTGACACCGTGGGTGTGATTCAGAAAGCATGTGCGGCCCGCATGTCGTTTCTGCGCAAGCTGCGCACGTGGTCGACCTTCGGGCGTGGTTGGGCCCGTCGTGTGGCCGATACAGAGGCCGAAGCGGTGGCTATGGCCACGCAATCGCCCGAGCGCGTCAAAGCCGAGGCAGACAAGGCCCAAGGCGCACGCGCTACGCAGGCCAAAGGCGCACGCGCCGCACCTGTGGGCGGTGGCGGCGCGCTGCTGGTCGATCTGCCCGAATGGGCCCTTTGGTCTGTTATCGGCGTTCTGACGGTCTGCACGCTGATCCTTGCCTTGAACGCAGCCCAACACGCCCGCCGTGCCGCTGCCTATCGTGAAAAATTGGAGGAAATGACCAATGGGTAAGGATTGGAAGCTATCAAAGACCATTTGGTTTAATACCCTGATGGCGCTGGTTATGTTCGCACATGAGGCCCTGCCATACGTTGACCAGCTTGTTCACCTCGGCCTGCCGCAGGAACACGCGGGCGTGATACGAACAACCCTGACACTCACTTGGTTGGTTGGTGGCAACATCTTACGGGCTGTTACCAAGAAGCCGCTGACTTTCAAATGAGCGGCGTTCTGGCATTCCTCATGCGTTTGGGCTTTGGCGGCATTGTCGACAAGGCTATTTCGCATTTGGAACGCCGGGCCGAGCTGGAAAACGACAAAGAGCGGCTAAAGACCGAGGCCACGATCGAGATTGCGCGCCAGGCTGTGGCCGAAGTGCAGATCATGGCCGAGTACAACCGTGCAAAGCTGCATTTCCCTTGGTTCTGGGTGTTCGCCGGCATGTTCCTTGTGCCGTTGGCCCTGTGGTGGTCGGCGGTCATCGTCGACAGCATTCCGTACCTGCGTGACGTGTTCGGCAATCAGCAGGTTTCGAACCTGCCAACGCCAGAAATGCAGCAATGGGCGGGCGATATGATCCGATGGCTGTTCTTTGTCGGAACAGGCGTTGGTGCGTGGAAGATAATGAGGCGTTGAAGGGAGTTCTTGGCTATGAGTTTCGCTAGTTTAGCAGTCGCGGTTGCTGTCTGTATGTGCGTTGGGATTGGCGGGTATGGATGGGTCAATGGGCTTTCTGGTTGGGGTTGGTGGCTGGTGGGCGCTGTAGTTTTGATCATCGAATGGTGAATATGGGTCCTTCCGGCGGGGGTAGGGCCTGTGGGTGGGATACAGCGCAAAAAACTATTTGTGCGAGGGCCCGGGAAACGTGGCCTACTACTATTACTTGAGGCAGTGGCGTGAGCAACAAAGTCGGTCGAGGGCGAAATCTGAACAGGGCCGAAATGGCAGATTATGCCGGTATTGCGATGACCACGCTTGACGATTGGGTGCGCCGTGGTTGTCCGTTCGTGCAGCGTGGCGGCCGGGGCAAGAAATGGGTATTCAATTCGGCTGCGGTTCTGGGGTGGCGTGAAGGCGACATAAGATCCGAAGCTGATGGCCTTGAGTTTGCCAGCGAGAAAGAACTGAGACGCCGAAAGCTGCTGGCAGAAACAGAGAGCGCCGAGCTTGATCTGGCCCAAGCTAAGGGATTGGTTGCGCCGATCGAGCAAATGGATCGCGCCATGGCCAAAGCGTTCGGCGAGGTGCGCGCGAATATGCGCAACGTGCTGCCACCGCGGGCGGCCAGTCGTGTTGTCGGGGAAAAATCAGAAACCAAAGTCAAAGCTGTGTTGCTCGAAGAAATCGATTTGGCACTTGAAGCGCTGGCCAATGGTGATCTGATTACTGAATCCGATTTGGATACCGAAGCCGAAGACGGGGAAGACGATTGAATGCCCGCGCTGACTTTTCAAACGCGACCTCGATCGTTAACGCGACACGCAGCGCCCAGCGTTTTCTAAGGCCCCCGCCGAAACTCACGCCATCCGAGTGGGCAGAGAAGAACGTCAAAATCCCGGTTGGCAACGCTATCCCCGGTTTGATCCGGTTCGATAACGCCCCGTATCAGCGCGAACCGCTGGACATGATGGCGAACCCTGAATGCCATCGGGTCACGCTCAAATGGGGTGCACAGGTTGGCAAGACCTTGGTTGCGCTTTGCGCGCAGGGCTATTTCATCGCTCATGATCCATGTTCGCAGATAATGATGCAGCCCAGCCAGGGCGACTTGCAAACCTGGCTTGAGACCAAATTCAACCCAATGGTCGACGCGAACGAAGCATTGCAGGATGCGATTGCGAAGCCGCGCGGCCGGGATGGCGTCAACAACCAGCGCATGAAATCCTATCCCGGCGGGTTCATGATGTTCTCTTGGTCCGGTTCGCCCAAGACAATGCGTGGCCGCTCGGCGCCTAAAATCGTTTGCGATGAGGTCGACGGGTACGATCGAACCAACGAAGGACACCCAGTCGAGCTGCTATCCCAGCGCGCGGCCACCTTTGGCGATCAGCGCCTAGTTACAGAAATCAGCACCCCGACGATAAAAGGGGCTAGCCGGATCGACACGTCTTTCGAGGAAGGCGACAAGCGGCGCTTTCACGTTGCCTGCCCGCACTGCGGGGAACGTCAGCACCTAAAATGGGCAGGGGTGAAATGGGAAAAAGGCGACGATGGGGGACACCTTCCCGAGACCGCCTATTACCAATGCGAGTCCAACGGGTGCGTGATCTCCGACGAAGAACGCAAGGCGGCGATCCGCTCTGCCGAAGAAGACGGGGCAGGGTGGAAGGCTGAAAAGCCGTTTCGCGGGCACGCGTCCTACCACCTGAACGAATTGTATTCGTGCTTTCGAAAGCTGAGGGACATCGTTCAATCGTTCCTCGACAAGAAGGCCGCCAACGATTTGCAGACCTTCACGAACGTTTCGCTTGCTGAGACGTGGGTTGAAGAGGCCGACGAGGTCGAGGCCGACGCGCTGATCGCGCGCGCGATCAAGTACCCGGCACAGGTTCCAGCGGCGGTCGGCGTCCTGACGGCCGGCGTCGACATGCAGACAGACCGGCTTGAGGTAGAAGTTGTCGGCTGGGGGCTGGGCGAGTGCAGTTGGAACATTGACTATCAGGTTTTCTGGGGAGACCCGACGCAATCTGAGGTTTGGGACGAACTGTTCGATTATCTCAATCAAACCTTCACGCACGAAAGCGGGGCCGAGCTGCGCATACGTGCGACTTGCGTTGACACGGGAGGCAACAAAGGCCTGACCCAAAGCGCTTATGAACAATTGGCGGGCAAGCACCGTAGCCGGATCTTTGCGATTAAAGGCAAGGGCGGCTGGGATCGACCGATAGTTTCGCCGCCGAACATGCGGAAATCGCCAAAGAAAGGGCGGCCAGTCAAACTGTTCACGGTGGGTTCGGACGAAGGCAAACTATTAATCCAACGCCGATTCAATCTTGAGACCGGCCCGGGCTCATGTGTGTTTAGCCTCGATCGAGACGTTGAATATTTTGAGCAACTAACGGCCGAGCGCCTGGTCACAAAGTTGATCAGGGGCTTCCCGGTGCGCGATTGGCACAAAACCCGGGAAAGGAATGAGGCGCTAGATTGTCGTGTCTATGCCTATGCCGCTCTGAAAATCGAAAAGCCAAACATCAAACTGTTACTGGCCCGGTTGAATACGGTCGAAACTACCGCAGTGGAAACCCTTGAAACCGACGATGAGGGGGAACCGCCAGAGGAACCCAAGAAGAAACGCCGCAAGACTAGGCGTCGAAGCTCGCGCGCAGCGACAACGCGGCGGCGGGCTCGACGATCATAAGGCTTGCGGGCGGGTTTTTCATTGCTGACACAATTTCCGAGTTGCATTCGGGCGGGCTTGAGCCTTCGGGCAACCATCAATTCTGCTGAATACCCGGCATCAGACTGGTCCGTAACGGCCTATCTGCGCGGTCCTGCGGCCATTGATCTGACGGCGACGGCAGACGGCGACGCGCATTTGTTCGCAGTAGCCGCCGGCGCCACCGCGAATTATGTGCCAGGTCGGTATGTTGTTACGGTTCGCGTCTCGGATGGCGTCGACACGTTCGAAATTGAATCGGGCGAACTTGAGATTGAAGCGGACGTTGCCAGTATCGACGCAGGGCACGACCCACGTAAACACGCCGAAAAGGTTTTGGCAGCGATCGAAGCGGTAATTGAAAACCGGGCGACCAAAGATCAGCAGTCTTACAAAATCAAAGACCGGGAATTGGTTCGCACCTCTATCGCCGATCTGTTGGAACTCCGCAAAACGTACAGGGCCGAGGTGGCCAAGCTGAAAAGCAACGGCCGCAGCCAGCGCATCGTGCGCCGTAAAGTGAGGGTGTCGTTCTGATGGCTTGGCCTTTCTCAAAACGCAGCGCGGAACAACCAGCCAAAGAAGTGGTTGACGTTCAAACCTCTATTCCAAAAGTCAGCCGTCGAACGGTGGCGCGGCCGATCCGGATGGCCAGATCCTATGACGCCGGAGAAACGGATCGTTTGACCGCAAGTTGGACCACAACACCTTTGACCGCTGACCAGGTCATTGACCGTAACCAGCGGATACTTGTTGCGCGGTCTCGCGAACAGGCCGCAAAGAACGACTATCTCAAAAGCTACCTGCGTCTGTGTGACCAGAACATTGTTGGCTATCGCGGAGTTGTCCTGCAGGCGCAAGCCAAAGACGCGAACGGCAATCTTGATCGGGGTGCCAATGAGGCCTTAGAGGCGTGGTGGAAAAAATGGGCTCGCGCGGAAAACTGCGACATCAAAGGGCGCAGCAGTTTCCGTATGCAGTGCAAGAAGGCGGTACGGACTGCGGCCAAAGACGGCGAATTCATGTTCCGCGAAATAGTGGGCAAGGCCGCGCCGATGGGCTACGCGCTGCAGAGCATTGACCCGCAACGCTGCCCGGTTGACTACAACGTCGACCGCCTGCCGGACGGCCGCTTTATTCGGCAGGGTATCGAGTTCTCGCGCGAAGGGCGCGCACTGAACTATTTCTTCATGACTGATGACCCGGGAAACACCGGGTACACCTTCAACGGCCGCAATCTCGAACGCGTACCAGCGGACGAGATCATTCACGGGTATCTCGAAGAGATCGAAGGGCAGCGCCGTGGTTTGCCATGGGCGGCAACATCCCTGTGGCGTCTAAATCAACTCTCAGGATTCGAGAAAGCGGCGCTAGTCAATGCCCGCACCGGCGCCAGCGTCGGCGGCTTTCTGGAGTGGGATGAGGGCGAAGGACCGGAACCCGACGAAGAAGACGAAGACGAAGAAATCGTTATCGAGGCCGAAGGCGGGATCTTTCAAGAACTGCCCGCTGGTTTGCGTCACAAGGCTTTCGACTCGCGCTATCCCAGCGGTGAATTCGGATCATTTCACAAGGCCATGCTGCGCGGCGCGGGGGCCGGTATGGGCGTGGCGTATGTCAGCCTGGCCAATGATCTTGAGGGTGTGAACTTCAGTTCGATCCGTCAAGGTGTGATCGACGAGCGCGAACACTGGATGGACCTGCAAGAGTGGCTGATCGAGTGTTTGATCGACCGCGTATACAACCGAGCACTTGAGCGCGCCTTGCTGTTGGGGCTGGTCACGAATGGGCCCATTCGGCTGCGCCCCGAGCGTATAGCCAAATACCGTGCCGTTTTCTGGCAAGGTCGACGTTGGGCGTGGGTTGACCCGACGAAGGATATCGACGCGGAAGTCACGGCCAAAGACAATCTACTGACTGCCCCGTCAGAGATCATCCGAAAGCAGGGTCGAGACCCTGAAACCGTCTGGCAAACGGTCGCGTCTGACATTGCGTCGATGGAAGCCGCAGGCATCCCGGAAAAATTCATCATGGCCGCGATGGGCCAGGCATTGGGCGCGAAAGCACCCGCAACCAAACAGGAGCCCCAAAATGACGGGACAGAATAAACTTGCTGACCTGATTGGCCAGCCCCTGACGCGTGGCATCACCGCCGAGCAGATCAACAGCAACCGAGGGCAGGGGCCATTGCGTCGTACGGCCGCGGTGCGGTCATTCGAAGAAGAGACGCGCACCGTCGAGGTCGCGTTCAGTTCCGAAACCCCGGTCGCGCGGTGGTTTGGTGACGAAGTTCTCGACCACACCCCGGGCGCGATGCTCAGCGAGCGCTTGGATAACGGGGCGGCGGTCCTCTGGAACCATAACCCAAATGCGCAGATTGGTGTTGTTGAAAGCGCCCGCGTGGACAATGACCGGGTTGGGCGGGCTGTTCTGCGGTTTAGCCGTCGAACCGAAGCCGAAGAAATCTGGAACGACATTGTCGACGGTGTGATCCGGCATATTTCGGTCGGCTATTTCGTGCGTGCGATCACCACCGAGGAACGCGAAGGCGAAACCGACAAGGTCACGATCACCGAATGGGAACCCTACGAAATCTCTATGGTCAGCATTCCCGCCGACGCGAGCGTTGGCGTTGGCCGGTCGGTGGGGGAACCGCCAGAGGAACTCGAAAACGAGCGGGGCAATACTGACACCCAAACTGATGCCAACGAACAAGAAGGATCGGGCAATATGGAACGAGTTCTACGACACAATGGCGCCTTGGTCCGCGCTCGTGTGGACGAAAACGGCAACGTGGTCGAGGTGCTTGAGGTGCTTGAAAGCGCCGCTGATACCCGCGCATTGGTACAGGAAGGCGCACAAGCCGAGCAACAGCGCACCGCCGATCTGCTGGAACTGGGCGAACAGTATTCGGCGCAGCAATTGGCGGCAGAGGCAATCCGCAACAACACCAGCGTGGAAGACTTCACCCGGTCGCTGCTGGATCACGTCAACAACGGCAACGAAAACAACACCCGCAGCAACCGCCCGCTGGATGATGACGGCGGGCAAATCGGCCTGACTGAAGCCGAGGCGGACCGCTTTTCCTTCACTCGCGCCCTTCGCGCTCTGTCCATGCCCAATGATCGGGCCATGCAAGAGGAAGCCGCGTTTGAGTTTGAAGCCAGCCGTGCGGCAGCCCAGGCACTCGGTCGGAATGCGCAAGGCATCATGGTTCCGATGGACGTTCTGCACCGGGCTCTGAATCTGGGGACTGACGGCGCACAACCGGGTGACACCGGCGGTTTGGCCGTAGGTACAACCCTTTTGTCGCAGAGCTTTATCGAAATGCTGCGGAATCGCTCGGTGTTCCTCGCCTTGGCGACACCATTGGGTGGCCTGATGGGCAACTATGACATGATCGGACAAGCGGGCGGCGCGTCTGGTTATTGGCTGGATGATGACGAAGACGCCGGCGAAGGCAGCCAAGACCTGCGTGACATCAACATGTCGCCAAAGACCGTGGGGGCCTTCTCGGAAATTACCCGTTCTGCCTTGCGCCAGACTTCGATCGATACCGAGGCAATGGTTCGCCGAGATTTGGCCTCAGCTCTGGGCCTGACGATCGACCGCGCCGGTTATTACGGAGATGGCGTCAAAAAACCGATGGGTCTGAAAAACCAGACAGGTGTTAATGCTGTGGCTTTTGCAGCCGCCAACCCGACCTATGCGGAACTGGTTCAGATGGAAAGTGAGATTTCCGTCGACAACGCCGATGTTGAAAGCATGGCCTACTGTGCGAATGCGCGGTTCCGCGGCCACTGTAAGACCACCGAAAAATTCGCGGGTTCGAATGGTGCGCCGATCTGGGAATCGGGCAATCAGGTCAACGGCTACCGGGCAGAAATCACCAACCAGGTCGATCAGGGCGACGTGTTCCACGGCAATTTTGCGGACGCCGTTGTCGGTGCCTGGGGTGGTCTTGACCTCACAGTCGACCCGTACACACACAGCCGCAAAGGTCGTCTGCGGATAGTTGCTTTCCAAGACGTCGACATCGTGTTCCGCCGCGTCGAAAGCTTCTGCTACGGCGCCCCCGCGTAACGGCTGAACAGTGGGGCAGCCAATCGGCTGCCTAACCTCTTCAATCAAAACTGGAGACTGACATGTCGACCAAAATAGCCACCATCAAGATCACGTCCGCCGTTGTGATCGAGGGAAAAATTAAGGGCCCGGGCGCAATCGTAACCGTCAACGACGCTGACGCCAAGAACCTGCTGAACCGCAAAAAGGCGGAACTTCACACCGCCGATGGTGACGAAGATAAGCCTTTGGACGAGCACACGGTCGAAGAACTTCGAGAAATCGCCGAAGATTACGCCATCGAGGGCTTCAGGAAGCTGAAAACCAAAGCCGAGCTGATAAAGGCGATCGAGACGGCCGAGGCCGAATAAGGGATGCCACACCCCCCTTGGGAAGAACTCTCCGACTTTTTCGACCCTGACGAGTTCGCCACACAGGCGGTCATTACTCGGAATGGCGAAGCGGTCGGGGAGTTCTTTGGCATTTTCACCGATGCCAGCCAGGTCGCGGTACTGGGGGATTATGAGCACGACCACCAGACGCCAGTTTTCATATGCGCTGAGAGCGCCGCCGCGCCTGTGCAAGCTGACGATGAAGCTGAAATCGAAGGCAAGACATATGACGTTGTACATTCGCCCCAGCTCGACGGCACTGGGCTAGCGATGCTGATCCTTGCCGAGCAGAGCGTTTACTACAATGCTGGCGTTTAACTTTGACGATCATCGTCTGGAAGAGGTGGCGGCAGCGTATGATGCCACCCCTAAGCAGGTCGATTTATCGCGCAAACGGGCCGCGAAGCGCACCGCGGGCACGATCCGCCGGTTGGCATCGAAGGGCCTGCAAAGCGAACTTGGGCTGAGAAACGCCACTGCACTGCGTCGGCGGATCAAAGAATTTAAAGTGGGCAAGGGACGCGACACGCTGAAAATCTGGTTCGGCGCGAACGATCTGCCTTTGTCAGCATTCAAAGGGCGCCCCAAAAAGGTGCCGGGTGGAATTCAGTTTGGCGATACCACCATTCACGGCGCGTTTCTGGCCAACGTGAACGGTCGACGCGGGGTTTATCAACGAACGGGCCCCGGCAAGTTTCCGATTGTCGAGGCTGCGTTGCCGGTCGCTGATCGCATGATGATCTATCTGGAAGACGAAGTGTTCGTCGACGTCGACTCGATATATTTCAAGCACTTTGTGGCCGAGATTAAGGCCCGCACAATTCTGGGGGTTGGCGATGCCAGACGAAATTGATCTGGGGCAGGCCCTTGACGACGTTGTTGCAAATCTAGCCGCCAAGTTCGACGGATTTAAAACCGTTGTGGCTGAGGATGAAAGCCGTACAGACCTACGGGTTCCCGCGATTATTGTTCAAATATCGGAGCTGGAGCCGGATCTTGATCAGGACGCTTTGACCGGACAATTCCCGTGCCTGGTCCGCATTGAGGCGCGTATCGTAATGGGGCAGCGCACCCCAAAAGTTCGACGCGAGTCTGTGAAGGCAGCGGGCGCGGTGGCGGCGCACGTGCACAAAAGCCGCCTCGGGGTGCAATGGGGTGGGGCGTCAATCCTTGCCGTGGAACCTGATGAGTTCGCCCCGCAGTCCCACAAGTTCGACGTTTGGCGCGTCGAGTGGGTTCATGAATGCCACGTAGGGCCCAGCTATTTTGTCGATGAGGGTGTAACGCCAACGGAGGTTCTGACGTCATGGGTGCCTGACACCGGCGCCGGGAACGAAAGCAGCTATAAGAGCGAGGGTGTGTAATGTCGGAATATGCCCTTTCCCAAGCACTGCAGGCGATAGAGCGCATGATCGTCATTGCCACCGTTGTTGAACTCGATCGAGGCAGCGCGCGGGCAAGGGTGGATTGGGGCAACGGTGCGACCAGCAATTGGTTGCCCGTTGCTCAGATGGGCTCGGAAGCGTTGAAGTTCTGGATTCCGCCTGAGGAAGGAACGCAGGTGATTGTTCTTTCACCGGGTGGTGACACGACCAGAGGCGTTATCATCGGCGGCCCGTTTTCGGGGGCACCGCCGGCAGGGAACTTTGACGGCGATATCTCGGGCAAAGGCAATGTCGACGTTCAAAACGGTGACGTTCGCGTTGTTGGCGGCGATGTCGTGGCCGAGGGCATTAGCCTTGTAAATCACGTCCACAAAGACGTTGCGCCAGGTCCGTCAAACACAGGAAAACCGATCTAGGAAAGAGGCCAAGCGCTCATTCTTTCACTTCCTATTTGAAGTCTCGAAACATACGTGTTCCCAATTATGCGTTCCTGAGAAACTACCACTCGATGCTGAGGCTTCGAAAGTACATAACCCGGCGCGTGACTTCCGTTCTGTTGTGGGGGAGTTCTTTTCGCCAGCCCGGTAGGTATGGCCCAAACTTGAACTTTGGAACCCAGTCCGTTGAATCACAGTTGGGACCGTTTTCCGAATACTCTTCTTTTCCATCGAACAACACACGAAGCCGCCCAGTTGAGCCTAAACTCCATATGGCTTCTACATGAACATCAACCCACTTGATGACTTGCCACGGGGTATAGTCAAAAAAGAGGTCTCCTATTTTTCTTTCGTAGATGTGCTCTGCCTTATCTTCTGTGTTGTCATCTAGGTTTCGAGCCAAACGCAATCTAGTGTTGCGCAGGTCAAGCGCAAGACAAGGGCCTCCTTTGTCCCGAGTGCGCGGAAGCCACTGGGCTAGAACAAACGACATCCAGGGGTCTTGTACAAACCTATCATTCATTGCGAAGGAAAACTTGTAGTTAACTGGAGTTTCCAAGGGAATTTTATCGGGATTCCCATTTACCAAAAGATCCGCTCGGTAGGGAACTTTATCGCCTTTATGATCATTTCGATCAATTTCCATCTTAAGGGAATTAACTCCCAATTTCTTTCGTATTTTTACCTTTTTTTCGCTAATGGCCTTGGAACTGACATCCGAGAACCGATCAATTTCACTGGGGCTGTCAAAGTTGCTGCTGAAAGATTGCATGCTGCGCTCCAAATTTTTTTCAAAACACTTGGGTAGTATACCGATCAATTTTTTAAAATTCCAAAAGTGTTTCCTTCAGTATGCGCCTGCGTGATCGTCGCGGTTCCTCTTAGTCGTGTTTCGTAACTGTCAGGTCCAACCCATTCCCATCGTGAATCGGGTCGGAATTGTTGTTACATCGTCCTTGCGAATTGCCTCGGCGATTGCCTCAAGTGCCGCTGCTGCGGCGTAGGGCGTCTTGCGCGGAATCTTGATTTCAACTGAGACCGTTTTCTCTGACCTGCGCCCGCCGTAGGTTTCAAGGCTTAAGTCTACTGCTGAAGTGGGTGCAGTCAGCAGGGCTCCATGCGATCACTGTGAAACACAATGATAAGATTGTTTACCTCAGCAAAGATCCTATTCGGAAGCCGAATATCATTAAGCTCGAAGAAATAGGGCTTTTTGCAGCGCCGCGCAGGTAAGCGGCCATTGAGTATGTCGAGGACCTTCACCATGTCGCGCGCGAGGAAAACGTTAACGCCCGTAGATTTTCCTCGAGAGGCCCAATGGCTGACTACATTTATGCCAAGGGTGTACGTAGTGCTGCGAACAAAGGGATTCTTTTCCGCCTCTTCTTTGGAGACGCTGCAAGTCATCAATAAATCTATGTCGGAATATCTACGTCCGACTTCGGGCGGCTTAGCTTTGAGGTCTGGGTAAACAATATGCTCGAATTCCGAAAGCGATCCTCTCATCTTGTAAAGCGCTCTGTCCGAACGGATCTCAAATTCTTCGATGAGTTGGTCCTCGTCTCCAGCTGGGAGGTATTCAAGAGGAATTACAACCACTTCGTCCTTTAAGCTGCCGTACTTGTTGGGCTCAAAATTCAAATATTCGTCGAACACTTCAGCCATGAAACCCTCCACTGCAAAAATAATCACTTTAATAGGCTTACTTGCACATCGTGCAGCATTTTCATTTTTCGATCAAGGAAGGTTACGGAAGCGACGAAGCACAGTTAGATAGCCTGAAAAAACTCCGCTGGAGCGGGTTTGACCCTGAAGTGTGGCTCAGCACGCAAGTAAAGATGGGGCCGGTATGATTGTCGACGCGCAGATCAAAACTCAAGCGAAGGTCTTTAGCTGTTGCCTTGAGTTTTTTTGTTGTGTCTGGCAACTCTGCTATTTCCGTGGTAAAAATTCTGAGTACCCCGTGTTTTTTCGCAAAATTTGACAGGGGCTTAACGAGATTATTTCAGAATAAAGAAAACAATTTCTGTGATGTATGAACGATCAGCGAGAGCTCTCTTTTCTATCGTAGTAGTTTTGTCGCACGTTGGACTTGTGATATTCTCGGCCTATTACTTGCGTGATAGAATAACAAGTCCGCAAACCTATTTTTCTACTATTGCTATTTTCCTTCCGATCTTCGGCACATATGTAGGAATTGTTGTAAAGACAATTGGGATCACGCCAGGGCCAAGAGGCAAAATGGTCAGCACAGTGTTCCTAAGCTTAATGACTGTTCTTTTCGTGGCATACATTGTGTCAATTGTCTTTATTCTGTTCCTGTATGGCAGCTCTACTATACCAAATGAGAACTCCTTGCCGGGAGCAATTGCGTTGGTGGAAGCCGCCTTCGGCGGATTTTTCACGAGTCTATTCATAGTGTTGTTTAGATTCTCGTCTTCAGAATCCTAACAATTAGTACAACTAAAATAGGTGACTTTAATGCTGGCAGCTTCCAATCAGACCATTGCTGAGGCAAGCATCTAAAGACCTGGAAACAAAACTCATTATTGCATTCCTTATTTGCTCAAACTCCGGATCAAAATCAACCGTAGCGTACCCCTCGATTGGTGGCCTTGAATCCGCCGGCCACCTGCGCAACTGTGTAACCGGCATTTGGAAATCGAGAATGTACCTGTCAACGGAAAACTGATTTGGGACTATTTGCAAAATCAACCGATGCCAGTGCCCAGCTTTTCCAAGTCCGCCAGTGTAAGGAAAGTTTACATCCAAGTCCAACCTGCCATCGCGGGCCACAATCGAGCAAACAGCAACGCCCGGCTTAATACAATCCACCCCCAGAACGTTCTTAACCCCTTGCGCTAGAACCTCGTTGTAAGCCATCATATCGGACTCAATAGCGGTTAGAAAAACAACTCGGGGAACTGACATAGATATTGATCGGCTCCCGGCTCCACCTCCTGTCCTCACAGCCATTCTAATCGTATCGTACTCGCGAAGCTGCAATGCAACACCCGCCTCGTAGCCAGGTTGTACTTCGATGCAAAATTGATCGTAATTGAGGGCACCCGTTAGCCAATCGAAGTTTCTGCCATACTCGGCGTGTCCGGATGCCGCAGCGCTGGCGATCCAAAACCCACATTCGCCGTTGTCCGCTTCAAGTTTTTGTATTTGCTCTTTGGTATATGATCCATCACGAAATGTGTCCAGGTGGTGTATCGCCCGCACTCGGTGCCCCTTCAGGGCGGCTTTCAGGATGGAATTACTCCAATAACCTTTCTTAGCCTCAACTAAAACATCGCCGCTTTCGCATCCTCCATCTCCGCAATAGAACACTTTGTAGCAAGTATCGCGACCAAGGCCGTGATCCGGACTGCTGCATTCTGTCGCCAGTTTCAGAACATCTACAACATTGCTCCAATCCTTTACGACATAAGGCAAATCAAAAAAATCTATTGGGTTTTCTGGCACCTCAATTTGATACCCATCAATGACTCTAATCCAGCAGCTCCGGATTATTTCACCATTACTCGCAACAAGCGCAAGCGAAGTGACGCCTTGGCCTTCTCCTCTTATCTGAATTTCTGGCCGATCATAGTGTTCGGTATCCAGTATACGCCCGTTACCCACTTTAACAAATGAAAGGTCTTCATGGCTGTCAATGAACTCCTCAAACCCTACGCCCATGGTCAGCAGGTTACCTGACTTGAACTGACAACCCTTTTCAGAAGTCTTCTCCAAGATCGTTTCTATTTCTGGGGTGTCTTCGACTTCTAATCTGCATTCGCGAATAATTTGCCCCCCTTCGTCCACAAAGCGAATTGTGGTAGCACCGACATATTCTCCACTTAGCAATACATAGTTCTCCTCAACGAACGGGCTAAGTAAATCCTCGTTGCTAAATCTTATGTCGTAGGTTTGCTCCGGTATTTCCAAAGCGGCAACGGAACCAACAAAAAAGTCCTGATCTTGCCTACCCTTGGAATCACACAAATCTTCGCCAGCCATTGCTGCCGAGTTCATTAAGACGCATGTAAAGAGCAAAATCGACAACAGCTTTCTAATAATCATCCGTTTTTCTCCGGGTGCGTGTGGGGTTGACTTACTAGTCTGATCTAAAATGCAAGTGCTCTCTGGGCTTTGAGTCGTCATAATTGAGTCCAGCGCAGCCGGTCGGTAGCCATCGGCGCTGGCCGGACGTCTCGTAACGGGGGGTCTCCGTTCCTCGAAGATGATCTTTACTTAATCTAGATACAGCCGTTCTCCCACGGACGCCCACCATGAGACAAAGGCGCTCTTTTATTCAATTTCGACAAGGTAAACTGTAAGTCGTCGAAGTGGCTGTCGCAACGTTGCCACGAAAACCCCAGCAATGAGGTAGAGGGAGGAAAGCCGACATTCACCGAAGACGTGGTATTCGGCGCTTTGGGCTCACAGCAGACATTCAAAGATCAACAATAAGGAGGCACGGCGCGCATACTATAAGTGCAAAGCGCGATGGTATTGCCGAGCTTCCAAATGGGAAACAAAAGAATACGCAGATCCTCTGCTTGCTGAGAATGTGGAGGTGAGAGCGATTTCGATGCTTAAGCCCATGTTCAACATCGTTGGGAAGAGGGCCGGATATGAGCTCGATCCATACTTGGATCGGGTGAGTGAGGCTCGAATGGTGATTGAGGATTTACCGTTTGATGACGAAGAAGCGGAATAACAGACGCATGAAATATTTTATCACTGCCGCGCTTCTCACGTTGGTTGCATGTGCCCCAGAAAGCAGCACAAACACCTATGTCCGTGACGCTGATACGATTGTCCTGGACGGAAAGGCTGTGCGCCTGAGCGGTGTCGATGCGCCCGAGTTGAACACCAAGGCCGGGCAGGCGGCAAAGCAATGGATGATCGCCTATCTGAGCGGCAAGACTGTTGAGTGCGATCTGAATGGTGAGCGCACCTATGACCGCTGGGTGGGTGTCTGCAATGCGGATGGTCGCGATCTTGGTGCAGCCGTAATTGCCGCAGGTCATGCCCTTGACTGTGCACGATATTCTGGTGGACGTTACCGGCATTTAGAGACTCAGGCAGCGGGGTCGCGGATCAAACGAGCAGGGTATTGTTAACAGGAGAATTAGAAGTGGCTGATTGCAGGTTCTATGAAGTCTACAGTAAGGATATCCAGCGAAATCCAATGAATGGAATGCGAGGGCGGTATGCGCCAGTTCGAGTTAGGGTGCCGTGGTGCAGTCACGCAAGCTCGCCGGTTGATAGGGATATAGCCATGACAGCAGGTGGGGCTAACCTCCTTAAGTGTGGAGGTGATATTGATAAATGTCCGTTGATTGAGGCTGGTAGTTACTTTGCAGACGGCCAATAGGAGCAGGAGTAATTTCCTTTGTGTTGGTTGTTGCAAGCTTTTTCGTGGGTCAATAACTTAGATGGTTTCATAGCCGACTTGGTTAAATCCCTTCTGTCGGTTTCTTTGGGGGTGTGGCTGACAATCCAATTTGGTCTAAAGCGTTTTATAACGGAGAAATGGTGGGAGAAGCGGGAAAGCGCGTATGACGCTGTTATTTCCGCCGCCTACCATGCATTTCAAAATGTCGACGAAGTTCTCCATGCTGAAGTCGAAGGACATACAATCCCAGAGGACAAGGAACGCGATCTTGAAGAAATGGGCAGGCAGGCCTTCGATAAAATAGCGGAAGCAAAAACGATTGGCTCGCTCAAGCTTTCCAAAGAGTTCTTGGATAGATTGCATATGCTTGACAGAGAGCTTGGGGAGGCGGGGCACATTCCCGGTGAAGGTTCGAATTGGTATACATACCTAGGGGAGTCGCACGACGCTTACAGAAGGTGTCTGGATGACTTGCAGAGTATCGCTAGGAAAGATTTGAAGCTGTAGGAATGCACAAATAGGAGGCGAGGCGATGACTCCTATGGAAACCGCGCCAACGGGTGGCCCGAGCAGGATTCAGTGAGGTACTGAACCTAGTTTGATAGGGGGAACCGCCAGAGGAAACCCCGAGGGTTGTTTTGCATTGTCGCCGTATGTACGGGATCAGCGCAATAACGGCCCGGAAGCTAGGCGGGATCGATCATTTACGCCAGTCAATCCGGGATATTTTGACCACGCCAATTGGGTCGCGTGTAATGCGGCGCGAGTATGGTTCGAGTTTGTTCGACCTGATTGACGCCCCGTTTTCGTCGTCTGCGAAGCTGGAAATCATCGCTGCCACAGCCGAGGCAATCATGACATGGGAGCCCCGAGTTGAGGTCGAACGTATTTCGCTCAGTTCGTTCCAGCCGGGCCGGATCGCGATTGACTTAGAAGGTCAATACCTACCTGACGGTCGCGCGGTGCAGATCGAAGGGATCGTGATCGAATGAGTGCATTCACCGCCATCAATCTGGATAAATTTGCGGCACCGCAAACCATCGACCGCAAGGATTTTGAAACCATCCTGACGGAAATCAAGTCATGGCTGGTTGAGCGCGAACCGGGCCTTGCTTCGGTTTTGGAGCTGGAAAGCGAGCCGATCGTCAAGGTACTTGAAGCTTGGGCCTACCGCGAAACCCTTTTGCGGGTTGAGGTCGACGACGCGGCCCGGGGGAACATGCTGGCCTTTGCCTCTGGCGCGCAGTTGGATCACTTGGGCGCATTCTTTGGCGTCGAGCGCGCCGTTGTGCAGGTGGCCGACCCAAACGCGGTGCCGCCAGTACCAGAGATATTGGAAACGGACACGCGGCTACGCCAGCGCGTGCAGCTTGCGCTAGAAGGATTCACAACCGCCGGGTCACGCGGCGCCTATGTGTTTTGGGGTCTTTCTGCTTCGCCTATGGTCAAAGATATCAGCATCGATTCCCCGATGCCTGGGCGGGTCGACGCAACAGTTCTTTCAACCGTGGGCAACGGCGTCAGTGATGCCGCGCTGTTGGGAGTTGTAGAGGCTCAATTGAATGAAGAGGACGTGCGCCCCCTAACCGATCAGGTTGTTGTTCAATCGGCTGCAATCATTGATTACAGCGTCGACGCCTCTTTGATCATGTACGAAGGGCCCGACGCCGAAGTTGTGCGCCAAGCCGCTGAAACAGCCGTTCAGACCTACGTCAGCGAAAATCACTTGCTGGGTCACGATATAACCATTTCGGGCCTGCACGCCGCGTTACATCAGGCGGGGGTTCAGAATGTTGTGCTGACGAGCCCGGCCGCCGATATCGTGGTTTCGCCGATCGAGGCCGCTTTCTGCAGTTCCGTTACTGTAACGATCGGGGGCACTGATGTCTGATTTGCCCAGTGTGCTGCCGCCGAACGCGCAGTCGGTTGAACTGGATCTAGAACAGCTATCGTCACGGCATGAGTTATTTGCCGAGCCGATCACGCGACTTTGGAATCCTGAAACCTGCCCTGCGCATATCCTACCTTGGCTGGCTTGGGCGTTCTCAGTGGATGATTGGGATTCAAGTTGGTCAGAGGAAGCGAAACGCAACGCGATTGCAGCCTCGATCGAAGTTCACAGGCGGAAAGGCACAGTTGGCGCGGTCAAGCGGGCTTTGGCTGCGGCGGGCTATGGAACCGCGCAAGTCATAGAGCGGCACGGTTGGAAATTCCACAACGGACAGTTTTTTCACGATGGGTCGCAAGATCATACAGAGGCGGATCACTGGGCCGAATATCGGGTTGTTCTCACTCGCCCCATTACTGTCGAGCAAGCCGAACAGGTGCGCAAGATATTGGAGAACATCGCGCCGGCGCGATGCCACTTGAAAGCGCTCGATTTCACCGAAGCCCTGAACACCTACAACGCCCGGATCACATACGACGGCCAGTACACACACGGAGTCGCTTAAATGGCTAATCTGCAAGAAACAGAAGAATATGAAGATGGCATCTATCAGATTGAAACAGGCGACCCCGTTTTAGGTGGCCCGCCGAATTTGGGGTTGGGGCAGGGTATTTCGAATGTTCCTACTCAGCAGTTGGCGAAGCGAACCAAGTGGCTAAAAGCTCGGGTGGACTCGCTGTTGCAATCGGTCGGAACCCTTGTGCCGACAACGCGCCTTATTAACGCCGGAACTGGTTTGACGGGTGGCGGCAGCCTTTCCGCTGATCGTACTATTTCCCTCGATGCCGGGTCGGCGTTGTCTGAAATCGCGGGACAACTGACGACTACCCACGCCAGCGCAGGTGTGCAGGAATTGCCGGGCGGCCTGATCATCCAGTGGGGCAGTTTCGTGTTTGATCAGATCGGCAACAATCTGGAAAAGACAGTTGCGCTACCTATCGCATTTCCCAGCGCCCATTATCAGACGGTCCTTTCGGGCACGGTTGGCCGCATTAACCCCGTTGGCAATCCAACCGAAGGCGCGCGCGTCGAAACCTTGACGCTTGCGAACTTCACAGTCCATTCGGCTTGGACCGACGCGATCGAAATGCCTGCGGCCACGCCATGCCGTTTCTTCTCAATCGGTAAGTAATGAGGCAATCATGATCCGAGCAACGTACAACGAAACTGGCAGCTTTACCGGGTTTTATCGGGAAGAATTGCACAAAGACATTCCCGAACCGAATGTTGAGATTACCGAACAGCAATGGGCAGAACAAATCTCAGGGGAAAAGATTTACCGTTTTATTGACGGCGATGTTGTCGAGCATGTACCCGAGCCCGCGCCGACCTATCCGACACAGGTGGCGGCCGAGGCTGCCATGCTCGCATGGATCAACTCACAGGCCGCTATCTGGAATGCAGGCATCACCGACGTTGAACTATGTGCCCGCCCAAAAAAGGCAGCCGCTGCGCGGGCATTCCTTAACGGGGCGGCCTCAGAGGATCAGATCAAAACCCTTCAAGATGAGGCCAGCGTAACAGGCGAAGAGATTGGCGCGCTAGCAGCTACGATCAATGCCAATGCTGATCGAGACGACGAAGTAGACGCCAAAATTTCCGGGTTGCGGCGAGTGATAAAATCCCGGCTCGAAGTAGCCCAGAGTCCGTTCGAGTTTGAAACTATTCTCGAAGAGGGGAAGGCCCAGGCTTTGGCGATGGCCACAGCCCTTGGGTTGGCTACGCCAGAGGCATAACCAAGGTTCCTTTAGAGGCGCCGAAAAGTGGGGGAACCGCCAGAGGAATGGCGGCCCCTGACATGAAATTCTGACCAAGAGCAAAAGCAACGCCCGAGCATGAGGTCAGCATGTCCACACAATTCCTGCATGGCGTCGAGGTTATCGAAATCGACGCCGGCCCCCGTCCAATTCAGACGGTTCGATCCTCGGTCATCGGTATTGTGGGCACCGCGCCTGACGCCGACGCCGCAAAGTTCCCCCTCAATACCCCAGTCTTGGTGGCAGGTTCGCGCCTTGAAGCTGCCGATCTGGACACCACCAGCGACGGCAAAGGAACACTCCCGGCGGCCATGGATGCGATCTTTGACCAGATCGGCGCGGTTGTCGTGGTTGTGCGCGTGGAAGAGGGCGCAGACGAAACCGCGACAATCGCCAACGTCATCGGTGGTGTAAACGCGGGTGACGGCAACTTTGAGGGCGTTCATGCTCTGGTTGGTGCTGAAAGCGTTGTCGGGTTCTCGCCCCGCATTCTGCTGGCGCCTGGCTTCACTCATCAGCGTCCGAGTGACTTGGCCAACCCGGTCGTTTCAGAGCTTGTGGGCATCGCTGACCGGTTGCGCGCGGTCATCATCGCTGACGGGCCCAACACCACCGACGCAGACGCCTACACATCGGCTGGTGATTTTGGCTCTGATCGCGTGTATCTGGTCGACCCGTGGGTCAAGGTTCAGATCGGCACAAATATCGTTGACCAACCGGCGTCCGCCCGCGTTGCAGGGATTATCGCGCGTGTCGACAACGATACCGGGTTCTGGAAATCGCCGTCGAACGAACTGATGAACGGGATCATCGGTACGTCTCGCCCGGTCGATTTCAAGCTGGGTGATGCTAACGCCCGGGCAAACCTGTTGAACGAAAACAAGGTTGGCACAATCATTCGCCAGAATGGCTATCGCCTTTGGGGCAACCGGTCTCTGACGGCGGATACGAAATGGCATTTCCTGTGCGTCCGTCGCACCGCCGATATCATCAACGATTCACTGTTGCGGGCTCATCTGTGGGCCGTCGACCGCAGTATCACCAAGACTTACATCGAGGACGTGACCGAGGGTGTGAACGAATACCTGCGCAGTCTCGTTGCGCTGGGCGCGATCCTCGGCGGCCGCTGTTGGGCCGATCCGGACCTGAACACGCCGGCGAACATCCAGCTTGGCAAGGTCTACTTCAACTTTGACTTCACCCCCGTCTACCCGGCCGAGCATATCACGTTCCGCTCGCACCTGGTCAATGACTACATCGAAGAGGTATTCAACTGATGGCCGCCGAAGACATCCTCAAATATCTAAACCTGATCGTTGATGGCCGCGGGTATGCGGGCAAGATCGAAGAGTACAGCCCGCCGGATCTGACGATATCGACCGAAGAGTTCCGCGGCGGTGGCATGGACGTGCCTATCGACATCGATATGGGGCTGGAAAAGCTGACCTGTTCGTTTGTCCTGAAATCCTACGACGCCGATGTTCTGGCGCTTTGGGGTGTGAAAGAGGGCGCCCCGGTTCAGCTTACTGCGCGTGGGTCTATCGAAAGCCTGGACGGAACCACGAAGGCCGTCGAACACCACATGCAGGGCAAGCTGACGCAGCTTGGTCGCGGCACGTGGGGCAGCGGTGCGCCCAGCCTGACCATCACGATTTCGCTGCGCTATTACCGCGAAGTTCACAACGGGCGCACGATCAGTGAAATCGACCCGATCAACATGGTTCGGGTAATCAATGGTGTCGATCAACTGGCCCAACATCGCGCCAACATCGGCCTGTAAACGAGGGAACTATGTCAAAAAAGCACCATGAAGAACAAAAAGACGGCTCGATGCTGATCGACTTCTCGGATCGCCCGCTCAAGATCGACGGCACCGAGGTCAAAAAACTGGCGATGCGCGAGCCGAGCGTTCAGGATCAGTCACTTGCTCAAAACAGCACGAAAAGCCGCGTAGATGCCGAAATCGCTCTGTTTGCAAACCTGACCGAACAGTCGCCCGAGGCAATCAATTCACTCAAACTGCGCCAATACGCTCGGTTGCAAGCGGCGTATGAGGATTTTTTATCCTAACGCCTGAAGAGGTCAGGCGTGGGGCGTTACTACTGGCCAGCCATACGGGTTGGAGCAAGGCGGAAATTTTGGCGTTGCCAGCGAGCCGCCTTGTTTGGTGGATTGAAGGGCTACCGAAGACATGAGCAAGAACCAACGCTTCAACGCCTCGATCACAATCGGCTTGGCCCTAGAACAGTCGGTCAAAAAGAACATCGGATTCCTGAAATCTGGGCTTAACCAGGTCGGGGATTCGATCAAAGGCGTCGAGCGGCGCCAAAAAGAGCTTTCCAAACAACGCAAGGTTTTAGAGCGCGAAGGTAAATCCGTCGCCGCGCTCGATCGCGAGTATGAACAACTTGAGCGCCAACTAAAGGATCTGCGCCGGGCGCAAGAGCGATGGAACGACGCGGCTAGGGCTTCGCGCCGGGTAGGGTCCACCTTCAGGGACATGCGCACCGAAATTGGCCGCACGGTGCGAACGGTAACCGTCGGTGCCACGCTGGCCGGCGGCGCAATCTTTGGCGTGTCAGCATCCACCGCCCAGCTTGGCGACGAGGTGGCAAAGACCGCCGACAAGCTGGGTATCGGGATCACCGAATTGCAAGAGCTGCGCTATGCAGCCGAGCGTTCGGGTGTTGCGACGTCGCAGTTCGATACCGCGCTCGAAAAGATGCAGAAAAACCTTGGTGAAGCTGCCACCGGAACCGGTACGGCCAAGGACGCCTTAGAACAACTCGGGCTTTCCGCAAAAGACCTTATCAAACTGTCACCAGATGAAGCCCTAGGCCTCATCGCGGATCGTATGGGCAATGTGGGGACCGCGGCGGAACGGGCTGCAATCGCCAACGACATTTTCGGGCGTTCGGGCGTGGGCATGATCAACATGTTGCGCGGTGGGTCCAAGGGGCTGCAACAGCTTCAAGATGATGCGCGGCGAACTGGCTACGTTCTATCCGAGCAGGCGGCACGGGATGCCGAAGTCTTTCAAGATACTTTGCTCGACACGCAACTGGTCATGAAGGGCCTGAAGAACACAGTTGGCGCCGAGCTTATGTCGGTGGTCACTCAGGCCATGCGCCGGGTTGGTGACGCTCTGGTCGAAAACCGCGAAGACGTGAAGCGCTGGGCGGAAAACTTCGCCGATGGCGTTGAGCGCGCTTTGCCTATCATTGGCGAAGTGTTCAAGGGCATGGGTCAGGTCAGCGCCGTGGTCGGCGAAGTGATCGGCAAAACCGCCGAAATGGTCGGTGGCTGGGAAAACTTCGGAATCATTATCGGTACGGCACTTGCGGGCAAGACCATTGCAACAGTGGTGAAGTTCGGGGGCGCGGTGTTCAGTCTCGGCAAGTCGATGTGGATGCTCGCCGGTGCGGGGCCGTTGGTTGCCGGTGCAATTCGGGCCATTGGTGCGGCTATGATAGCCAATCCGATTGGGGCGGCGGTTACAGCAATCGCAGGCGGTGCGATCCTGATCTATCAGAACTGGGAAAAGATAGAGCCATACGTCAAACCCGTTATTGAGTGGATGGGCGAAAAGGTAGTCTGGCTATGGGACAACGCCGTTAAACCATTTTTGCAGGGCACAGCGCGCGGCGTGGTCGCCATGGTCGATGCCTGGCAGGGGGTTCAATCGTCTCTTGGCGCGGTTCTCGACTGGATGGGGCAAAAATTCGAATGGGTGATGGAAAAGATCCGCCCGGTTCTGGATGGCCTGAAATGGGTTCAGGGCGCCGGTTCGTCGGTTGTTGACAAGGTTGGCGGCTGGTTTGGTGGGGACGAAACTTCGGGCTCTGCAGCCAACGTCAACCAAGCGCCTGCGGGTGTCGGCCCAAATCGGCGGTTTGCCTTGGGTGGCGCCTTCACCAAGGGCCCGATCATGGTTGGGGAAAAAGGCGTCGAAACACGATTTGAGAACCGGGCCGGATACATAGCCAATCATCGCCAGACGCGCGAATTGGCGGATCGAGCGGCCCGGATTAACCAGCTATTTGCGAATTCGAGCAGTGGCGGCAGCCGGGCGCCCAGCGGTGGTGTTGTGCAGCATATCACAAACCACATCGACGCCCGGGGGATGTCCGCCGAAGAACTGTTTCGCGTGATGGAGCGAAAGGCACGACAATCGGCCGGGAACGGGCTTTTCGACGGCGTGCGCCACACAGGCACGGTCGGGGGGTAAAGTATGGCTGAGGTAATGATGCAGCTCGGTCGGTTCCAATTCGAAATCGACACCGCGACCTATCAGCGCTTGACCCGCTCGACGGATTACAATTGGGCGCGGCAACCCCGAATAAGCAACCACGATGCCTTGCAGTTCACAGGATTCGGGGCAGATACGATCGAGGTCGAGGGCGTGATTTACCCGCATTTTCGCGGTGGCATAGGCCAGATCGACGATATGCGAACACAAGGCAGCATTGGGGTGCCATTACCGTTGGTGTCAGGCATTGGCCGTGTCTTGGGACTTTGGGCCGTTCTGTCGATTTCAGAGGGGCAGGAGGTATTCGCCGCGCAGGGCATCCCGCAACGGCAAGAATTCAGCATGAGGATTACGCGCTATGACGGCGGTCTCAGATCAATCCTACCTTTCTAAAGACGGCGACATTCTCGACGAAATCGTTCTGGCCCACTATGGCGACACTGTCGGCGGAAAGGTTGAGGCGGTTTTGGCTGTTAATCCCGGCCTTGCCGCGCTGGGCGCTGTTTTGACGGCCGGCGAGTCGATCACGTTGCCGGATCTTTCCACCGAAACTCCCACCGAGACGGATCAGCTATGGGGGTGATCGACTTCAAGCCGCTGGTTCGCGTTGTTATCGACGGCCAGCCAATCACGGGGCTTGTTTTCAGTAGCCTATCCTCGGTGCGCGTTACAGACGTGGCAGGGTTTGTGTCGGACGTGGCCGAAGTGGAATTCACCAACGTTTCGCCGCTGTCCCGGTTCGTGATGCCCGAGCCAGGCGCAGAGATCGAAATAGCGTTGGGCTATCTCGGGTCGTTCAAGTCCATGGGCCTGTACATCGCTGATGAAGTCGAAGAGGCAAGCCCACCGCGCCGGATCATCGTCACAGCCCGCGCAAAGGCGCAGGGCGAGACCAAGAGTGGGCTTGCCCCCATCCAGCAGCAGAAAAGCCGGTCGTGGCCGTCAGGGATGACGTTGAAAGCAATTGCCGAGACCATCGCCAGTGAGAACAACCTGAAAGTCGGCGTGACGGAGGCAGCGGCCGCTATCATCCCGGGACATATCGATCAGATCGACGAAAGCGATTTGTCACTACTGACCCGAACGGCGCTGAAATACGACTTGGTTGCGAAACCCGCCGGCGGCGTTCTGTTCGTAGGGCGCCGCGGGGAAGGCCGAAAGGTGTCCGGGGGCACCACCCCGACTGTTACTTTAACCGAAAAGCAGGTGTCATCTTGGGCGATGCGGCGGGGGCTGGGCGAAGTGGCGGGCACGGTTATTGCTACCTATCGTGATCTGGACGCCAAACAGGACATTGAGGTCAGGATCGGAGACAAAAAGCCAGAGCGTCGGCTACGCCATCGGTTTGCTTCAGAGGCCGAAGCCCGCGCAGTCGCGGAATCCGAAGCACGCCGCGCTAGCAGGGCCAAAGAGACCATGGATTTCGAAATGCCTGGCAATCCCTCGATCGTTGCTGAGGGGCGCATAAACCCCCTTGGTTTCAGTTCTGCGGCCGCCGGTGAGTGGCTTGTCGGATCGGTGACGCATTCGGTTTCATCTGAGGGCTATGTAACGTCAGTTCGCGCCGAGCGGCCGGAGTAGGGAACCGCCAGAGGGAACGGCGCGGGACTTGGGGCAGATTGGCGAAAAGGCCATTAGGAAAGTGCAGGCATGTCGATAGTCGAGTGGGTCAAATTGCTTTGGCCGATGGCGGTCTTACTGCTGGGTTTCGTTATTCGGGTGGAAGTAGGTCAGACCCTGACAAGGTGGCGAAACCGGCAATTTGAGCAGAACTTTAAAGACATCAAAGCTGACACAGCGAAAGACATCGACGCGGTACACGCCCGCATGTCTCGACACGATAATCAGACCAACAGCTATTTGGCCGAAATTCGGAACGACATTAAGACGTTACTTGCGCGCGAAAAATGAACAGGCAGGGGATAGCTCAGAGACTCTTCGACTTCCAATCTTTGCCGGTTTCGTCGGTCACAAAAGCTCTTTTTATCTTTAGGAAACCATTTGAAGGGCTGGAAAACACGGAAAAGGTCGCAGAAGAACGGGCGGGTATCTCGAAATTGCCCTGATCGGAAACTTTGTAGTAAACTAATGAGTTGGGATCAGCGCCTTTCGTCGAAGCTTCGACACGCCCAGTTTCAGTCACTACCCAAGCATCTTGAATATGCGCATCAACGCTACCGACATTCCGAACTTTGATTTCATGCGTGATTTGGGATCTTGCGTGTCTACCTACGTTGCTACTTTTTTCGCGCTCTATCATCGCACTAAAGTGAGGTTCAGTTAAAACTTGTTTCACCTCAATTTTCAGTCGGATTTTGCTAGATGAAACAGAGTGCGAATACCGCATGAAGTTTAGCCCAAGTGCTATCGTGCCCACGACTGCACCGTATGCAGCAAGTACGTTGTTGCTGATGAATTCCAGAAGCCCGTCAATCATTTGTTTTCTACACTATCACGTGGAATGGCTGATCACGGCCATCATTATCTTGCTACTCACACTTTCACCATACGTTCTTGATATGTTTGTGTGAGTGAAAAACGCTAAGTCTCTGAAACCAAACAGAGTCGATAGAATTCAAAACACTATTCCTCTTTCGGCGGCATGCGAGACGGCAATAAGTATAGATACTCAGTTAGCGCATTGGCAAAATCGAACGCTCGCTTTGCATCTTCAATTGACATATGAGGCGTATCCTCGTCGGCATGCCGAGGATTATTTGCGTCAAGACGCACTCGGTGTGCCCATTCGGCCATGTTTTGAGTTAGGATGCCATTGGCAACAGCTTGCTCAATTCGCGCATACAGTGGACCATCAGTTAGGCCATTGTCTTTTAGCATTGCGTCAATACTGGACGCGGCCATAACGACCGACGCGTCCGGTGATGCCAGGGTTTGGTGTGCTTGTTGCAGGTAGTTCCGCACTCGTTCCGGAACAATATCCTCAACTTGCCAAATGTCAGGAAATATCTCGTCAACATACGGGTTGGCAACGCCGTCATTGGCACGACCCTTCGCGGACACAATATGGCCGCAAGAGTGGCACCTATATACTGCCCAACGCGAAGGTGTGCCGCCGTCGTTTCTCGCGACAGGGTTTTCAGAAGACCAGGAGCGCGTCAATAGAGGCGCAGATACACCACAGTGCGGGCAGTTCGAGATACCCAGAAGATGGTTCCCCATCCGATGGTTTCGATATGACACTAATCTCTCCAAAAGAATTGAACAAACATCACAAGTTGACGACCCCTGTGAGTGAACTCAATAGCAAAGTCAATCACTCACACTTTCACCATATGTTCTTGATATGTTTGTGTGAGTAAAAAACGCTAACTAGCTGAAGTCAAAAAGAGTCGATTTAACTTAAAATCCCTCGTCCTAGGACTTGCGGGTTCGATCCCCGCCATCCGCACCAATCACTTTTTTAAACCGGAAAACCAAGCTGATTGATCAGGCGCCAGATGTCGCGGTTCGCGGCTGAAAGCTGCGCGACAACATCCTCGATTTTCTGAATGGCTTTTTCATCGACAGTATCTGCACGCCCCAGTTTTATGTCGGTCTTTCGGTCCGCGATGCGCATCAGGATGGTCTTTGGGTTCCCGCTTTCAGCATCAAACGAGTAGATGCAGTGATTGTACCTGTTGCGAATTGAGGACAGTTTGCTCAGTCGCTGGGTGTGCTCCAGGATCGGATCGCGTATCTCTGATGGGCGTCCTTCCATCTTGGCGAGCCGCTCTACCAGATCAATCCGGGCACGTGTGGTGTTGAGAGTCAGGAACACAATGACAGCGACATCCTTGTTGGTGCCACTCAGGCCAGCAATCAAGTGGATCAACAGGCTTTCGGTGTTGGTCCACATATAGTTCAACTTGCCGACCAGCAGGATCAGGCGGTCAAAACGGGTTTCGAGCGTTTCAGTCAACGATCTGACCGTGCGTTTCGTGTGCTGTCACCTCGAAATAGAATTGCGCGGCTGCCGTTCTGTTGCTGACCCCTATCTTGCCCGCGACATTGTGCATGTGCAGTTTCACCGTGTGCTCAGTGATGCCGAGGTTTGCGGCAATGATCTTGTTGCTCTGACCTTTAGAGACCAGCTGTAGAACCTGTTTTTCCCGCCGCGTCAGGCGAGAGTAAACCGGATGCGGTTCTTTCGGTGCCAGTTTCGGTTCGACACTGCTTTCTTTTAACAGGCATGGCTTGTTCTGAGTCGAAGGAGCAGATACGCAATCGGCAAGGAAGCTGGGCAGATAAAGTTCTTCATGCATCAGCAAGCGCAGAATGGAACGCCACACATCCGGTGCGACGTTCATTGGCAGATATCCAATATCGCCGTATTGCGCTCGGTCCCACGCTTCAAACAAAGAACGCGCGGCGTCCTCTTTACGGTATGCGAAGGCAAGGCAGCCAGTCCCGGCAGCTGCGGTATAGACGTGCGGTCGAGCAAGCAAATCGTCCAGCATGATCTGGTCAATGACCACCACCTTGCCAGCCACCGAACCTGCATATCCGACAGATTTCAATTCTGCGATATCGTCATACCGATGTGCGAACACACCGAATTCCGAGTGAACGTTTCGGAGAGTTTGATTTGAAAAGAAGAGTTCTTTGCCGATGAAATTGATCGAGAAGTCTTCGGAACAAACATTTATTTGGGTAACACTATCCTGCAACGGATTGCTCATTATTTCCCCCTATAAACCCACGCCACACAATCTGCGGCGAAATCGTAAACAAAACGCGGAGCGTAATTATCAGTAAATTAACGGTTGTTACGTTGCCACTATACCTGAAAGTCTATTTTTCATCAACATTCCGTGTCGAATAGCCGATTGGAGCTAGAACTTTCGGGTAGGTTTCCTGAATACATGTTCGTAAAAGTAGAGCAAAATTAATATTTTAACTGATCAGTCGAACTTCGGCCACATTTTCGTGTCTTCACCAACCACCTCTAGTTAAGAACCATAGTTTTGCGTTTAATAACAGATATATAAACCCGTCTAATGCTTTAGGGCAGCTATTCAGGGCGCCTTCCTGCTGCAACGATGATCCTGCTTCAATTTGGGAAGCATTATTCCTGACGTGTCCGCGAATCGTGAATTTACGCGAATCTTTCAAACTGCGGACAGCACATCGGCTTAGCCGGGAAAGGAAGGTGAGAAACGAATTCACTGAACGAAACCGCTTCAAGCGCGTTTTGCGCCTGAATGTTTCAATTTTGTTTCAACCGCGCCAATAGCCGTTTTGTAGATGAATGACGGTTGAGCGCTTAAAAAGTGGAATTTCAAAATGAGTAAACGCAACCATCATCAACCAGCTAATGATATTACGGCAATCGGCGAAGTGAACGTCGAAAATGCTGACGTTGACGTCGATGCAGATATCAACGTTAAAGAAGCCGAAGTCGACGCAAATCTGAATGAGCAAGAACAGACGAACGACAACAGCGTCGATAACGATCAGCAACAGCAACAGAAACAAGATCAAGACACGAACGTTGACAACGAAAATGATCAAAAACAGAAGCAAGATCAGGATCAGGATCAACATCAGAAGCAGCAGCAGCAAAACACTAACGGCGGCGATGACAGCAACGACAACTCGAACTCTGTCAACATTGATTTTGGCGAAGGCGAGTGGATTCCCCGCGACGACGATCACGTAGACATCGACGTTTATGACGGCGGCTCGGTAGATGACGTCATCACCGTTGGTGGCGACTTCGACTATGATCCGGGCGATGACATTAACATTGATGTCTCGTTGGATGGTGCCGGCAACGATATGGCATCCTTCAATAGCCAGATGGCGCATCTTCAAGACAACGATGAGCTGGGCAGCGCTGTTGTCAAAAACGACGGCTCGTTTGAGCAAAACGGTGATGCGTCCGGCGGACATGCCGAAGCCAGCGAAGGCATCTCAACCAGCTCAGTTGGTGGCGATTCCGGCGATGGCGGCTCGACAGAAGCCGGTGACGCGGGTGCTTATGTTCACGGTGCCACAGCAGTTGCTGGCGGCGGTTACACGGGTGATGCAAGTGCCGACGCAACAGCCGGCGACGGCGGTGACTCGGGTGATGCAAAAACGGCGAGCCTGGGCGTTGGCAAGTCCGAAGCTTCAGCAGATGGCGATAGCGACGGTGGAGATACCGGTGACGCAGACAGCTATTCTGAGGCTAACCAAGCCAGTGACTCTAACGTAGATGCCGATGGTACCGGTGGTGATGGTGGACACGCAGGTTCGCTTGGCCTTGGTTTGGGTCTTGGACTGTCGGGTGCCGGCAATGCTGCTGATTCCTCCGGCGGAGACAATGACTCCGACGCAGACGCCGACCAAGACAGCGACGCAGACAATGACACGTCGACTGGCGACGCAGATGGCGGCGACAGCGGTGCGGGTAACATCGGACTGGGTCTTGCTGGTGGTCTGGCTGCCAATCATACAGACGGAACTGGCGGTGACGGTGCTGGCGGCGACGGTGACGGCGGCGACGGTGCCGGCGGTGACGGCGGTGACGGCGGTGACGGTGACGGCGCACGCGGTGAAGGCGGCGACGGTGACGGCGGTGACGGCGGCGACGGCGGTGACGGTGACGGCGCACGCGGTGAAGGCGGCGACGGTGACGGCGGTGACGGCGGTGACGGCGGTGACGGCGGTGACGGCGGCGACGGCGGCGACGGCGGCAACAGAGGCCGTGACGACAGCAGCAATGGCGGTGACGGCGGCGACGGCGACAACGGTGGCGACGGCGCACGCGGCGCTGACGGCGACGGTGGTCGTGGCGTCGGTGGTGACGGTGACGGCGGCGATGGCGCACGCGGTGACGGCGGTGACGGCGCACGCGGTGAAGGCGGCGACGGTGACGGCGGTGACGGCGCACGCGGCGCTGGTGGCGACGGTGACGGCGGCGACGGCGGCGACAGCGACGGCGGCAACGGTAACGGTGGTCCTGCGGACGCAAATGTCGATGCAAGTGGCGTTGGCGATCAGGACGCAGATTCCGATGCCGGAGACGGCGGCTTCAACGATGCCGATGGCTCTGCAGATGCTGACGGATCCGCTGATGCGATGGCAGACGGTGTTGGCGGCGGCGGTGGCGCGGTCGATCAGGATGCAACATCGGACGGTACTGGTACCGGATCTGTTGATGCAACCAACACTGCCGGTGACGGCGGCCTGGCCGAAGTCTTCGCAACTGCCGAAGTTGACGGCAGTGCTGACAGCCTTTCCGAAGCGATTTCGGGTTACGGCGGTGCAGCAGACTCCGACAACGACGCAACCTCGACCGGAACCGGTGAAGCCACAGGTATGTCGGAATCCGGCATCGGTGGCGGCGGCGGTGCTGCACAAGCTTACGGTGGAACCAGCGGTAACGCGCATGGATTTGCTGAAGCTGGCGATGCCAAAGGCGGCATGAACACCGGCGGCAACGCATCGGGTGCAAACTCGGGTGATGGCGGCGCCGGCGGAAACGCAGGAACGTGGGGTTCAAACAATGGCGGCGACGGCATTGTGAACGGCGAATCCTATGCGTCTGCTGCAGCAGTGGTCGATACATCGGCCTTCAACCAGTCCATCGTCATGGGCGCCAACGTTCTTGGCAACGATGTCGATACAACGATGGTTGGTGGTAACATGTCGTCGAGCTACTCCAGCGACGATACCGACGTGTAACTGAGACCAGAGCCCGCCCAGTGCGGGCTCTGATTTCGTTCAAGAAAACGCCGAGGCCGTATCGGGCGGCCTCGGCCCAACTTCACCTCAACCGGAAATTTCAGGCCGGGGCGGGGAAAGGACACTGAAATGTCGCTTGACAGTATTACGGAACAAATTGCCCATTTCATCGGAACTTTTGAAATAACGATCGAACAGGCCCGGTTGCGGGATCAGTACGAAGAATTTGTCGCACTCAAACGAAAAGCAGAATTGGAAGAACTGGAAGACCCCACTCGCGTTGAGATCAAGGCAAACCTGAAGATGGACCCGGGTGAATATGACCCGTTGCCTTACAAGTTTTTTACTCCTCAGGAACAACTCGCTTCGGCCCCGGCAGGCCCTGGGCCATTGAACGACTCCGAAGTCAATCTGGGTTCCGCCCCGGGCAATGATTTCTCGCTGCCCGAGGCACCTGGAGTCGGTGGCGCGAGCATTCAACTGAACATTATTCAGCTGATGCCTGAGATGGTGAACGACCTAATCGGTTCGGCAGTTACCTATACGTTCCAGACGATCAAACTGAACGACAACGATGTCATCGGAGAAGGTGATTTTCGCGATGTCGAAATCCTGATGGCGAAGGGCGAGGCGATACTTGACCTGGCCCTGTCCCTGCATGCGATTTCCCCACCGTCCATTCACATCGATGACTACTTGTCTGGAGAAGCGGTTGAGCAGTTGATCGATCAGATTCAGGCTTCAATCCATATCGATATCGACGGCGCTACGGTCGTTCAGTTCCATGGCGAGGACGCCATCGGCGTGATTGTAAACGGCGAATATGTTGATGAGGCACCGGACTTTAAGGATTTACTGCCTGAAAACCTTAAGACCGAGGAAGAAGACACAGAAGAGGACTCTTGGGATCCACTGCCAGCTGAGTGGGACAAGCCCGAAAGTAGTGAGTTTGAGGGCGGCCATTCGGTGGTTGCAGGTGGCAATCTGGCGGTTAACGAAGTTGCCATCAATGTCGGCTGGGTGGACGCGCCCAATATTCTGGTTGGTGGGCAATCCGTTAATCTGGGCGTTGTCAGTCAGGTCGCTGTCGTTTCCGACTTCGATCAGGGTGCGCCGGGCGTACAAAGCAAAACGCATGTGGTCCAGTCTTCAGAAATTCTGGTCGAAGGCAGCGAGGCAACATGGTTGGCGGACAATGTCGGCGAACCTGGGGAAGACCCGATTGTGTTGATCGACTGGATTGATGGCGATCTGTTGGTGACAAATTTCATCAAACAGATCATCGACGCCACGGATATCGACCACATTCACACTGAGGTCACAGCCACGTCCACTGCATACACGCTGGGTGAGAATATCATGACCAATGTCACTGATATTCTGCAACTGGGCAGTTTCTACGACGTGATCATAATTGGCGGGGACATGCTCTCGATCGATGTTGTGACCCAGACAATCGCTCTGATGGACAGTGATGTGGTTTACGGTGCCCATCCGACAGACGCGGAAGAGAACCTTGTGATGAATGAGGTTTCTCTGAAGACAACCGGTGAAGACACACATGAAGAACTGAGCGACTCTCTTGCAGAAGCCATACCATTGCAGGAAGTCGACACAGACGCATTGGAAGATGCTCTGCTAAATGACCCGATGTTCGCAGGTGCAGAGTTGGTGCGTGTCCTCAAGGTCGATGGCGATCTGTTGCAGGTCAATGCCATCGAACAAGTGACAAAACTACAGGACGAGGACGACATCTATATCGATCCAAATGGTCAGGAGGTTTCCGCTGTGGCGGCGGGAAACGCCATTCTGAACAAAGCCAGTATCAATAAGATGGGTGTCGATTCAGTCATTATGGCGAAGGAAGAAGCATACTCGGAACTCATGCTTCATCAGGCGAGCCTGATCGATAGCGTGGAAGAGGAAAAGGCCGAGATCGTCAGCGAAGCCGTCGCGCTTATGATGGAAGAAATGGATGCCGCGGCCGATGCTAAGAACTGCCCGGACCACAACAAGTTGACCCCTTCGGAACAGGCAACCGTCGACGACGGACTGCAAACTATGCTAGCGTAGTAAACCTGTTTGTTACGAGTGACCTGAAAGTTTTGACATGTCGATTGTTTTTCCGTCGCGCCCGAGACGATACACCAGTCCGTTGGATCGTAACGGCGGCGCCGTTTCGAAACCGCCAAGCGCGGGCCAGTCTGAAAAGAAGCTAAAGAAAACTCCGGGATTACGCCTAAGCGAAGATTTCCGGATTAGTGATCCACAAGACGGCAATCGGGAGGCAGTCGCCCAAAGCGATGCGAGCGCCGAAAAAACCGTGAAAGCGAAACCTGCTCATCAAGAAGTGAAAGAGGAACCGCAACTGCGCGCCGGACCTCCCCCCCGGCGCGAGGAGCCGCAGCCTGCCGAAGATAGTGACCAACAGGGCAGCGGTGCTGGGGTGGCCGATGTCGAGAGCCCCGATCCCGAACCCGTCAATAAAACGAGCGACCGTATACCCCCGGCGTCGCGCTCGAATGGCGGTGATCGCATGGGCACCACTATCGAGGCCAAGGCAAATGAGCCATTGCTGCGCAGCAATTCTGGCGGCGGCGATGGGAAAGGGCCACCCCAGACTTTTCACAAACGTACTCCGCCAGAAGATTTTAAGAAAACGTTACGCACTTCGCTGCGGGCGATCTATAAAAACCTGGCCTTTGTGCTGGTTCTAACCTGTGCGACGAATTGTTTGATCCTTGCGATCCCGATTTATCTTTTCCAGATCAGTGACCGTGTTCTAACCAGCCGATCGCTGGACACACTTGTCATGCTGACGGCGATTGTCGCGGGGGCAGTGGTTTTCCAATCGGCCTTTGATGCAGTGCGTCGTTTCATGCTGATGCGGACAGCGGTCGAAGTTGCCGCCCGTCTTGGTGCCCCGGTGCTGAGCGCGGCGGCGCATGCCTCGCTGCACGGGAACGGACGTGAATACCAGACCTTGGGTGACCTGCAGCAAGTTCGGGGATTTCTGGTTTCGGGTACGTTAATATCCTTCCTGGATGTACCCTTTGCGCCATTGTTTATCCTGATGATCTTTTTGGTGCATCCACAACTAGGGTCGATCGTGATCGTGACAGCCTTGCTGCTGATGGTGATTGCATTCATCAACCAGCGTATGACGGCCAAACCCTTTGCCGAGGCTAACAAGGCGCAGTCCATGGCAAACCTGCATCTGGACTCGATGTCGCGGAACAGCCAGATCATCAACGCGCTGGCCATGATCCCAGAGGCCGTTCGTATATGGGGTCGTGATACTGCCCAATCCCTGACATGGCAGGTTCGCGCTCAGGACCGGAATGTGATTTTTGCCGCTATTTCCCGAGCAGTTCGGCTGCTGACACAGATCGCCATTCTGGGTTGGGGTGCGTATTTGGCGTTGCAGGGTGAGATTACGGGCGGCATGGTTATTGCAGCATCAATCATAGCGGGTCGTGCCTTTGCGCCGATCGAAGGATCGATTGAAGGATGGAACAGCTTCCTGCTGACGCGTGGGGCCTTTGGCCGTATCAATCAACTGCTGTCCAACTCAGCCCTGCAATTCGAAAAACTGCGCCTGCCGCGCCCCGAAGGTCGACTGGACGTAGAGCGCCTGCTCTATGTGCCTGGTGGCACAAAGCGCGTTGTTCTGAACGGAATCAGCTTCTCGCTGAATCCGGGCGAGACGCTGGCGATTATTGGCAACTCTGGCGCAGGGAAAACAACGCTGGGTAAAACGCTGGTCGGGTCGATCCTGCCGACTTCGGGCAGTGTCCGGCTTGACCTGATGGATATCCGCAACTGGGACCCGCGTCAGTTTGGTGAGAACATCGGCTATGTACCGCAGGACGTTCAACTATTCCCCGGGACTATCAAGGACAATATTGGTCGGATGCGAGATGATGCGACCGATGAGCAGATCCACGATGCTGCCGTTCTGGCCGATGTCCACAACATGATTGCGACGCTGCCACAGGGTTATGAAACCGTGGTGGCCGCGGATGGCTCGCCGCTGTCTGGCGGGCAGAAACAGCGCATCGCACTGGCGCGGGCGTTCTTTGGCAATCCGCGTATGGTGGTTCTGGACGAGCCGAACTCGAACCTGGACGTTGCTGGTGACAAGGCGTTGGCGCGGGCCATTGAACAGGCCAGGGAAAGTAAGATTACCGTTGTGGTGATTACGCAAAAGCCGACACTACTGAACGTTGTCGATAAGATCATGTTGCTGACGGATGGTCGCGTGGCACTGTTTGGTCACCGCGAACAGGTTCTGCAACAACTTAACGGGCCGCGTAACAACCAGCCCGGCATTCAAAAGCAGTAAAGGGGAATACGACATGAATGAACTGGTCCCCGTGAACAATGATCCCAAGGATCCAGACGTCTGGTATGCCGAGGTTCCGCGCTCGATCAATCGCCTGGTTGTTATCGGGCTTATCATGTTGGTAGCCTGCTTTGGTGGCTTTGGTGTCTGGTCTTTCAGCGCGCCTCTGGCCGCTGCGGTTATCGCGCAGGGCAGCTTTGTCGCCACTGGCCGCAACAAGATTGTGCAGCACCTGGAAGGTGGCATCATTCAGGATATCAAGGTTGTCGAAGGCCAAGCCGTCAAAGCGGGTCAAGTGATGATGACGCTGGACCAAACCTCAGCCGAAGCCAATGAGCGTGAGTTGTTTATCCGTAAAATCCGCCTGCAGGCCATGTCGGAACGCCTGAATGCGGAATACGGCGAAGAGCAACGGCTGGAGTTTTCCCAGAACCTGATCACCGCTTCGGATGATGTCGAGGTGTTGAGCATTCTTGATGGGCAAAAGATTACCTTTGATTTGTCCCGAAAAACCTTGCTAAACGACATCGCTTTGTTGGAACGCAACATGGAGGCGCTCAGAATTCGCTCCAGCGGGTTTGAGGCCCAATTGGATAGTATGGTGCGACGGTCCGAAATCCTTCAGGAAGAGCTTGAAACCAAGCAGGCGCTTTTTGAAAAAGGGCTGGTGCGCAAGGGTGAGCTGAACACAATTCGCCGGGTTCAGGCCGAAGCCGAAGGTCAGCAGGCGCGGTTGCAGGCCGAGGCGGCTGAGATCAGCCAGATGCTGTTGAAATACGAAGAACAGATATCCCGCACGCGGGCAGCCTACCGCGAGGCTGCGTTGGATGAACTGGGCGTGATCGAAGCCGATCTGGAAAGTGTCCGCGAAAAAGCTCGTCAGGCCCGCAGCGTTCTGGACCGTGCGGTTGTGCGGGCCCCGGTTACCGGCACCGTTGTGCGGTTGCACTATCACACGCCGGGCGGCGTGATCGAAACCGGTGAACCCATCGCCGAGATTCTACCCGCCGACGCCCCCTTGATCATCGAAGCGCAAATCCCGCGCACCGAAATCGACAGTGTTGTGACCGGGCAAGATGCAACCGTGCGCCTGGTTGGACTGAACCAGCGGACGACGCCGGTGTTGAACGGGCAGGTGTTCTATTTGTCAGCTGACTCGCTGATTGAAGAAACCAACGGTGCGCAGCAAGAGGTCTATCTGGCCCGCATCTCGCTGGAACCGGAAGAGATGGAGCGCGTGCGGGGCTTTATCCCGACCCCGGGTATGCCCGCCGAGATCATGATCCAGACCGAAGAGCGCACATTCGCGGCTTATATCGCGAAACCAGTAACAGACAGCATGTCGCGCGCCTTCCGCGAACAGTAAACAGGCTGACCACAGGACCGGTCCGCCCCTTCCACGAATTGCATGTTGCCCTCCGGCGAAAACCACCGGAGGGTTAAGTATGCCTCTGACAGTTCAAGACTGGTAAAGGCCACCAACGCTGTGGTTGGGGGAGTTGACACCGAAACAACGAGCGAGTTGCTGAGGCATGGCGGTTTGCTACTGGACTTACGCGATGCCGCCGAGTTGCAGCATGCAGGGCGGGCCAGCGGCGCTCATCACATCCCGCGCGGCATGTTGGAGTTACGCGCCGATGAGACCTTGCCACCCCATCACTTCGACTTTGGGAAGGACTGCTGATTATCCTCTATTGTGCGGCTGACGCTTGCGCCGCGTTGGTGGGAAAGCTCCTGATGGACATGGGGTATGCGCGGGTCTACATCCTCGGAAGATTGCCCGACTAGGCCCAGTATGAGGATGAGATTTCGGCGTAAGGTATCAGGCGTTCAGGAACGCCCGGACGGCGGCTTCGAATTCGCGGGGCTTTTCGGCGTGCAGCCAATGACCTGCGCCGGGAATCTTGGCAAACTTGGCGGCCGGAAACAGCGCCCGGATCAGATCGCGATGCTCTGGCAGGACATACTCCGACTCCCCGCCCGACAAGAACAGTGCCGGGCCGTTCCACGACCCGTCCAACTTTGGAAACCCCATGATTTTGGGCATCTCAGCCGCAAGAACATCCAGGTTCAGCAGCCAGCGTTTCCCCTTGATATCAAGCGATTGAGTGAAAAAGCTCTGCAAAGACGGTTCAACTCCCTGGTCGGCCAACTGCTGCGCCGCGTCCGAGCGCCGCTCGATCGCCGAGAAATCAACGGCACGCATGGCTTCGATGAATTGGATCTGGCTGTGGGTGTAAGTCACCGGCGCAATGTCGGCGACCACCAGCCTGCGCACCAGATGCTCGTGCTGCAGGGCCAGCGTCATTGCTGCCTTGCCGCCCATTGAATGGCCCACAACGTCGGCCTTGCCGCCGAAATGCTCGATCACCTCGGCCAGATCATTGGCCAATTCGAGATAGCTGTGCTGATCGGTCCACATGCTGTATGCATGGTTGCGCATATCGACGGCCACTACCTGCCGCTCATCCGCCAGACGCCGGGCAATCACCCCCCAGTTCCGGGCCGAACCATAAAGTCCGTGGGCAATAAGCAGAGGAAGCTTCTCGGTCGGTCCGCCATGTATGATCGTGTTCAGCATGAGGCTGTGATACCCGCCGAGATCAGAAACAACCAGCCCCATTGTCGGCTTCGCCGATGGGTAGTAAGTTGGCAGCTTCGGAGGCCCGTCATGTCGGAAAACACAGATATCCAGAGCCAGATTGCGCAAACGGTTCAACTGCTGCGCAAGAAACTGGGTGTAAAGGACAAGACGCTGGCCGAGTCGATCCGAAAAGCCAAACGGCTTCTGCCCCGCCGCATTTACAAGCAGGCGTTGATGCTGGCGCATGCCGAGCCGATGGCAGCTCATCCTAAGCTGCGGCTGGTGCTGGATACTCCAAAACTTGCGCGCGCGTCAGAAGAGGTTCAGGCCCATCTGAGCGGGATCAACCGTGCCGACCGGCGGCTGGGTTGGTTTCTGGGGATGCTGGGCGGGCTGGCGTTCAACCTGTTGGCCCTGTTCGCGCTGCTGATCATTTTCCTACGGTGGCAGGGTTTTATCTGATCCGCCAAAAAAAACGGCGCCCATAAGGCGCCGCTCAGGTCTTTAGTTTTTAACCAACTTACAGGTTAGGGTAGATCGGGAATTTGGCGCAGAGATCTGCGACTTCGGCTTTGACCTTGGCTTCGACGGCA